>JANODG010000108.1:0-5947 GCA_031412575.1 Bdellovibrionales bacterium
ATTCTGGAAGCATCAACTTCTTCAACAACACCATCATTTAAAGCGACAACGCTAGTTCCAGAGTCACGAGCTACTAAACGCTCAACACCTGTACCAACTAATGGAGCTTTTGATCTTAATAATGGAACAGCCTGACGTTGCATGTTTGAACCCATTAGGGCTCTGTTCGCATCATCATGCTCTAAGAATGGAATTAATGAGGCCGCAATCGACACCAACTGACTTGGCGAAACGTCCATCAAAGAAACTTTGTCTCTTTCGATAATTTCATATTCACCGTCATGACGAACGTTTACTTTTTCAGTCGTGATTTCTTTAACACCTTTTTGATCTCTAGAGACCTGGGCAATTCTATGTCCCGCTTCTTCTAAAGCAGACGTGTATTTAATTTCAGCAGAAATTTTACCGTCAACAACATCACGATATGGAGTTTCAATAAATCCGTATTTGTTAATACGAGCATAAGTTGCAAGTGAAGCGATCAAACCAATGTTTGGACCTTCAGGAGTTTCAATCGGGCAAATACGACCATAATGGGTTGGATGCACGTCACGAACTTCAAATCCAGCGCGGTCTCTGGTTAAACCACCAGGTCCAAGAGCTGAAAGTCTACGTTTGTGAGTAATTTCAGATAATGGATTTGTTTGATCCATAAACTGTGACAACTGACTTGATCCAAAAAACTCTTTAACAACGGCAGAAACTGGTTTTGCGTTCACAAGATCATGAGGCATCATTGTGTCGATATCTTGTAAGCTCATTCTTTCACGGATGGCTCTTTCCATTCTAACAAGACCGATACGGTATTGGTTTTCTAGTAACTCACCCACAGAACGCACACGACGGTTACCTAAGTGATCGATATCATCCACAACACCTTGACCATTTTTAAGATCAATCATTGTTTTGACAGTGTTCATGATATCACTTTTGGTTAATGTTCTGTGTTCAACAGGAGTGTCTTCAAAAGAAATATTGTATCTATGGTTGATCTTTAAACGACCAACTTCACTTAAATCATAAGTTTCAGGATTAAAGAATAAACGGTCAAAAAATCCAGTGGCCGCATCTAAAGCTGGTGGCTCGCCTGGTCTTAAACGCTTGTAAATTTCTAACAAAGCTTCTTCGGCTGAATTTACTTTATCCACTAACAATGTATTTCTTAAGTAAGGACCAACGCTTAGACCATCAAAGAAAATCAAAGAGTAATCTTTAATTCCAGCGTTTGTAGCAATTTCAAGTAAAGAAGCGCTAATCTCTTGGTTCACATCAGCTAAGATTTCCCCAGTCGTCATGTCAATAAGTGGCTTAGCTAAAACTTTACCGCCTAAATCTTCAGGCATAACTTCAATTCTTTCTAAACCCGCGTCTTTAACTTTTCTAACAACAGCACGTGTAATACGACGACCAGCTTTAACATAAACTTCAGCAGTTTTTGGATCGATGATGTCTGATAAGGCTTTTTGTCCTGACATTTTTTCGATATTGATATGACGGTAGAATTTCCCTTTTTCGTAAACAACTTTATCTACGTCGTAGAAATAATTTAAAAGTTCTTCTACAGAAAAACCTAAAGCTCTTAAAACGATCGTTGCTGGAAATTTACGACGGCGATCGATTCGGCAGTACAAAAGATCTTTTTGATCGAATTCAAAATCCAACCAAGATCCACGGTAAGGAATCACACGTGCAGAATAAATGATTTTGCCATTTGTGCTGGATTTTCCATTGTCATGGTCAAAAAACACACCCGGACTTCTGTGTAACTGAGATACTACAACTCTTTCGGTTCCATTGATGATGAAAGATCCGTTTTGAGTCATAAGTGGCATTTCACCTAAGTAAACTTCTTGCTCTTTAACATCTCTGATGTTTTTTGCTTCTGTTTCTTCGTCAACTTCAAAAACGATAAGTCTTAAGGTCACTTTTACTGGAGACGCATAAGTCATTCCACGCTGACGACACTCATCAACGTCATACTTGGGAGCCTCGAGAGTGTAGTTTACAAACTCTAAGCTTGCAGTTTTATTGAAATCAGAAATTGGAAATACTGATTTAAAAACGCCGTTTAAGCCTTCGTCTTGTCTACGATCTGGATCACTGTCTTTTTGAAGGAAGTCTTCATAGGACTGCTTTTGAAGCTGAATAAGATTAGGAATATCAATAACGATTGGGTTTCTTGCAAAAGATCTTCTTAATCTAAGATTTGATCCTGTGACAGAGTTTTTTGACATGAATTGTCTCCTACTTTTTTATAAGTCTTTTTGATTTTAATATTTTAAAATTTTATCTAATAAATTGATTATTTTTATTGTGAATAATTTGGATAAGCTCAAGCTTCGATTTCCTTTTAAACATTTAAGAGATTAGCATTTATGAACACTAACTTTATTTTTCGTCTAAATTTTTAGGCTAAATTTTAGGCTTAAATCTTAAATCAACTTCTAAACAATTCCTAGCGTTATTCGGTCGTGCTTTTAAAGGGTGTTGATTTTAAAATTTAAATCTAAAATTAAATGGTCTTACCATTTTACAAAACGGGTAAGACCATCTAAAGCATTTAAATACTACTTGATTGTAATTTTAGCGCCAGCTTTTTCTAAAATATCTTTTATTTTAGCAGCTTCATCTTTAGTTACGCCTTCTTTAACTGGCTTTGGAGCACCTTCAACTAGGTCTTTAGCTTCTTTTAAGCCTAAACCAGTTACAGCTCTAACTTCTTTAATGATATTGATTTTCTTAGTCGGATCAGCTTCCGCAAGAATCACATCAAATTCAGTTTTTTCTTCTGCAGGAGCAGCACCCGCACCAGCACCCGCCATAGCAACAGCTACAGGAGCAGCAGCACTAACGCCCCACTTTTCTTCTAGTGTAGAAATCATTTCCGCAAGTTCAATTACTGGAAGGTTTGAAAGATACTCAACAACTTTTTCTTTATCTAATGACATTTTAATACTCCTTTAATTTTTGAAATTTAAATTTTTAAGAACTTTTTTTATCTTTATAAGCATTTAATACGTTTACGAATCCACCTGGAACCGCAGCCAATACTCTTACGAATTGTGACATTGGTGCTTGTAGTGTTCCAAGAAGCTTAGCTCTAAGCTCGTCTTTACCTGGAAGAGTTGAAAGATATGTTAATCTTTGCGAATCAAGAACAGTATCACCCATGATACCTGCCTTGAACTTAAAGTGTTCTACATCTTTAACAAAATTTGAGACTGTTTTCGCAGGCCCGGTAGCTTCTTCGATGGCGAATACAAATGCATTCGTGCCAACAAGTTTATCGCCCAAAGCTGCATTCGCAGATTTATAATCTGACAGTGCACGTAGTGCTAATGTGTTACGAACTACTTTCATAGTTGCACCCACATCACTTAATTGCTTACGTAATGTCGTAATCTGTTCAACGTTCATTCCCTTGTAGTCTACAAGAAAAGCCGCTTTCGACTTTGCGAAGCTATCAGACAAATCTTTTATTAATTCTGCTTTTGTTTCTTTTGTGTTGATCAAGTTTTTACCTCCTTTATTAGATTTACTGAGCTCTAGCGGAGGTACCACCCTCGATAGGACATTAAGCTTTTAACAGCACCTATTTTCTTCGTCCGAACTCAGCATTGAAAATTAAATTATTTTGAAAACTCCATTGGATCTATTTTAATTCCTGGACCCATTGTAGAGGAAACAGCTACTCCGCGCATATAAACACCTTTACTAGAAGATGGTTTAGCTTTGAGTAGGGCTTGCATCAAACTGTTAAAGTTATCAGTCAATTTCCCTGCGCCCATTGATTTACGACCAATAGTTGCGTGAATTGTTCCGTCTTTATCAACTCTGAAATCAAGTTTACCTTTCTTTTCAGCTTCAACAGCAGCGCCAACGTTCATAGTCACTGTTCCAACTTTTGGATTCGGCATTAAACCACGAGGCCCTAAGATTTTTGCAACCTTAGAAACTGTCGCCATCATGTCAGGAGTTGCTAGTGCTTTATCAAAGTCTAACCAGCCACCTTGAATTTTTTCAACGATGTCATCAGCACCCACGAAATCTGCACCAGCCGCTTTGGCTTCTGCTTCTTTAGGTCCTTTTGCAAACACAAGAACACGAACTTTCTTTCCAAGACCATGAGGTAATGCAACCGCACCACGCACCTGTTGATCACTTTGTTTTGGATCAACACCAAGTCTAACAGCAACGTCGATGGATTCATCGAATTTTGCAGGAGCAGTTTCTACCGCTAAAGCAACAGCATCTGTTGAATTGTATTTTTTTGTTCTATCTACTTTTTTACTAGATTCTTTTAATTTTTTTCCGATTTTAGACATTATCCGCTCCCTTACTCAACCACATCTAGGCCCATGCTTTTCGCAGTACCTTTGATTTGGGAAACAGCAGCTTCTAATGTAACTCCGTTAAGATCATTAAGCTTTGCTTTCGCAATCTCTTTGACCTGTGCCATTGTGACTTTACCCACGTTTGCACTTTGAGGTGTTTTAGAACCGCTTTTGATATTAGCAGCTTTCTTTAATAGCACTGATGCCGGCGCTGATTTGGTGACAAACGTAAACGAGCGATCGGCGTAAACAGTGATAATGATTGGAACAACCGTATCACCTAAAGGCTGAGTTTTTGCATTGAACTGTTTGCAAAAATCCATAATGTTTACACCATGCTGTCCGAGTGCCGGTCCAACGGGAGGCGAAGGATTCGCTTTCCCTGCCGGGATCTGTAGCTTTATCATACCTGTGACTTTTTTAGCCATGACCCACTCCTAGCAAGCCCATTTAAATAATTATAAATGGGTGGTTAATTTTTAAACTGAACTACTGGTAATCCGCCAAAAGTGGAATGATGTCAATAAATCATTAGAAAAATACTTGACTCTTCGAATAGAAAAACAGGTTTAGCTCACTCAAGCCATTAAGGTAAAACTTCTTATCTTATCCAACCACCTCAAGTCTCTAACATTGATTTAGCAAGTGTAATAAGTAGGCAGTTTTATAGAAAAAAGAATCAAAGAAATTTGAATCTTAAATGAATTAAATATGAAGTTGAATTTAAATAAAGCTTAGTTTTTTGAAACTTGGATGAAGTCCAATTCAACTGGTGTTGGTCGACCGAAAATGCTCACGGACACTTTAACTTTGGATTTTTCTTCGTTAATTTCTTCGACAACGCCTGTGAAGTTGTTAAATGGTCCGTCAACAACGGTTACTGTCTCACCTACTGTGAAGTTAGCTTTCGGTTTAGAAACCACGGCCCCATCTTCCATCTGCTGAGTGACTCGACGAACTTGTTCTTCTGGCACTTCTGGTGGACGCATTTTATTTCCTGATGTTCCAACGAACCCAGTTACTTTAGAAGCCCCACGCACTAAGTGCCATGTGTCTTCAGTCATAACCATTTGAACAAATATATATCCAGGGAAAAATTTCTTTGCGCGAGTTTGTTTTTGTCCTTTTATCAATTCAACAACGTTTTCAGTAGGAACTAAAACTTCACCAAACATTTCGTCCATTTTATTGGACTTAACTCGCTCTAAAATTGCTGATTTGGCAATGGCCTCACAACTTGTTTGAACGTTTACTATGTACCACTTTTTATCCATAACCTGTGATCCTTTACAGTCGTTTTTAATTATCGTCTTTTATTAACGACCCAAAATGAAATCAATAACACTACTTGCCAGTGCATCCATCGCAAAAAGCACTATTCCAGAAATAATTAACATAATCGAAACTACTAAAGTAGAAACCTGCACATCTTTTAAAGGAGGCCAAATAACTTTTGAGGTTTCTAAAACAACCTCTTCAGCCCATGTCTTTCTCTTCGTGCTAAGTTGAAGGTACAAAAAGGCAACAAAACCGATCAACACTGGAAGTAAAACATCATACAAGCCTATTCCTGCAACACTGTAAGCTTTTAAACTTCCAACGCTTGCAATACC
>JANODG010000109.1:0-28890 GCA_031412575.1 Bdellovibrionales bacterium
GCACAGCACAACACCACATCAAACAAGAACATTTTCTAGCACACTTCTCTTCATCTCTTTTATAGTCATCGCGTACTCTTCGTTCAGGGTGGAATGTTATCGGCCCTGTTGACACCATAATTGTATTTTTAGTATTTTTATCGGCTGCTGCTAAAAGTTCCCCGGTATTGTAGATATTGCTTTGTGGAATATGACCACCACAAGGCGGACAATTTATACCACCTTTTGGTCGTGAATCCGTCATTGTCGTGACGGAACAGCTAGGACAAATTGCAATGTGTTGTGCTCTTACCAAACGATTCATCTCGGAATCTTTTCGAGCTAATTCCTCGTACTCTTTCGGCAGCATAACATATCGTTTGCCTTTTTCTTGATCGGTGAAAATTTCAAGAGCTTTTGTTACAGCCGCTGGTTTTGGAGGTTGTCCTGGTCTACCCATTTGCCACAAAGCCGAATGTCCACCACAATCGGTACACTGAATACTTGCACCTAAAAATTCTGGGGCTTTATCTCCTGATCGAAGACGTAAGCCTTCAACATCCGCCACTGAATTCGTGATTGTGATTCTTGGATCTTTTAAAGATGCAGGCATTAAGCTGCCTTCACCACAATAAATACATTCAATGAGACGTGGAACAACGACTCCGGGGCCCGCATAAATTCTAACTAATTCTTTAGATGCAAAACCAGACCCACTTAAGTATTCCATACAACTATTGGCTGATGCGTTTATCGAGATTAGTGATGTTGATAAAACAAAAAACAAAAAGATGATTGAACCAAATGACTTTTTCATTATAAATCCCCCTTAATAACGACGGAAGACTTTATAAAAAGTGTATTGCTACTTGTGATAGCTCTTCCAATGGCTGGCAAAGTAAACATTTTATATGTATCGAATGTTTTTTCAAAATTAACACGAAGTGCAGTTTCTCTTCTGGATGAAAATTGCTTGAATGATTCTAAAAATGTTCGGTAAAAAGTTTTTGTTGGATCATCTAATTTGTTTACAAGCTGATTAGAATAAGACACCAAGGCATTATCAGAAGACGCTTGAGCAAAAAATGCTATGGCGGCAACAACTCGCCCTAACTGTTCTTTAGAATTTCCATGCACTTCAGACATTAAAATACTTTCTGCAAAAGCTTGAAGTTTTTCTAATTGCTCAGCCTTTTTTGTATCTGTAGTTTTATAAACATAAGACACTTCAATGAGATCATGAATTAAAGCTGACGTGATAAAAGGTAAATAAAGACGGTCTCCCGATTTTAAAATTGATTTGTAGCTTTTAATTTTATCATTTAACGACAGTGACAATAAAAATGGTCTTAAGTTTTTTGAACTTCTAATAAAACTTAAAGAAGCTTTTTCACGAACAGTTGCCGGTTGGGCAATCATACTGCCTGAAAGCTGGGACAGACTTGGATACAATGTCAGTCGCGTTCTATTGCTACCAGAATCAGTAAAAATTAATGAGTGATTGGCTGCAGGAAATTGTCTTAAACGCTTTTGTAACTCTTGATAAGTCAGTTGATCCGGGTTTGCGATTGAAATCGGTGCTGAACTGATCTCTTGGGATTCAACGTGTCTTAAAAAACTTTCTTTATTTACAGCAGTTTGTTCTAAAGCATTCGGTGATAAATGCATTCCAACGAGTTGTGAAAATAATGATTCTTGATCTCCACCTAAAACATAAAAATTAATATTATTTTCTAAAGCGGCTTGATAAAACTGAGATCTATTTAATAATCTCATCGCTTCTAAATTTCTATTATCGCTCAGCGGACCATTCAATAAAACAATAGTTTTACCTGCATAGTTTTTCATTAATGAATGACCTTGGTTATCTTGAAGATCTTTAACTAAGTTTAAATCTCTATTATAAGATATATCCCAAACATCTGCTTTAAGACCTAAATTTTCAAACACAGCCATCCAAGCAGAATATTCTTCTCTGGTGATTGATGAATGAGTCAACAGAAGCACTGATGCTCCTGGAGTGTATCTATAAGTTTGTGAGATACTGATTCTGTGACCTTGAGTCATGATCGTGGACATTTCGCCAGTACCAAAAATTTCTAAGCCAAGACTGGTTTGAATATCAACATACGTATAAGGCTGAGCTTCAGAAGAAAAATTGATTTGTCCTGAAATAATTACGGATTCATTAGATCGAAGCTCAGTGATTGTTCTTAAGTAACCTGCTAAAGAACCATTTTCATCACCAGCAATACTTATGTTTGCAATTGTATTTTGAGGTGCATCGCCACCAACTCGTCTTAATGTGGTTTGTAATCTACGTATGGCTCCGTTTAATCCGATAAAATTTCCAGCTGATGTATTTGTGACTCTCCACTGTATGGCTGCAGTTTCCCCTGGTCCGATGACTGATACAGACTGTATCGGTGTGATTTCTACAGGAAAGCTCATGTGAACAGTTTTAGGTAAAGCTAAACCACCTAATGTTCGTTGAATTCTTGGAACTGATCCTCTAGGAACAATTGTGTCACTGACTGACCAAGATTCGCTTTGTCCAGCAGTAAATGTGTTTCTCACCTGAACTTGAAATCTATTAGGAAGTGTAATTTCTTGACCACCATTTAATGAAGGCACAACAACTTTATCAACTGGGTTTGCAATGAGCCAATTTGAAGTTTGAATGGATAAGATAACATCTGTCATCCTTGGGCTTGGCATTTGGGCCACATTCTTAATACGAATTCTTGAGATCGTTAAAATTTCGTTGGGCTCAAAAATACCATCTTCGTTCCCGCCAGGTGCAGAATCTCTAAGATCATAACTTAAAAGCTGAAGATCAAATGGTCTTCTATAAACGGTTTCGCGACCATTAGGTTCAACAACTATAAATTCAAACTTTCCATCATCGCCATCTTGACCAGGGGACGTGTCACCACGACCCACAGAACCCGATTGACCATCACTGCCATCATCGCCGCCAGCGTTAGTTGCATAAACAGGATTTCTACCGCCGCAAGCATAGGCTGGACTAACGCCAATCAATTCATTTAAAATATCACCAGCTATTTGAGTCGTACCTTTTAATATTTCCAATAAGTGAGGAGCCGCATTACTTTCAAAACTATTATAACCATTTCCAAGATCATTTGATCCACCGCCGGGACTATAATTGCCTCCGCCGTCGTACCCACCACCGCTTGAAGATGGTGGTGGAGGACATGCAGGTTCATCCACCCAATAATCAACATATGTTTTTGAGTCACCACCATCGCCACCTTGACCAGGTCGACCAGGCTGACCGGGTCTTCCTGAAGCACCACCATTTCCACCTTCAATATCTGCACTTACAAGTAAAGCTAAATGAGTTTGATCCGCTGGAATGATCACTCGAACTTGGCCACCGACCCCACCATCTTGAGCTACAGAGGCATCCCCACCATTTCCACTATCACAACCGTCGGTACCATCTTGACCATTTCGAGTTTCAGTTGCATCAGATCCATCTCGACCCTCACAACCATCTTGACCTTGACCACCAATTCCGCCCCTAGCTCCGTCCCCACCTTCAGCATTAACAAATATGGAAGATGTTAAACTTATAGTGTCATTGATATTTGATCTAACTCTTCCATTATTTGAATTATAAACTGTACCGTAAACAATTATTTGTCCGTTTAGACGACCATTATCTTCAAGTTCAAGATCAAGGTTGTTCGCATTAGCACCAAGAGTTCCGGGCCTTGCATCATCACCATCTCGTGGGTTTTGGTTAGGATTAGAGGTTGGGGACATATTATCACAGCACGCTCCATCAACAGGAGGCATACCACTCTGTCCTGATATATCTATTGATAGAACTTCGGCAAAAGCCACATTCATCTGAAAAAACAAAAATAGAATTAGTTTATTAATAGACATTAATAGGCCTCACAAAGTTTATTTCTATATGAGCATTATTAATGCCATATATACAGGTGAAGCCGTAAGCTGTAGGTGAGCTGAGTGTAAAATGTTTAGTGAGTTGTATAGCAAAAGATGAAGTGTTTTTTGTTGTGGACTGGCCGACTACTTATCCATTACTTTGAAATTTTACGCAACGTGACCAGCATTCGGAACCTGGCACCTTTTTTACCTTTTTTAGTTATTGCAGTGGATTTTAGACTGGTTGGATTTTTTGACGCCGATTAGACTTTCTTCTAGGTCGATCTTTTCGTTTTCAGTGTGGCAATCTTTGATTTCAAAACTTTGAACTGTACGACTTTGATAATTTGGTTGGGTCTGCATCGGGATTGCAGAGGAACCTATAAGCATTGTAAGAAGGGCTAGTCTTTTTAGCATATAATACCTTTTCGTCACTTAAGTCTAAAACTTTAGGACTTTAGTGTGTCAGTATGAAACACTTCAGAAAATTGTGTCTGAAAAGATTATTTAAAAAACTCTAATTTCTTAAATAGAACAATAAGTATTTGTAATTGCTTAACTAATTTACAACAACAGTTAACAATTTGAAGAGCTTAATTTACAAAAATATTTAAATAATTTTTGAGTAAGGTGATGCTAGTTTCTGAAAAAAGAATTCGTCTGAGTTTTTGGATTGATATCAGAAAGCCTTTTGTTCTCGGCTTCTAAAAAATTAATCAGCGTTTTAAGATCGGCAACCTGTTCTTTTAAAATGATAATTTGCTCTTCTTTTTCTTGAAGAGTCGCAGAATAGGCTTTTTTAAGTTCTTTATTCATTTGATCTAAAAGTGGAGACAAAATATTTTGAATTTGGATGCTTTCCGCAGAAGACTGACTACGAGTGAATTGCGGAGGTGATGACTTATCGTTGTTCATAAAAGAAATCTCGGATTCAAAATTTTTATCTTTCTTTAATTCTAAATCAAAATCTAAATCCAAGCTTTCTTCGAAGCCTAAAAAACCTTTTTCACGAATGCTTTGACCTAAAGAGTAATCTTCAGTTTTTGGGGGGGCGTGTGAAAAAGATTTTTTAGCCTCAACTATTTGGTGAGGAGATAAATCCGGTAAGTAGTATTTGCCATTTTCGAAGACGTATTGAATTTCTTCTTTTTTAATACGTCGTCTTAATGTCGAAACGCTTGTTCGATATTTCGAGGAATAATCTGAAAGCGTTATCCATTCACTACTGACCAATCAACCTCCTACAAAACTAACTTATCACATGCCTTAAATGAGTAAATGCCCCACTTGAGTATTCAGGACTTTGTTCCTGAATATATAGTCAATTCTAGACCAATGACTACCCTTTTTGGTAGCCATTTGACTCATCTCGTCTATTGGCTATTCGATTGAAAGCCTAGCCAACTGTTCTTATTATCTAAAGTGATGATCAAGCTGAATAATAAGAAAAAGCCTGCAATGGTATTAAGTGGTGGCGGAATTAAAGCTGGGGCTTTTCACATTGGAGTATGCTTAGCCTTACGCCAACGTGGATTTACATTTGGCCAAAAAGAAGAAAGCCTATTCAACATTAAACACTTTGTAGGATCTAGCGCAGGATCTATTGTGGCTACCTTTTTAGCTTCTGGTTATTCCCTTGAAGAGGTTATTCATGCCTTTACGATGGGTGCAGGCCTTGAAGGGCTTACTCAAGAGATGAATTTGGGTAACCAACCTATTCAATTAAAGCCCATGGGCTATTTGGATATCTTTAATATCTCCTTTAAAGATGCTTTACGCCGGCTGCTGATCCCCAATTTTTTTTCAGTCCAACCTAAATTTAAAGGCGGCATTGAAACCCTTCTTAAAAAAGGAATTAAAGTTAACGGGTTATTTAACACCGGAAACATTCAAAAGTATTTTGCCGAGTCTGCTTTAAAAACCCATTCCTTTGATGAACTCGATAACGAACTTTTTATCGTGGCGACCTATTTAGATTATCCCAAAAAGGCTGTCTTCGGTCCGATTCTAACGACGTCATTAAAATCTCGGGATCATTTAGATTATTTTTCAGGGGTTGATATTTCTGAAGCCGTTGCCGCTTCAACATCTTTGCCCCCAGTTTTTAGTCCTTTTCCGATCACATTACCTGGACATGAATCTTCGACTTTCTTTTTTGACGGGGAAATCCGGGACACCATGAGTACACATGTCGCCGCCGACATAGGATGTGATTTAATCATAGCTTCCTATTCGATGAGTCCTTACGAATATAACGAAAGTCTAGGAAGTTTAAATCAGTATGGTATTCCTTTAATTTTAAACCAAGCTTTGTATCAATTAATTCACGGTAAAGTTGTGGACTACAGAAACCACCAAGAAGGCGTGGTCAGAATTGTCGATCTGGTTAAACAGTTTTGTGATGACCATGAAATTTCAAATTTAGAAAGAGATAAGATCATAAATAAGATCGTTGATACGACTAACGTAAATCTTGATGCCCACTACATGTATATTCATCCAAGCCCCAAAGACCATCAAATGTTCTTCGCTGATCATTTTAGTTTGAGCAGTACTAACTTAGAGGAAATCACAAAGACGGGTTACCGAGCGGCGATGGATAAACTAAGAATCTACGATTTGTAGGGACGTTTTAAGTCATTTGCCCAGAATGTATACATAGCAAATTTCCGTAACTGAATTATATTGGACTTTAAACTATTCAGAACAAGCACGCCTTTTGCTCCTCTAGCTTTATGATTCTTAAGACTGTATTTATAATCTTATCAACCTTCACTTTTTTAGCTACTTCTTTTGCGGAAAGCGAAATGTGCGGTCTTTTTAAAAAGTTAATCGACGACTCAAATTTGAATGAAACTCTACCCGATATTCTAAAATCTTCTGATTTAGTTATAATCGGTGAAGCTCATGACTCCTCTTTTTTAAATCAAATACCAAGTCTTTATAATCTGTTTAGAATTGAAAATGCAAAAAACTGTTATTTTGAAGAGATGACGGAAGAATACGATCTAATGGGGTTTTTGAAAACTCCAAAATTGTACCCAGGATATTAGGAAAATTATAAAAAGAGCCGTGTTGATAATATCCAACAAATAAATAAGAAAACCGGTGATTCTATATTTGCAGTAGATGCAGATATTTTAACTCTAGAAAGATTCTTTTGGTTTAGGGCGCCAAAATATTTTTTAGAACGAGATGACCAAATGGTAGAAAACATAAATAGAATTATGTCAGGGGCTCAATGCTCCAGAGGGTTTTATTCAGTTGGAGTTCAACACGTTTGGAATAATTACGAAGGCGAGGAATATGTTTCATTTGCTCAGAAAATTAAAGATTCGAATATTAATAGAAAAGTTACGATCGTTGAACCATTAATGGTTGATGCAATAGATTCGTTAAAAGCTGAGAATAAAACTCAATTTATAAGTTTAGAGAGCCTTGTAAAAGAAGGTTGCTTTAAAGATATTCCGGTTTTTGTATTGCCGTTAGAACCTGTAAGAAATATTTTAGGCTCAGTTAACAATTCTAAGGCCGACTACGTTATTTATATACCTTAATCAAAACAAACGCCCAGTTTCTAAAAATTTCTTATTTGCAGGTTTTTAATAGTTACAGAATTACAGGTAATAAAATCCCACCCACTAAACTTAAGAAACCAACTGTCAAAAAGATGATCTTTTGGAAGTGGTTGTCGGCTAAGTAAATGTCTTCTTCGGACTGATAGAAGAACATCAATACGATTGGCTTTAAGTAATAGTATACACCAATCACTGAATTTATTAAGGCCCATAATACTAACCAGTATAAACCTTCACCCATTGCTGTTGAAAAGATATAAAACTTTGTGAAGAAACCAAGTGTCGGTGGAATACCTGCAAGACCTAAAAGGCAAAACGTTAAACCTAAAGCTGTCCACGGTGATCTGTAGAACAAACCTTTTAAGCTATCCAGCTGAATGTCATCGTCAAAAGATTTTTCTAAGAAACTTAAAAAACCAAATGTTCCGACAGAAAATAAACCGTAACCTAATAAGTATAAAACTAAAGATTCAATGTTTGCTGTAAAAGGTCCACCTTCTAAAGCTAATGCAATTAAACCCACTAAAATGTAACCAGAGTGGGCCACACTTGAATAGGCAAAAATTCTTTTCATCGAGGACTGCGCAAGTGCCCCCATATTACCGATCAACATTGTTAGAACTGCAATCCACTGTAGTGTTGTTGATAAAGCAAAAGAATCATTAAGAACATCTAACATTAAAAATCTTGCCAAAGCCAAGATAGAAGCGATCTTTACGGCAGTTGCCATATAAAGCGTTAGTGGTGTTGCAGCTCCTTGATACACATCTGGAACCCAAGTGTGAAACGGAAACATTGAAATTTTAAAACCAAATCCAATCAATACAAGAGCGTAGCCAATTAAGAATATGCGGTCAGTTGCAATCAATTGTGACGCCACTTCTACAAGCGTAGAGTAGTTCGTGATGATCTGACCGTTTGAAATCATAACTGCAGACCCGTAAATAAAAGAAATTCCAAATAATAATATGGCTGACGCCATTGAACCCAACACAAAGTACTTCACTGCAGATTCTTTAGAGTGATGTATTTCGTGGTTCATAGTGATCATCATGTACAAACACAAAGACATTAATTCTAAACCAATGAAGGTCATAATTAAGTCGTTAGACGCTAGCATGATCATCATGCCTAAAAGACTGTTTAAATATAAAAAAACATATTCAGAAAGTTGGGATTTACGAATTGAGGGATGGTTTAATATGAATGGCAAAGCCAAGATTGAAAGCACATAACATAAGACTGAAGATAAGAATGTAAATTGATCAAAGACCAGCGCTTGAGAAAACGCAAAGAACACACCGTCTGAAAAGATGCGGCCATGAAACATGATCATTAGTACCAAAGATATAAATACCCCAAAAACAGATAAGCTGACGTTAACATCAGCTTTAGCTTCTTCATTTCCGCGAACAAAAACTTTTAAAGCAATCGGAAGCAAACTAAACACAAAAAGTGTGATCATTGGCAAAACAAGTAAAAAATCAATAAATTTAACAGTGGGCTGCATAGTCTTTCCTATTACAAGTTGTTGTTTTTCTGCGAGATAAGTTCTTTACGGTCTTTGTCGTGCAAAGTGAGTTCATAATTACTTACGTTTTCAGTTAAATTAGAAATACTTTTCTGCGAATACTGTAGGAAATGATTTGGAAACAATCCCATCCAAAAAATCATAATAACGATTGGAACCAAGACTAAAAATTCAGATGTTTTTAAGTCTGAAAGTTTATGTTCAAGTAAGCCTGGGTTTTCTTCCCCAAAAAATACTTTCTTAACCATCCACAACATATATGTGGCACCTAAGATCACACCAATTACGCCTAAAGAACCCCAAACTGAATTCGCTAAAAAGGCTCCCATCAAAATGTAAAACTCACCCACAAATCCATTTGTCAGTGGAACAGCGATACTTGAAAAAGTAACCACAAGGAAAAATATAGAATATAAAGGTAAAATTTTAGCTAAGCCACCGTAAGCCGAAATTTCTCGAGTGTGAGTTCTGTCATAGATCATTCCCACTAAAAAGAATAAGGCGCCTGTTGAAAGGCCATGGTTTAACATTTGGTATAAACCGCCTGTCATTCCAAGTTCATTAAAAGCAAAAAGACCTAAAATGATGTAACCCATATGAGACACCGAAGAATAAGCCACAAGTTTTTTGATGTCGGTCTGAACCATAGCCACAAGTGCCCCGTAAATAATTCCGATCACAGCTAAAAATGAAAACACCCAAGACAATTGCTGAGACGCTTCTGGAAAAAGTGGTATTGCAAAACGCATAAATCCATAAGTACCCATCTTAAGCATGACACCAGCCAAGATCACAGAACCTGGTGTAGGCGCTTGAACGTGGGCATCAGGTAACCATGTATGTACTGGAAACATCGGGACTTTTATGGCAAACGCAATCGCAAAACCTAAAAACAATAAAGTTTGAGTCGAAAATAAACGACCATCAATAAAAGCGATGTCCATTTTATAAAGCTCAAGCACGTCACTGCTAAGACTTCCTGTGACTGTTTTGTTCAAGAGCATTAAACAGATGATTGAACCGAGCATAAAGATCGAACCAAACATCGTATAGATGAAAAACTTAAAGGACGCATAGATTTTTTTATCGCCACCCCAAATACCAATCATCATGGCCATTGGAATCAACGAGCTTTCGAAAAAGATGTAAAAGAGGATCAAGTCTAAAGCTAAGAAAGACCCAACCATCGAGGCTTGTAGAATAAATAAAGCCGCATAGAAGCTTCGAATTTTTGTTGTGACAGATTTTGCAGATCCAATGATCACCAAAGGAAGTAGGAAGTTTGATAAAATAACTAACCACAAAGAGATCCCATCAATCCCTATAAAATATTTAATACCAAGTTGAGGAATCCAATTCGCTTTCTCAGCGAACTGGATAGCTGCTGTACTGGGATCGAAGTTAAATAGCAGCACCATTGATAAAGCAAATAAAAGCCCTGAAAAGATCAATGCTAGTGGTTGAACAATTTTGTCCTTTGGACAAAATGCGATCACGATCGCAAACACCAAAGGTAAAAAGATCAGAGCTGATAACAACATAAATTCTCCTAAACTAAAATGCAAAAACCATAATTAAAAACGATGCGATACCAACAGCCATATAAAATGCGTAGTTTTGAAAATTACCATTCTGCAAGGACTTATTGTGTGTTCCACCCGTTCTAATAACGTCTGTGATGAAATACGTGATCTTATCAATAAACATAACGTCGATGTGTAGCCACAAAGCTTTTGAACCTAAAACGATTGGATTTATGATTCGTGCAAAGTAAAATTCATCGACAAAAAATTTATTGTAACTAAGTTTATGAGCAAAGCTGATTTTTTTAGTGATCGCTTCAATGTTAAAGGTTTTCTTGACGTAAATCATGTAGGACAGCACAGCCATAGAGATCGCAACTAACACAGAAATCAACATCAGCATCCACTCTACAGATGCAGTCACTTCGTGTTTAGAAATTTTTGCCACATAAGGTTTTAATAAATTTTCTAAAATATTTGGTGGATGACCAGGTAATACCTCACTAATCACGTGTGGAATTCCAAGCAAGCCAGCAAAGGCCGCAAGCAGAGCAAGAACCATTAATGGAAACGTCATGCTGATTGGACTTTCATGAGGATGTACTTCTTTAGAAACTCTGGACTCGCCCCAAAAAGTTAAACACATTAAACGTGTCATGTAATAGGCGGTACACCCCGCACCAATCACACCCACGATCCATAAAAGAATTGAACTGCTTTTGCTGGCATAAGTGTAAAATAAAATTTCATCTTTACTGAAGAAACCCGAAAACGGCGGAAGACCAATAATTGCAAGCCATCCAATAAAGAATGTTAAATGCGTGATGGGCATCAATTTAGCTAATCCACCCATTTTACGGATGTCTTGTTCTTCATGCATCGAGTGAATCACACTTCCAGAACCTAAGAACATTAAAGCTTTAAAAAATGCATGAGTCATTAAGTGAAAAAAAGCTGGAATAAACGCTCCAACCCCAACACCTAAAATCATGTATCCTAATTGTGAAACTGTAGAGTACGCCAAAATCTTTTTGATATCCCACTGAGTGATACCAACCAAAGCGCCAAGAAGTGCTGTCATTGCACCAACGATGGCCACAACCATCATCGCGTTTGGAGCTAAAACTAAAACTGGGCTTAAACGAATCAGTAAATAAACCCCTGCTGTCACCATGGTAGCAGCGTGGATTAAGGCCGAAACTGGAGTTGGGCCTGCCATCGCATCTGGAAGCCAAACATAAAGTGGAATCTGTGCCGATTTACCTGCAACTCCGATGAATAAGAAGATCATTGCAAGCGTGATTGGACCAAACCACCCTGATTCCATAGTTAACGACGTCGCATACTGATTGAGTTCATAATAATTTACCGTTCCCAATTGCGAGAACAAAATAAAGATACCAATCAACAATCCAGCATCACCCACACGGTTGGTGATGAAGGCTTTCATGCCGGCAGCCGCTTTCTTTTCGTCACTGAACCAAAATCCGATCAGCAAATAAGAGCAAAGACCAACACCTTCCCAGCCTACAAACGTGACCAGTAAGTTATCGCCTAAAACTAAAAGTAACATGTTAAAGATAAACAAATTTAAATACGCAAAATATTTAAAAGGTCTTGGATCGTGGGACATATATCCCGCACTAAAAATGTGAATCAAAGAACCCACGCCAGTAATGATCAAAGTCATGATCCCACTGATCGGGTCCATTAAAAAACTTGCAGGTGCATTGAAACTTCCAACACTTAACCAATTAAAGAAATGAACTGTTAAAACTTTATTTTCTACGTTCAGCATTTCTTTAAACAAAAGAACACCGGCGATGAATGAAATTAAAACGGCGCTAGTCCCGATGATTCCAGCGAGCATCGCGTTTGATTTTCTAAAATTTATACCATTAATTGCAAAACCCAAAATCGGTGACAAAAATAAGATATAGAACAATGTTGTGATCACAAATACTCCGATTAACCTTTAAGTTTTTGAAAAAACGAAATTTCAACTTCTTTGAACTTCTTAAATATGGCGACCGCAATTGCAAGTCCAACACCCGCTTCAGCGGCAGCTACAGTCATCACGAAAAACACGATCACTTGGCCATGTACATCACCGGCGTAAGAGCTAAATGCGATGAAAGATAAATTCACAGCATTTAACATCAATTCAATACCCATTAAAATTACAATTAAGTTTTTTCTCATTAAAACGGTCAGTAAACCGATCACAAAAAGTACGGAAGACAAATAAAGAAAATGATTAAGTCCAATTTGGCTTATTGACTCAAGACTTGGCATGAGTGCCTCCTTTAATTCTACTGACAGACACAACACCAATCGCAATCACAAGAAGTAAAATTCCTAAAACTTCGAAGGCAAGTAAGTATTTAGTAAATAATAAAACCGCTAATTTTTTTGTCGGTGTTACAGAAGCTGTGTCGACACTCATGATCGTCGTGTTCGAAGCAAATCCAGAAAGTGTAATCGCACCCGAAATTAAACCTAAGATCACACCGGCTACAGATATTTTTAAAAATCTGACATACATGGCAGACACTGCATCTTCTTTTTTAAGATCAAAAAGCATCAAGACCATGACGAATAAAACCATCACAGCCCCTGCATAAACCGTGATCTGAACAGCGGCGATGAAGTGCGAACCCAAAGCAAAAAATAGTCCTGCCACACCAACCATTGTTGCCGCTAGCGATAGTGCCGACACAATCGGATTTGGGGCAAATAAAACAGCTAGAGCAAAGATAATAATAAAGGCTGAAAATCCATAAAATAGTGCGGCGCTAATCATTTACACTCCCCTTAAAAGAAGAAATACAGCTGTTAATACAGTGTTAAAGATGGCCCATGGAAGCATGGTTTTCCAACCTAAATCCATAAGTTGGTCGTATCTAAATCTTGGCAAAGTCCAGCGAACCCAAACAAAGATCCACAAAAATATTAAAATTTTTGTCATCAACACAACGTGAAAAACAAGCATGGTAAAGATACTAATTAAATTTGCAGACTCAATTTGTAATGTGCCCGAGAAAAACTCTTGTACGCCTACAACTGTTAATCCTGGAAACGTGTAGCCACCAAAGTAAAAAGTCGCCATCAAAGCTGAAGCCACCATCATGTGACCATATTCACCGATGTAGAACATCAACATTTTTAAACCACCGTACTCTGTGTGGTAACCGGCAACCAATTCAGCTTCCGCTTCTGGTAAGTCAAATGGCAATCTGTTAGTTTCTGCAAACACAGACACGAAGAATAATAGTGCCCCAAGAGGTTGATAAAAAATTCCCCATGCTGGTAAAAACGATAGAAATGTATACTCTTTGCCAAAAAGAAAAAACGTCAGTGGCACTTCTTGCGCCGCAATCATTTCGCTAAAATTAAAAGTACCAAAACATAAAAGAATACCGACTAAAGATAAACCCAGTGCAAGTTCGTAACTGATCATCTGCGCACTGGCTCTAAGTGCTCCGAAGAGTGAAAATTTATTGGCTGAACCCCAACCGGCTAATAACAAAGCATAAGCGGCTAAAGATGAAACCCCTAAAACAAAAACAATTCCAATACCTAAATCAAAAACTTGGGTTGCAAACGTATGTGAATATCCATCACCACTTAATGTAAACGGAATGCTTAATGGAATGGATCCAAAAGCCAAAACACCTGGAAGCAAGGCTATGATCGGCGCCATGTAGAAAAACGCTTTATGACCTTTACCTGGAGTGAATTCTTCTTTAAACGCAAACTTAACGGCGTCCGCTAGAAGCTGAAGTAATCCCAAGGGACCAACACGGTTTGGACCAAATCTATTTTGAATAAACGCAGATCCACGTCTTTCCACCCAAACTAAAATGGGAACTAACTGCACCATCAACAAAAAGATAACGGCCATTTTGATAAGATTTACTGTAACTACAAAAGCATCTTGGTTCATAAAATTATTCCCACTCTAAGGCGTTGGATTTGATTTCCCATAATAATCCAAAAACAAAAATAACAAGAAATACAGCCATAGAAAAAAATATGTATAGGCCTTTACCTTCAGTGATGAAGTCTTTGTAAACCAAAGCCCATGGGTACATAAAAATAATTTCGATATCAAAAAGAATAAATAAGATCGCAGTTAAATAAAACTTCACAGGAACTTTACTGACTTCAGATTCGGGAACATTTAGACCGCATTCGTAAGCCATTTGTTTAGCTTTACTTTGCTCTGTCTTAGGTCCGATCAAAGACGTTAAGGCCACAAGCAATGCACCGAAGGTTAAGACAATTACGCTTAAGACAACAATAGAAACTAATGGTGACAAACAGTTCCTCCAACAGATGATAATTTATGACTAGTTTAGAAAAAGCTGAGTAATCCTAACACCAACCTTTTAAAGGCAAATGTGTTTTTCACCGTCGTCCCTAAACCCTTCGAATCAGTATGAATTATCACGAAGATTTGTCAGTTCCAATTTCTTTTTCCCAAGGGCATTTGACGCGTTAGTCAATTATCTCTGGAGCGATGACACTGAACTGCATTCGTAGTTTCTACTTATCTACATATGCTTGTTTCACATTTCGAAACTTTGGTGCGCCAAGGTCTAAGTAAAAAAATTAATACTCTTTATGTCGAGGGCACGGGCTCTTATTATCCTTTTTTACTCTCTCTAACCTTAAGCAATTCCGAATTAGCCAAAAAATATAAGCATCTTTTAATTGTAAACGACGACAAAGAAGCTCAAGAAGTAATCACATTTTTAAAAACCCATTCTTTAAATTATTACTATCTTCCTGATTTTGAAGTGAGCCCTTATAGCGGACTTGCGCCAAGCCTTTCTGTGGGCCCAGAGCGCCTTCAGTTTTTAAATGCCATTCAAAACCACGAAACTGGCATCTACATTGCCACGTTGGTGTCTTTGTCCCAGCGAACCCTGCCCTTAGATTACTTAAAAGAAAACACCTACCAATTTAAAATCGACGATGCTTTTCCAGAGCCCTTCGACGAGTTTTTAAACCTTTTAGGTTACAAAAGTGTCAGTCTTGTCGAAGATTACGGGCAGTATAGTTTGAAGGGCGGCATCTTAGATATCTTTTCGCCGGCACATTCCGCACCAGTACGTATTGAGCTTTTTGGTGATGTTATAAACACCCTTCGCTTTTTTGATGTTGAAAACCAAAGGTCGATCAACAACGAACTTGTTAAATTTACGCTTTTGCCCGCAAAGGAATGTTTTAGTTCCAAGGGCAATTTGCAGAACGTTTTTAATTATTTAAAACAAATAACAAAAGACAGAAATATTGTTTCTGAAGAATTAGAACTGATAAATCATTCTTTAAGAAATTTTCGAGATTTTGTAGGCCAAGAGTTTTTACTCAAAGGCTTTTGGCCCAATTTAGCCTTACCTAAAGATTTTATCGATTCCAACACTTTGGTTTGGATTAAAAATAAAGAGCTATTGGTGAATCAGTGGTATTCACTGATTGAATCTTTAAATTCAGATTATCAAAATGATGAAGAACATATTATACGTCCTGACCTATCCGATTTGTTCAGCTTAAAGTTTGATGATTTTTTTCCTTCAGGGAAAAGCATTCATTTAGACGAGGTCCTTTTAAAAGACCTCACAGATGTTGAAAAAGAGCTTGATGGTAATTTAAGCGAGCAAGATGATTTGATCACTTACCCAACGTCGAACTTACAAGATTTTTTAGCGCAGTGTGATTCTTTAAGGTCAGACTTTCCAGAGTTTAAAAATTTTTTAAAAACACAAATTTTAAATTGGAAAGCTCAGGACGATAGCTTTGTGATCTCGGCCATTCAAGATTTCAACTTGCAGCGAACAACACAGATTTTGACTTCAATGAATTTAACGTTCAAAGAAATTCAAAACTTCGAAGAACTTAAAGACGACGACATTGATGTGTACATTCTTAGAAAAGATATTTTACAAAGTTTAAGACTTCGGGACGAGAATTTAGTTTTACTTAAATATAAAGATTTATTCGGTCGAAGTGTTAAAAAACAATCTAGTCACAAAAAACAAGATTATTTTAACAAAATTGATTCCATCCGATTTGGCGAATTAAAACCGGAAGATTTAATCATTCATATTCAGCATGGATTAGGTAAATTCATGGGGCTTAAAACTCTTGATGTTCAGGGTGTGCCTTCAGAATTTATTGAAATCCATTATAAGGGTAAAGATAAACTTTTTTTACCCGTTCACCGTATCAACCAGATTAAAATTTATGGTGGTCCGTCACACGAAAATTTAATTGATAAACTTGGTGGGACTACATTCGAAAAAGCCAAAGTTAAAGTTAAAAACCATTTGCGTGACATAGCCAATGACTTATTAAAAATCTATGCCGAGCGGTCTTTAAGCGAAAGACCTAATTACAACATCGACCAACAGGATTTATTTTCTTTTGAAAATGAATTTGCATTTGAAGAGACCGAAGACCAAATTAAAGCCATCGAAAGCATTCACCAAGATTTAACATCCCGAAAACCAATGGATCGTTTAATTTGTGGGGATGTGGGATTTGGTAAAACCGAAGTGGCTATGCGCGCGGCCTTTCAAGTGTTAAATGCTGGCAGACAGGTGGCAGTCCTTGCACCTACGACAGTTCTTGCGTTTCAACATTTTAATTCTTTTAAAAAACGTCTAGAGCATTGGGGTTTTACTATCAAAGGACTAAATCGTTTTGTGCCCTCGTCAGAAATTAAAACTACCATTAAAGATTTAAAAGATGGAAAAGTTGATTTGGTCGTTGGCACCCACCGTATTTTGAGCCAAGACATTCAGTTTAAGGATTTGGGCTTATTGATTTGTGATGAGGAACAGAAATTTGGAGTTCGTCATAAAGAAAAGATTAGAAAGTTAAGATCTCAGGTCGATACATTAACATTGTCTGCAACCCCGATCCCAAGAACTTTAAACATGAGTTTACTGGGTCTTAGGGATTTAAGTTTAATCACCACAGCCCCTATTGATCGTCAACCCATCAGAACTTTTATCACAAAATTTAACTCTGAGATTATTAAAAAAGCTGTGTATGCAGAAGTTAAGCGAGGCGGACAAGTTTACTTCGTCCATAACCGCGTTCAAAGTATTTACGGCATACATGATCAACTGAAGAATTTATTTCCTGATTTAAGAATTGCTGTTGGTCATGGACAGATGGAAGAAAAAGATCTTGAAAAAGTGATCATGTCGTTCATCAATAAAGAAACCGACATTTTACTTTCAACTACAATCATTGAATCTGGTGTAGATATTGGGAATGCAAACACCATGTTTATAGATAATGCTCACCAGTTTGGTTTAAGTCAGCTGTATCAACTTCGCGGTCGTGTGGGTCGAAGTAAAAACAAAGCCTACTGCTATTTGATCATTCCAAAAGGTAAGCAGCTAGATAAAGAGTCTTTAGAGCGATTAAAAATCCTTCAAGAAAACACAACTTTGGGAAGTGGAATTCGAATTGCCCACTATGACCTTGAACTTCGTGGTGCAGGAAATTTATTAGGTGAAAACCAATCGGGTCACGTCAACGTTGTGGGTTATGATCTTTATATGGATCTACTTCAGCAAGCGATCTCAGAAGCGCAAGGTAAAGAATCGGTCCAAGAAATTGACCCAGAAATTAACATTCCTCTACCTGCACTGATTCCAAGTGAATACATTCAGGATATTCGCTTAAGACTTTCCTACTACAAAGTTTTATCAAATATCAAAGATCCAGAAGACATCGATAAGATCGATCAAGATCTGACCGACCAATTTGGTAAACCTCCAATGGAAGTCATTAACTTATTCACAATGATGTTGGTCAAACGAATCTGTAAAGACAAGGGTATTAAAGAAGTTAAAAGTGGACCAAAAACACTAAGTCTAACCTTCGATCCACAAACTAAAATTTCAGTGGACCGCATTCTAAAACTCACCCAACTTGAAAACAAAAAGTACAAACTTCTGCCAGGCGACCGCCTAACCATCCGCATGAATGAAATCACATGGCCCAACATCTACGACGAAATTATGTTTTTATAGGTAATTCTCAGTTTGATACAATGTAAGTCAATTCGATTTACGAGAATTAGATGTAATTCTAAATTATGGGTTTAATAACCAACTTGTATCTATTTTTGACATTTGCTCAATTAAAACAGCTCATAACTAAATAGATTTAATCTAGATAGGTATAAAAATTGCTTAATTATCTTATATCTTTCACTAACCTTGGAGTTATTATGAAATTAGCTTTTTATTTCCTATTGGTATTTCTTAACTTTAGTGTTTTAAATGCACAAGAAGAAGAAGTCGCAGATTCCGAGGAAAGTAGTTCATATTCTAGGAATATCGATTTCAATATTGAAGGAAATATCACTATCGATCAAAGTGGTGAATGGTGTTCAGCCGATGGTGAAAGAATCACATTAGAAAGAACAACTAGTAAATATGGAATTGAATATAAAGGATTTAATTATACTATACCTGGTCAAACTTTAGAAAATCCATTAATAAGAAAGCAGCCAGTTCAATCATTAAAGACCGAAAGATTTAATTTTTTAAATGATGAAACTTTACAAAGATTAACTAGTGATTATTCATTGAAAATCAACAGCACATCAAAAAAAGTATTTACGCGTTGTCCTTCAAATTTAACTTCATAATTTAACTTCATAATTTAAATCCATAATCTAAGAAAATATCTTCTTAGATTAAACCAAATCAAACTCTCCAATTTTAAAAGTTGGGTTGCAGTTAGTTTTTTAAACTATTTCTTAATTTAGACTCTCTTTTGTATAAAATTAGACCTCACACAAGCGTGACGCGTTTTTTCCCGAAGGGAAAAATGTGTGTGAGGGTAGGATTGCCCGCGTCTAATTTTATACGAAAGAGAGTCTAAATTAAGAAATAGTTTAAAAAACTAACTGCAACCCAACTTTTAAATTGGACTGTTTGATGTCGGGAATCCCACTGATATTATCCGCCCCAATTCCAGGAAAATTCTCGAACTCGATAACCAAAAACGTCGCATCTAAACCGTAATTAAAATACGCTTCCATCGCCATCGGTTTTTGTAACCAGTCCAAAGACATCATTCCACCCAAAGCGTAAAACATGGAAATACTTGAAGTGATATCAGGGATATCAGAAGTATCTGGATTAGTGAATTTCATTTGGCTTGCCCCTAATTTTAGGTAAGGAACAAAGTAAGGATTTTTAAACATATTGTCGGCCATTACGTGAACACTGGCTTTGGGCTGAAGTAAACTCACATCTCCATCGTATTTACCAGTCATAAGTCCTAGATCTGAACCTATAGAAAATGCCCCAACGTTATAACTGACAGAGATTGCAAAATCAAAAGCGACTCCGTCTGACTTAAGGCTTGAAACCAATTGCGTTGTTGTGATTGCGTAATCTTTAATTTCAGAACTTGAACCAAAAAACGTAAATCTAAAGTTCCAAGATTGGCGACGGTCACGATAATCAAGGAATTTAATTTTTCGACCTTTTCCAGATTTGTCAGTTACGTAGGGCATTTGCTCGACCTCTACCCAGTTTTCATCTGCAAAAGCGTAATTCTGATCTAAGGGCCAGAGTATAAAACCCAATAAAATCACGATAATACACTTAATGAAGCGATCTGATCTGAACTGCACATCTTCTACAAACATAACTAAATTATATAAGACAATTCTTTTATTACAATTTCTAATTTTATCGGGGCCTGTTGCGTTTGCGAATACGACTTCGCCGAACCAAAACCTTGTGCTTATGGATCAAAATACGGATTCAAAAAGTGCAAATCCCATCGAAGAGTCTTTAAGTGAAGTTGATCAATTAATTTCTAAACTCTCCATCGAAGAAAAAATTGGTCAACTTTTCGTCTTCGGATTCAAAGAGCAAGAATTTACTCCTTCGCTTGAAAGATTTTTAAGCCTTTACAAACCAGGTGGATTAATCTTTTTTTCTAGAAATGGAAAGTCTCCAGAAAAAGTTTTAAAACTAATTCAAGATATCAAAGCCTACTACAAAAGAGTTAATAAGATTGAACCCTTCTTTGTGGTGGATCATGAAGGTGGCGATGTGGTGCGCGTGGGCCCGCCGCATTTTTTCCCAAGTGCTTTGAGTTTAGGTCAAACTAAAGACCAAGCCATCAGTTACGAACTTGGAAAATGGACCGGAAGATATTTAAAAAATTTAGGATTTGATATTAATTTAGCTCCTGTTGTTGATCTTCGATCCGAGTCCGCTGTGAATTTCATTGGAGAGCGTTCATTTAGCTCATCTCCTGAAGACGTGGTCACTATTGTTGGTCCCTTCATTTCTGGTGCCAGAGCCGCCGGTGTGCTTTCGGTATTAAAACATTTTCCTGGCCATGGTCGTTTACAACAGGACAGTCACTTTGAAGTCGTCAGAAAAATTTCTAACGTGAATGAACTAAATCAAAAAGACTTAATGCCTTTTAAAAAATTAATTAAACAACATCCAAGCACAGCTGTAATGACATCACATTTATCTGTACCAGCCCTAGATCCTACCGGCGAATTAACAACTTTTTCAAAACCTATTGTATCGAAACTCGCCAATGAGTATCAGCACGAAGGTTTAGTTTTATCTGATGATTTCGATATGCTATTTTTCAAAGATAAATCTTTAGATGTAGGAACTAAATCGGTACAAGCCTTAAAAGCAGGTCACGATCAAATTCTAATTGTGTGGTCTAAGGCTAATCAATTTAAGGCTCAAAAACATATAAAAGAACAGCTTTTATCTAAAAATATATCCGAAGAGTTTATTGATAATAAATTAAAGAAAATCCTAGCTACAAAATTAAGATTAAAAGATGATAGAACGCTAAGTTATGAAAAAGTTAAACGTAGCTTGGCTAAGATCTATAGCCTTCAAGACCAAATTAGTTTTATACATTTTAACAAATTGCCAAAAAATTTGATCCAAGAGATTTCAACAGAAATAGATTCTAAAAAATCGGTATATTTATTTTCTTACTCTTATTTATTTTATAAAAACTTTAAAGATAATTTTTCAAAAGGTGGCTTTATTCCTTTAGGCCAAGACCAGTGGGTTAAAGCCTTAAACCGCTGTGAAAAGCATATTTGTTTCTTCCATGTGTCAGGGGACCAATCTGCGCTTAGAGCTAAAGAAATACCTAAAAACTTACAAAAGCACATGATTGTGATAAACACGTCAGATCCTACAGTGACAAAAGATGTAGAATCCAAGAAATTAAATCTTTATACAAAGAGCAATAAGTTTTGGAAATGGTTTGCAGATGAGATCGAAAAAATTAAAGACAGTTATGCTTTAAACCAAAAATCCAAGAATAATAGGACTACAAATTTGTAGTCTTTTTCTAAACAGACATTTGTAAGAAAAATTTAAATCAGTTCGTTTATAGGCCCATCTGTCTAAACTTTTGACAACTAAACCCACTATAATATCTTATTCCTGGCCTGATTATTGTAAATAATTAGTTAACCAATTTAGATTATGAGGATTTATATGAAAAAATCAGTTTTCAAAAATCACTTCAAAATACTTATTTCACTTTTAATTTTTTCTTCTGTACAGGCTCAACCAGAAACGTACAGTCCTGGAGAATTTATCTATGATACAGATGAATACGGCCATTCAACTCTACATATAATTGATAAAGTGGATTCTGAAACGCTTGTTGTAAGAGCATTCCCTTTTGTTGGAATGCCTTCAAAATTTTTTTGGACTAATGATAATATGATTTCAAAACCTGTACCAAAAAACACAATGGTTTATTTTAGCTTTACTTCTGCTAATAACCAAAAACCTGCACTTACTGAAGTATTATCTAAGCGTGAAAACAGGTTGTTTCTTATAGACCATAGTGACCAGAATGTTGTAAGCATGAATAATGTGCCACCCAACGATTCTAGACTTTTTCCTTTTGGACTTCCTGTTGAACCCATTGTTCTTTACTCAATCGATGGACACTATTCAATGAATGTTATTTAAAGGAATAGATTCAATCTATTATTACAGAGCCCTAGAAGCGGGAAACTTTCTGTTATTGATAAAAATGATTTTCGAATTCTAGGACGGAATTTGTGCGAAGCACTACTAAGTCCAAATAATCGCGACGTTTATTAATAAGAAGTTGAAGTTATCTAGTGAAGTTTTAAACGAGCTTCTGCTTTTTTAACTTTAGCCTGATGTTTCTGAATAACTTCAATATCATCTGCAGTTTTTAGAATTTGTAATGAATTTTCTAAAGATTTTTGCGCGCGCGAAACATCAAGATCTTTTTTATTTTCAGCAGTCTCGGCTAAAACAGAAATTATATTGGCGTTCACTTCGAAGTAACCCCAACTGATGACTAAGTCGACAGCTTTACCTGTTGAAACTTCGGTGTAACTCATGATTCCAGTTTCTAGTGTAGAAACCAAAGGTTCATGATGATCAAGTATAGTCAATTCACCTTTGTGCGCAGGTAGAGTGACAGAACTTACATCTAAGTCTGTCACAATCTTTTTTAAGGGCGTTACGATCGATAATTTCAACATAAAATAAAAACCTTATTGATTATAATGTTTTTGCTTTTTCAAGAGCGTCTTCGATAGTTCCAACAAGGTAAAATGCTTGTTCAGGAACATCATCATGTTCACCATCAAGAATCTGTCTGAAACCTTTAACAGTATCCTTAATATCAACATACTTACCTTTTAAACCTGTGAACTGTTCAGCCACGAAGAATGGTTGTGATAAGAATCTTTGAACTTTACGTGCACGAGACACCACAAGTTTATCTTCTTCACTTAATTCATCCATACCTAAGATCGCAATGATATCTTGTAGTTCTTTATATCTTTGTAATAGGGCCTGAATATCACGAGTCGTTTTATAGTGAACTTCGCCTACGATATTTGGATCTAAGATTCTAGAAGTAGAGTTCAATGGGTGAACCGCTGGGTAAATACCCATAGCTGCAATATCACGATCTAAATTTGTTGTTGCATCTAAGTGAGTGAACGTTGTTGCAGGAGCTGGATCTGTATAGTCATCCGCAGGAACGTAAATCGCTTGCACAGAAGTGATCGACCCTTTGTTTGTGGACGTAATTCTTTCTTGCAATGATCCCATTTCAGTTCCTAAAGTTGGCTGATATCCAACCGCAGAAGGAATACGACCAAGTAGGGCAGAAACTTCGGCACCAGCTTGAGTGAAACGGAAAATGTTATCTACGAAAAATAAAACGTCTTGATTTTCAACATCACGGAAATATTCAGCAACTGTTAAACCTGTTAGAGCTACACGCGCTCTTGCTCCAGGAGGCTCGTTCATCTGACCATAAACTAAGGCAGTTTTATCGATAACTCCTGACTCTTTCATTTCTAACCAAAGATCGGTTCCTTCTCTGGTTCTTTCTCCAACACCGGCAAATACAGAATATCCACCGTGCTCAGTTGCGATATTACGAATTAATTCCTGAATCAAAACAGTTTTACCAACACCGGCTCCACCGAATAAACCAATTTTTCCACCTTTTGAGTATGGAGCTAATAAGTCCACGACTTTAATTCCAGTCATTAACATTTCGGCTTTAATAGATTGGTCTTCAAATTTTGGAGCTGCTCTATGAATACCCCAATTTTCTTTAGCTTTAATAGGTTCGCCACCATCCACTGGATCACCAGTAACGTTGATAATTCGACCTAAAACTTCGGCACCAACCGGTGTCATAATCATTTCACCTGTATCACGTACTGAAGCTCCACGAGTTAAACCTTCAGTGCTGTCCATCGCAATTGTTCTTACAACTCCGTCACCTAAATGCTGAGCGACTTCAAGAGTAAGATTATCTTTTCGATCATCAATGTTGGCATTAGTCACTTTTAAAGCTGTATAAATCGCCGGAAGTTCATTACCAAATTGAACGTCAACTACCGGTCCCATAACCTGCTTTACTTTACCATTTTGAGCTGAACTGTTTTGTGTTTGCATTTTTTTACCTCGTTAAAATTTTGAAATTTTAAATTTAATTTTGAAGAGCTTCAGCACCAGAAGTGATCTCGATCAATTCAGTAGTGATGTTCGCCTGTCTTGCTTTGTTGTACGTTAAAGTTAATTTGTAAATCATCTCGCCTGCGTTCTTTGTCGCGTTTTCCATAGCTGTCATTCGTGCGGCGTGTTCGGCTGCAATACTTTCTGACATGGCTCTGTAAACTTGAACTGCAAAGTGTTTCTTTAAAAGGGGCTCAATCATTTCTTGAGCTGAAGGTTCGAATTTCAAATCCGTAGCTTGGGCTTCATTGATGTCCTCTTCAGTCACTTGAACTTTTAAGGGCAATAAAACTTCTGAAACAACTTCTTGAGAAATAGCAGACTTAAATTCGTTATAAACTAAATGAATTTCGTCGTACTCGCCACTTGTGAATTTTTCTAACAAAGTTTCAGAAACACTTCGTGCTAAATCATAGGAAATATCTTTAGCCAAATTTTCCATGTTACCAACAGAACTTATTCCTTTTGTTTTAAAAAACTCCAGTGCTTTTTTTCCAATAAAATAGAAGTCTACAGATTCAAAATTAGGTTTGATTTGTAAATACTTTTTATAAGACCATCTGGATAAGTTGTTATTAAAACCACCACACAGACCACGGTCACTCGTCAAAACCACAAACAGAATTTTTTGTGAGGTCTCTTTAGATTGAAGAAGTTTATGTTGAACCTGACCCGTGGCTGCAATGTCCTTAATAAGATTAAGAATATTATAAGCGTAAGGTCGGCAGTTAATGATATTGTCCTGAGCGCGACGAAGTTTTGCCGCAGACACCATTTTCATGGCTTTAGTAATCTGCTGAGTGTTTTTCACACTCTGAATTCGACTACGTATATCTTTTAAGTTTGCCAAGAAATCACCCTTATCTAAATGTTATAATTAATTTTAGGTTTACTTTAAAATTAGTATTCCTTTCATAAGCCTACGGTTTAGTCGCAGAATGCCGACGCACACTAACCCTATGATTGTGTTGATCTAAAAATCGCGTTGAACTCTTTAATAGCCTCAATCAACTTATCTTTCATTGGATCAGAAATTTTCTTTTCCTGAGAAATTGAATTTGGCACTTCTGAGTATTTTTGACCCATGAACTGAATAAATTCCGCTTCATAACGAGGAACGTCTGAGTCTAAAATTTTATCCATGTAACCATTTGTCGCATTAAAGATAACCATAATCTGATTTTCAACTTTGTATGGTGTGTACTGAGGTTGTTTTAATGTTTCAACCAACTTACGACCACGAGCCAACTGTCTTTGAGAAGCGGCATCTAAATCCGAAGCAAAAGCAGCGAAAGCCTCTAGATCTCTGAACTGAGCTAAATCAAGTTTTAATGTTCCCGCAACTTGCTTCATGGCTTTAATCTGAGCGGCACCACCAACCCTTGATACAGATTTACCAACGTTTACCGCTGGTCGAATACCTTTAAAGAATAAATCTGATTCTAAGAAGATCTGTCCATCAGTGATCGAAATCACGTTTGTTGGAACGTAAGCAGAAATATCACCCGCTTGAGTTTCAATGATCGGTAAAGCTGTAAGTGATCCACCGCCAGCTTCTTTACTCATCTTTGCAGCTCTTTCTAGTAATCTTGAGTGAATATAAAATACATCCCCTGGAAATGCTTCACGACCTGGAGGACGTCTTAATAATAAAGATAACTGACGATAGGCTTGAGCTTGTTTTGTTAAATCATCATAAATAATTAAAGCATGTTGACCGTTATCTCTGAAGTACTCGGCCATCGCACAACCTGTGTATGGAGCTAAGAATTGCAAAGGCGCTGGGTCAGAGGCAGATGCTACAACTACAGTTGTATACTTCAGTGCGCCTGAAGCTCTTAGTTTTTCAACAACTTGAGCTACAGTTGATTTCTTTTGACCAATAGCTACGTAAAAACATTTTACGTCTTGGTTACCTTGGTTGATGATCGTATCAATCGCGATCGCTGTTTTACCAGTTTGTCTATCACCAATGATCAATTCCCTTTGGCCTCGACCAATCGGAATCATGGAATCAATAGCTTTAATCCCTGTTTGTAAAGGCTCGTGAACGGGTTGACGAAAGATAATACCAGGAGCTTTTGTTTCAACGTTTCTGTATTCTTTAGAAACGATTGGACCTTTACCATCAATAGGCTCACCTAAAACGTTTACAACACGACCAAGTAAACCTTCGCCGACTGGAACTTGAACAACTTTTTTAGTTCTTTTAACGGTGTCGCCTTCTTTAATTTCTCTGTCTTCGCCTAGAATAACAACCCCAACGGAGTCGCTTTCTAAGTTTAAAACCATTCCACTCACACCACTGGCGAATTCAACAAGTTCACCGGCCATAGCATTTTCAAGTCCATAAACTCGAGCCACACCGTCACCGACAGAAAGAACCGTTCCGGATTCACTTACTTCTACGGTCTTGCCGTAATTTTTAATTTCTTCTTTAAGTATTCGACTGATCTCGTCCGCGCGAATTTCCATTAATATGTTCTCCTGTTAATTTGATCTTTCATTTTTTTAAGGTGAGTTTGGAAAGTGTCATCAAAAGTGTAACTACCAACTTGCGCTTTTAAACCACCAATCACTTTGGCATCTAAAACGTAATCTAGGATCACTTTCTTTTTTAAAACACTTTCTATTTTTTCTGAAATTGATTTTCTCTGAGTGTTATCAAGTTCCTGTGCTGATTTTACTGTTCCACGAATTAAACCATTCGCTTCGTCGTTTAAATCTTGATAAGCCAGTACAATTTTTGAAAAGTAAGAGATTTTATTTCTTTCAATAAGAATTTTAACAGTATTCACAACGCTGTCTGATAAACCCAAGTTAGAGTTCAGGGCTTTCGATAAAATCTGAAGTTTCTTATCTGAAGCCACTTCCACAGATTTAAAAAAATTAACGATAACTTCATTATCTAATAATATATTTTCTACGGCTCTTAGTTCATTTAAATAGGACGTTTTTGTTTTGATGTCTGAAGCGACTTCAAAAAGGGCTTTAGCATATTGTTTTACGAAATCTTTACTCATAAATAACCTGCTGTTATTTCTTCTAGAAATTCACCGTGAAGTCTATTTGATTCTTTAGAATCTATTTTTTTAATTAAATCTTCTTTCGCGATCATCAATGCGTTATCTAAGACTTTATAATGAATCGATTGCTCAGCAGATTTGAAAAGCTGATTTGCACTGTCTTTTGTATCTTCTATTAATTTTTTAGATTTTTCGGTGGCTTCGCTCACCATTGAATTTTTAAGCTGAATGGCTTCCTTTCTAGAGTTTTCTAATCTTGAAGTGTAAGTCGTTTCGAGTTTTGAAATCTGATCTTCAATTTCTTTTTTTTGCTTCTCAGCTTGAGCCACAACTTTTTGTGCTTTGCCTGACTCTTCAATAAAATCACTTCTGAATTTTGCGAAATGTTCCGCTGCTGGCTTACGGACAACAAAAACTAATATTCCTATAAATAAGAAAAAGTTTACCGTTTGAGCTTGAAGCATGGACCATGGAATTTCCCCACTAGCTGTACCACCTGCAGCATTAGCTATCGCTGGTGTGGCTAACAGACTAAGAGCAATTAATCTTGAAAGTATCATTTTAGTTTTTCCCCCTTTTAGAGAGAAGCTGTTGAACAATTACTGCGGAAATATCTTGTGATAAAGTTCCAATAGAACCTTGAGCTTGTTCCAGTTGATCTGATAATTTTTGTTGAGCTTGAGACATGATCTCTTTTGAAGCCACTGAAGCTTCCGCCATCAAGCGTTCTGACTCTTTCACACCTAAAGATCTTTGCTCTTTAAAGACTAATGAAATTTCGTCATTAATTTGTCGTGCGCGTGTTTGGAATTTTTCTTCGCTTTTTTTAATCATCTCTTCAGCTTTTTCAACGTACTCTAAACTTCCAGAAGTTTGCTTTCGTCGCTCTTCCGAGGCGTTAAAGTATGGACCGAACGTCATTGCATATAAAACAACGAAGGCCGCTAAATAAATTCCAAGCTGAATAAAAACGGTTGAATCAATTCCTAACGAAGTAAGTAATGAAATGATCATTTCCATGCGCGCGATATCCCTTTTGGTCCAAGAGCTATCACTATCGGCTAATTGAGGTCAAGGAATTCTGGTTTCCACTAACCACTGACGCAACCAAAATAGAAGATTAAAAAACTCACAAACTACATGGTATAGAAAAAGAGTTTAAATCCTAAATTCCAATTGTATCTTTATTATTAATTACAAAATCCTCTTCTAAAAGCGAGTTCCGCAGCGAAGCGAGGACTGTTCGAGCTTTTAGAAGAGGAT
>JANODG010000110.1:0-2209 GCA_031412575.1 Bdellovibrionales bacterium
GGCATCACCGGCGATCCGGCCGACCTTGGTAAATTCAAAGTGCCGGGCCTGCGTACATAGCCCGTACCGCTCCCTACATGCACAATGGGATGTTTGCCACCCTGGAAGCGGTGATCGACTACTACGATCAACCCGATGCGCTGGTCGCCGCAGCCATTGGACGCGACTCCCTGCTGGCCCGGCCGCTGGGGCTTAGTCCGGCGGAAAAATCCGATCTGAAGGCCTTTCTGGAAGCCCTGACGGAAGATTAGCCTTACTGGTAGGTTTAGCCGCCGAAAGTCCGTAAAAAATATCGGGGGATCTACGCAACGGCGGCTGAACCCGCCGGTACAGAGCTGCGTCCGCCGGCGGACAAGTTATCGGCTATGGGGAGCGCACATTAATCTTTTTGCCTGCGCCGTTGTTTTGGGATAAAGGCAAATTTACGCAAGCGTATCGAGCCAAGGCAACTGCCGCTGCCCACGCATTTTTTCACCCCTCATTCGCACCGATATTTATGACCAATAACAGCGAAAACTGGAACACCCTGACGCCCGAAGAAGAACGCATCATTGTTCAGAAAGGCACCGAGCGGGCCTTCAGCGGCGAATACAACAACCACCATGTCGCCGGTACCTTTATTTGCCGCCGCTGCAACACGCCGCTGTACCGCTCGTCCGATAAGTTTGACAGTGGCTGTGGGTGGCCATCGTTCGACGATGAATTGCCGGGCGCAATCGTCCGCCACACCGACAACGCTTTTGGGATGCAGCGCACCGAAATCGTCTGCGCCAATTGCGACGCCCACCTGGGCCACGTGTTTACCGGAGAGCGCCAAACCGCGAAAAACGTACGCCACTGCGTGAATTCGCTGTCCATCCGTTTTGTGGCGGATTAATAAATCTACCTGGACTGCTTAATTTCCGTCTGTTGGTACGGGGGCAACAAATTTGATTTCAATAATGCGCAAACGGTGCTTTTGCCCCATTTTCAGCACCCGGCTGGTACTGGCGCCGTAGCCAAGGCCCAGGCTGGCCGCGCCGGTGCCGTACAGCAGGCCATAGCGGGTATTTTGATCACGATACAGGGCTGCCACCGTCGTGGCGACGATCAGGGAAGCGCCGAAGGTGAAAACGGTGGCGCCCAGCAGGCGAACAATGGGGCGGCGGCGCACCCGGATGGCGGCGATGTCCGTGAGCTTTACCGGAAAGTTGTCCAGCAGCAACAGATTGGATTCGGGCAACAGCTCGGTAATGGTCCGTTCGTACCAGTAGTTTTCGTCGCCGGCCAGGCGGTAGCGTAGGGTTTCACCCACGTAGAGTTTGGTCGTCCTGGCGCGATTCGCACGCTCGAGCAGGAGGATTTTTTGTCCGTACAGGGGAGATAAAGCGAAGAGGAGGCAAAATAAGAGGTTGTAGCGCATAGCGGAAAAAATCAAAGCCAGGGAACGAAGAGCGCGAATCATTCGCGGCGCGGAGGGGTCATCTCGACGGTAGGAGCGGGGTCATCTCCGCGCCATTCGCAGCGAAACATTTTCCCCTTGCTGTTCACCAAAGCGCCGCTTCGAGATGTCACCTGGCTCGTGCCTCGCCAGATGACACCGCTTCGCTACTGCCATTTGGCCTGGTCCGCCAGCGCGCCAAGTTGTTGCCAGGTCAGCAGAAAGTCCGTCTGACCAACCGCATAGGCGGCCACCTCGTAGGGATTGTACACAAACCGTACGCCTTCCGGGACGAGGCCGTACATGACCGGCATGGGCAGCTGTTTGAATTCCGGGAGCAGCAGGTCGGCCAGGGTGAGTTTGTCCGGTACATCGGCTTGCTTGGCCGCCACGAAGGCCTTTTCGAGCAGGGGCCGCAGGGCCGCCGTGTCTTTAATAATGGCCGTCAGGGCCAGCGGTTGGCCGGTCGTTAAGTCGAAGGTTTCCAGCAGGGTACCGTACATGCCGTGGGCGCCCCCACTGAAACTATAGGTATTCATTTCCAGCGACAGGTAGCGGCCGGTTTGCCACAGCACCTTGCTTTTTAACTCGTTGGTAAAGGACATGCTGTACTCGCTGCCACGCATGGCTTCGTCCTCCCGGAGCATGGCAAACAGGTGCACAGCCGCCGAGTCGAGGGCCTGCGCCAGCGGCAGGTTCGCATCGGCCTCGGCGACCAGGTACACGAATGCCTCGATCGAATCATTGATGGCCGCCGTGGTCATAGTGCCACCGCTCAACACCGGATAC
>JANODG010000111.1:0-25363 GCA_031412575.1 Bdellovibrionales bacterium
AGTCCATCATTCGGAACCTGGCACCTTTCGGAATTTAAGCATCATGTTGATGATATGAAAGTGATCTTCGAAAAGTTCACTTTCCATTTTACCGACATCAAGGATCGGAATCCATAAGGCTTGTTCTGCGTCGTCACTGGCTTTTATTTCTGGAAGCCTATTTGATTTGATCACGAATAAATGGGCGTGAGTGATGGTTCGACCTCGACTTGATCTTAAAGGATGATCAAACACGTGGGTGTGTTCTAAAGACTGTTTTAAAACATTGTCATCAATCCCGATTTCAGTTTCTTCTTTGAGTTCCCGAATGGCGCAGTCTACAATAAGTTCGTTGGGGTTTAGGAATCCACCCGGATTGGCCCAAAGATTTTTTCCTGGATTATGTTTTCTTTGAATTAATAAAATATGTTCCGCGCATAAAACGATGTTGTCTGTTGTGACAAAGACAGGAGGGTAGGGGCTGTTGGCCCAAGACTCTTTGTAGCCATCGATCATTTTCTGTTCTTCATTTAAGCTCTTATAAATTTCCGTTTTAGAAAATTCAGTCAGCCAATCTTTTGTGATTTCTGATATATCTTTGTCTTCAGATATGCTTTTAGGATTTCTTAAAAAAGCTTCTCGGATTTTTGTGGCGTGAATCGATTTTAAACTTTTTAAGTTTAATTTTTCCCATGACGGAAACCAAGATAAATAATTAGAAGTTTCGTCTTTTTCATATCCCACAATACACGTCGAATCTTTTTCTAATTTTAATTTAGATTGAGCTTGATGAACTTTTTGTAACACTTCATTGGTCCAACCTTGATTATTGTAAAAATAATCTCTGACTTCGATAAAGTGAATGCGACTAACCATTTCGTTAGATAGATTTTTTTGAATCAGTTCGATTCTTTCCGAGGCTGTAAAAGGATTCCTAAGTTGTCTTGGACTGCGCGCAGAACCTATCACTATAAATGTATGATCAGCACTTTTAATGGCTAAATTAATCAAATCCATGTGACCATGATGTAAGGGTTGAAATCTTCCAATGATGATTGCTGAACTGAATTTCATAAGCTATTACCTTTTTTGCAAAAATTCTTTTAAGTTTAAAACTTTGGCCCCTTTATTTTTCATTTCTAAAATAGCATCTGCCCCGTCATTCGGTTTTAAGTTCACCGCTCGACAGCCATCACTAATTAGCGTTGTTTTAAATCCAAGCCCTAGAGCATCTAAGACTGTGAATTTCACACAATAGTCCGTGGCTAATCCAAGGACGACGATATCTGTGATTTGCTGTGTTCTTAAAAACTCTCCTAGGCCTGTAGAATTTTTTTGACCGTTGTCATAAAATCCACTGTAGCTATCAATTTCAGGGTTGGTGCCTTTTTTAAAAATATGATCGATGGCTTTTACATTAAGATCTTTAGAAAATTCCGCACCTAAGGTTTTTTCGACACAGTGGTTGGGCCACATCACTTGTGGCAAACCGCCAAGTTTAAAAAGTTCGCCTACTTTTTTACCGGGATTGTTCGAAGCAAAACTTTTATGATGAGGTGGATGATAATCTTGTGTGGCAATGATCAAATCAAAAAATTTATTCTTATTTTTTATGAGCTCATTGGACACAGGTAAAATTTCATCACCTTGGTGAACTTGAAGAGCCCCACCTGGTAAAAAATCATTTTGGATATCTACAAGTATAAGTGCTTGTTTCATTCTTTGTTACTCCTTAAATTTCGAATTCAAGTCCCTTTTTAGCCAGCACTTTATATTTTTTTAAATCGAAGGCATACAAAGCCGAAGGTCGGTGGGATACGTTTTTAATTTTGCTTTTAAGTTCTTTAAGTAATCCATAGCTTAAGATTTTTTTTCTGAAATTTCTTTTATCCATTTTTTCGCCCAGTATGGATTCGTACAATGATTGCAATTGGGTTAAAGTAAATTTTTGTGGAAGCAGTTCAAAACCAATAGGTTCATATCGCACTTTGTTTCTTAAACGCAGTGTTGCTGTTTTCACAATTTCATCGTGATCAAAGGCAAGCTTTGGAAGTTTGTTCATAGAAAACCACTGGGCTTCGGAAGCGTCAGTGGATGCCGATGGTTTGTATTTACTGGTTTCGACCAACGCAAAGTAAGAGGCAGAAATGATGCGTTCTCTAGGATCTCGGTCAACGTGGCTAAATGTGTAAAGCTGTTCTAAGAATACATTTTCAATGCCAGCTTCTTCTTTAAGTTCACGCTCGGCAGTTTCTTCTAAAGTTTCATTTTTTCTAATGAAGCCTCCGGGTAGGGCCCAATGATTTTTAAAGGGCTCAATCCCACGTCGGATAAGAAGTAAAGATAATGAGTCTTTAGCATCCTTATTTTTTAAAATTTTAACATCAGGCTTATCGTCTGAATGATACCCAAACACGACAATATCAACAGCAATCGCAGGTCGTTCATGTTCGTAGGTATACATTTTACTTCATCTCTTCAAGTTCTTTTAATTCAGCTTCAAAACCGCTCATGACAATTGGAAAGCGACACCATGTTTTTGGATCTAAACTTTCGTCATCTAAATGAAAGGCTGGAGCGTAACGTTCCCGCTTCCATTGGTTTCTGCACCACAAACGAAAAAACTTTATAATCCATGATTTCAATTTGATATTTTTTTCGGGACTTTCAGACAACACTTTGTAACATTCCACTGGAGATTTTTTATCCCTGATCGCAAGCTTTTCAATTTGATCTAAAACTTCATAAGGCATTAAGTCATCTTCATCGGTTTGATTTTGACTTAAAGGTCTAAGCTCGGCAGTTGGCGGCTTATTTAAGACTAACTTAAAAGAAGGAAACGGTTTTGAATCTTTCGGCCCGTGTTCTGACATCCATCTAAACCACTGACGTAAAAAGTTTTTATCAATTCCACCGATAGGACTAATTCCGCCACAGGTGTCCCCGTCCATGGTTGCATAACCCACGGCTGCTTCTGAACGGTTACTGGTCGCCAGAAGAAGTGCAGACTTAACGTTTGCTAGCACCCAAATGGCAGGACCTCTGGCTCGAGCTTGAATATTTTGTAAGGCGGCGTCGTGTTTATCCCAAGTCATCTTTTCGTTTAAGGCCGACTCTGAAATTTTTAAGTAATTTTCTAAAACCTGATCAATGTTCCAATCATGAAACGTAGCTCCTGTGTCTTTGGCTACAGCGCGGGCGGCCTCTAAAGTTTCCACAGAGCTGTTGGTTGTCGCCTGATAAGCGCACGTGATCATGTGGTTTGCGATTTGGTTTACATCATTTAAGGTTTGGATGGCTTTTATGTGCTTTAATTTTTTCTTCAATCCTTCTAAGCCAAGCTCTTTGGCTGCAAAATCTAAAGCTTGTCGGCAAAGGGCTGTAACTGCGGCCGAATCAATACCACCACTTAAAGATACGACAAAACCATTCTGATAACTTTTTCTGACAAAATCAAACAGACCTAAAGCCACAGCTCTGGAAAATTCTTCTTCTTTGACATTATTAGAAGTTTCCCAATCTTTAATAACGGAATTGATCTTTGAATTTTCAGACTCTGGGACTATAAAATCAACTTCAATACAAAGATCAGATTCTTGTTCAAGTTTTGGATCTTGACTTGTTGTTCGTGCGCGCTGGACTCTGTTTTTTTCAACATCGATGATGGACGAAGTGACGGTAACATCTTTAAAAGTGAATCTTTCACCCTGAGCTAAAAGTTGACCACCACTTGCGATTAAAACTCCGCCATCAAAAATAATGCGTCCAGATTCATTTCCCACTAAATTACTATAAATATATCCAACGTTAAACGCTCTTGATCCTTCGGTCACAAATCCAAGTCTGGACTTCATTTTTCCAAAAGCAAAGTGACTGGCACTTGGATTTAAAATTATATCGATCCCATTTTCAGCTAAGTTCGAACCAGGACGGTTAGATGCCCAAGCTTCTTCACAAATTTCAAAACCAATTTTTAATCCTTCAAAATCAAAATGTAAATCGCCTATGGGGTAACTTATTTTATGTATTTCGATTTCACGAATAAGTTTAGCTGGCCAAGCTTTAAACCATCTTGGCTCATAATGAACACCTTCACGGGCTAAATTCTTTTTAGGTACCAATCCAACAAGTTTGCCATTAGCCACAACTGCAGTGCAGTTAAAAAGATTCCCTTGAAACATCATTGGTAAACCAAAAGCCGTAATGATGTTTTTGGTTTGTGGAATTAAATTAAACAGCACTTCTAATGCTTTTTCGTGAATGTGAGGATTAAAGAAAATGTCTTCGCAGCCATAACCTGTGATCGAAAGTTCGGGTAAACATAAAATGCTTACCTTTTCTTTTTGAGCTGTTTGAATAGCTTCTAAAATTCTATTTTTATTCCCATCCCAATCGATAGGAGTTTGATTTAGTGTACAACCCGCAACTTTAATTAACATATGGATTTCCTTTTAAAGAATTTATAAATATCTCTGCCACAGATACGACTTTTAAGAAAGGATCAGGTGTAAGAAACGCTTTAGGGTGTGTATCAGTGCAAATGAGTTCCTTAATCAACATACTTGATTTCAAATTTTGAACGACAGTATCTGTAAAATCCGCATGGGTCGTGATGACTGAAATATCTTTTGCCCCGGCTTCTTTGTAAGCTTTGGCAGCTTGTAACAATGAATTTCCTGATCTGATCATATCGTCGTAGATGACAACATCTTTGTCCTGAACAGGGGTGTTAGTTCCAGAAATTTTGACCGCGCCATTTACATCTCTTTTTTTGTAAACAAATCCTGCGCTAACTTGTAGATCATTAGCTAAGGATTCGATCCACTTCGCACGGCCAGCATCGACAGCCCCTAAAACAAAACTTGAATTGTTTTGTTTTCCAAGTCTTAAGGCTTCTCGCTTAATGATTGGTTTCGCATAAAGATGCTGAGTTTTTATCAGACCTTCAAAATAAAAAGGAATACCTTCTGAATGTAAATCCATAAGACAAATCTCTGTTCCGTAGGGTGCAGTGGGAATGGCAGATAATAGGCGCGCTCTGGTTTTTGCGGTAACAACTTCCCCGGGTCTGACCGCTCGTTCCATTGTGGAGTAACCAAAAAATGGAATTAAAATTTTTAAACTGCGGCAGCCTTCAGTCACTAAGCCCGAAGCTAGGTCAAAAATTTGTAAAGTAGCGCTGTCGTCAATGGTGCCGCCAACTAACACCACATCTAGATTTCTTACAGGTGTAATTATGCGCGTGTATTTTTCTTTATTAGGAAAAGTTTTTATCTCAAGCTCCCCTGAAGTTCCTTTAAGCCCTTGGCAAATTTTTTGAGATAAAAGTTCATAACCTTCAATATTAAAAAAAATCATACCCATTCCTTTTTTTAAAATCCTCTGTGATTTAAGATCATATCCATTTTTTCTTGAAATAATTTTTGCTCTAAGCCGACCGGATAAGTGTGCGGGTTAATAAATCTTTTAATTGTTGGGTGAAGTTGGTTCATGTCAGACTTTCTTTTTTCGCGAACGTCTTCGATTGAGGGTCTTTTGATTGTGATCGTTCCGTTTTTCACGACTGGTTTTAGTAAATCTTCAAAATCTATATCTGTAGCCATTTTTTTTCTTCGTGTTGGATCCGTAGGATCAATAAAAACAGGGTGGTTGATGTCATTATTATTGATGTCGTAGATCATATCCCCAAGGATATGTCCCTTAAGTGAAAATCTTCGGATTTGATGAATCCCCGGAGTTGTCGTCTTGATCATTTGCTCTGAAATTTTAATCCTGTTTATCCATTCGCCTTGACCCGTTTTCATAGCCGTTAATTTATAAACACCACCAAGTGCGGGCTGGTCATAACTTGTCACAAGTTTTGTGCCTATACCCCAAGTGTCTATCTTTGCCCCTTGCAGTTTTAAGTTTAAAATTAAGTTTTCGTCTAAATCATTAGACGCCACAATTTGAGTTTCTGTCAGTCCTGCCTCGTCAAGAATTTTTCGAGCTTCAATACTTAAATACGCCAAGTCCCCTGAATCTAATCTAATCCCTAATAGTTTATGGCCCTGAGATTTTAGCCATAATCCAGTCTTCACAGCTTTTTTCACACCTTCTAGAGTATCGTAAGTGTCCACCAGTAAAACGGTGTTGTTCGGCATCGCACGGGCAAAGTTCATAAACGCATCTTGTTCGTCATCAAAAGACATCACCCAACTGTGCGCGTGTGTGCCTTTAACTGGAATGCCATATATTTTCCCGGCCAGCACATTTGAAGTCGCATCAATTCCACCTACGTAAGCGGCTCGGCTTGCAGTTAAACCCCCGTTTATTCCCTGGGCGCGTCTAAGACCAAATTCCAAAACAGAATCTTCACCTGCGGCTTCACGAATTCTTGTGGCTTTAGTAGCGATTAAAGTCTCAAAGTTAATGATGTTCAGCAGGGGAGTTTCAATCAGTTGGCACTGCATGATGGGTCCCGTGACTTTTAAAATAGGTTCATTAGCAAAAACAACGCGGCCTTCTTCAACAGCTTCGATATTTACGGTTAGTTTTAGATTGGCCAATTCGTTGATGAAGTCTTTTTCAAATAAAGGCTTACCGTCGTGACCTATCAAAGATTCTAAGTAGTCACAGTCGTCTTTATCGAACTTAAAATTTTCTATGAAATCTAAAACAGAATTAAGTCCACAGCTGACTGCGTAGCCGCCGCCAAAAGGATTTTTTCTAAAATAAAGATTAAAGACGCCGTGTTTTTCTTGGCCAGGTTTATTAAAACCGCTTTTCCAACCCGCATATGCCATGCTCACTTGATATAAATCCGTCAAAAGCGAAAGGTTCGATTTGTAGATTTGGCTTAAATTGTTGCCTGTAAAATGATTCATTGAAACCGCCTTCGACTTAGTGTAATATTAACACTAAGTAAGATGAATTGTAAATAGATAAGGTTAAATAAAATTAAAAATAGTTAGGATAGAGAAGGTTTTAAGTCTATTAAGTTAGTCTTCATCTTGACGTAATGGACATTGCTAATGAACAGATTTGAGACAAAATATCTAAGACAGGACTTAGGTATATAATAAAAGCTTTCATTGAGAAGATTAGTCATTACAGCTTGTTTGATTCAGATGATCGGGCAAAATCAAAATTAACACAGCGGAATTAATATGGATAAAAACTTAAGTTATGAAAAAAAACTTTTAGACTTGGGCTTATCAAGAACTGTTTATTCGTTTTATTGTCCAGAAACTCAAAAAATAGTAGACCAACTTTGGGCTGAAAAGCCACATCACATGTATCACAAACCCTATTTGCAATTGCAGTCTGGACTTCACGGTGAGTTTAAAAATCAGTGGCTTCAATGGTCGAAGTCCATGGTGGATTTAAATACTAATAGCTTTAAATATTTTTACCCTTGTCAGGGTTCCAGCGAAGCTATTCGAGATTTAATAGCACACATCGGTGTTCAAAAAGGCAGAATTCATGTCTTTCAAGGGGATTACGAAGGATACGCAGCTTATGCAAAAGCTTTTAAAGTCGAAATAGTTGATCATGATCGCGACAATTATTTCGAGTCCTTAAAAAGTAAAGTTAAATTAGAAAATAAATTGGATTATTTCATTTTAAGCCAACCCAGTTCTTTAAACGGTAATGTGTGGTCTGAATTTTCAGATTTTATCGAAACGATAGAAAAGAACTTTTCCAACCTTAATGTGGCCGTTGATCTATGTTATGTGGGAACTACAGGCCCAGTTAAAAAAATTGATATGAATTCGGAAGTGATTAAAGTCGTATTTATAAGTTTATCAAAAGTGTTCGGAGTTTATTATCACCGTATAGGTGGAGTATTTCATCGCACAGAAGTGAATTCGCTGGTTGGGAATGATTACTTTAGAAATCTTTTTAGTTTGTATTTAGGTATTGAACTTTTAAAAAATTCTCATGTGAATTCTTTGTATGAAAATTATAAAAACAATCAAAATAAATTAGTGAAGACTTTAAACTCCTCGTTTACAGATTTAAAACCATCAGACTGTGTTTTACTAGCTCATACTAGAGTCGGCGAACAGTCAGAAAAGTTAAATTCATTAGAGCTTTATGTGAAACGTAATCAATTCATCAGAGTTTGCCTTACACCTGGCCTAGAAGGGATGTTTCCGTCATGAAAAATATTAAAATTCTTGAAACCGAAAATGACCGCATTAAATTCTTAACGGACCAGATTAGGACTCAAGCGTTCAGAGATGCGATTCCAAAAGTTCCATTTTTAAAAAAGATTCTTTTTGAATTTTGTAAACATCCGCGTATTGTTTTTGAAGCCACAGATCCTAAAGTTGAAAGGGGGAATTTCACATCGTGGTATAATGCTTTATCTATTCGAGATTACGAAAATCCAGCGATCACAGATCTATTTTATCTTCATGAAATAGCTCATATTGTTACGATGCCTTACTTGATGAGTATGGATTTTGGAATTTGGAAAAAGAAAATTTTTAAGAATGAGCTTGAAGCCAGTGTTATTTCAGAAGCGTATATTTACTTTTTGATTCCTGAGTTAAGAAAACTAAGTTTTAATAACGAGATTTGGGTAGATCGGTTTTTAAAAAACGGTCATCTAGCTTCAACTACTGAATATAAAACCTTGTTAGTTGAAAGACAAAATATTTTAACGAAGCCAAATCTTAAAGACACTCAAGAGATAAGAATATTTGATTATCAAAAACAAAACGAAGCTTGGGCCGAGATTTGGAGTACAAAATTTCATTTAGTCGAAAGTCACATGTTTGAGTTTTATCAGTTATCCTTATTGGATTCAAAAAAAGCGGGACATATTCATCTTAAGTGGCTCGAGACCGAAATTTCATCAGGCGGTAAACGCTATCCATTTGCTCAACAGGTTGAAGCGTTTTCGGATTACAATGACAAAAGTTATAAATCCCATGACGGTTCTGATAAATCAATAGTTCTTAAAAATAAAGTAGCCTCATAACAAGGAGTATTCATGCATAATTTAACAGTTATCCCAGGTGATGGAATTGGTCCCGAAGTCATGGACTCTGTAATCCAGGTGCTAAAATCTGTTAAAGCTCCGTTTAATTATGAATATGCTGATGCCGGCGAAATTGCCTTGCAAAAACATGGAAGTCTTTTACCTCCATCAACTCTAGCTTCGATCGAAAAAAATAAGTTAGCCATAAAGGGCCCGACAAGTACACCCATCGGTGGCGGTCACAAATCGATAAACGTAACTTTACGTCAAAAGTTTGATCTGTTTGCCAATGTTCGTCCTGTTAAAAGTATTGCGGGTCTTAAGTGTGTAAATCCAAATGTGAATTTAATTATCGTTCGTGAAAACACTGAGGATTTGTATACGGGCAATGAGCGTATGGTAGACGAAGACACAGCGGAAGGCATTAAAACCATCACACGAAAAGGTTCAGAAAGAATCGCAAAACACGCGATGGATTTAGCGATTCGAATGAATAGAAAAAAAGTCGCAATCGTTCATAAAGCCAATATTATGAAGATGACCGACGGTTTATTCTTAAAAGTGGGACAGCAGGTGGGCCAAGCTTACCCTAATTTAAACATTTACGATTTGATCATCGACAACTGCTGTATGCAATTAGTCACTCGTCCTGAACAGTTCGATGTGATTGTCACACAAAATTTATACGGAGATATCCTAAGTGATTTATGTGCAGGACTTGTGGGTGGATTAGGAATAGTCCCCGGTGCAAATATTGGAGAAAAGATCGCAGTCTTCGAAGCGGTCCACGGAACCGCACCAGATATCGCAGGTCAAGGTAAAGCAAATCCAACAGCTTTACTTCAAAGTGCTGTCATGATGATGCATCACATAGGTGAATCTTCAAAAGCCATAGCTATCGAAAACGCTATTTTTTCTGTACTTCTAAAGCCCGAATTAAGAACTGGGGATTTAGGTGGCAAAGGGAACACAAGCGTATTTACCAAAGCGATAATATCAGCTCTCTAAATCGGAATGATATCGATGTTCCCTTTTTTTATTTTTCTAAGCTCTTCAGGGATTGAATCCATGATTTCTAAGGCAATGGCGTCGATGATCTTTTCTTTATTAAATTTACGAGTTGAAATGATACTTACCTGTCTAGTAGGAAAAGGTTTTTTAAAAGATCTTAAGTGTTTTAACTTTTCATCTTTGCTTAAATTCAATGTCGCAAGTTGAGGAAGTAAAGTATAGCCTTTGCCCTGTCTGATCAGATTTTTAAGAGTTTCTAGATTTCCACTTTCAAATGTGACGTTAGTCAAAACCTGATTTTTGTTTTTAAATCCACAAAACTCTATGACTTGTTCTCGAAAACAATGGCCCTCGTTTAGTAACCAAAGGGTTTCGCCTTCAAGGTCGCTCGCGGATAAAATTGGTTTTTTAGCAAAGGGATGTTTTTCAGCGACAAATGCAAAAAAGGGTTCAAAAAATAAAAATTTCTCTTCAATGCTAGGATCTTCCAGAGGTGTTACCAATAATCCGGCATCAATCTTATCTTCATGAAGTAAATCAATGATTTCACTGGTTTTGTTTTCGCTAATTGTAAGTTCAACTTCAGGGTAATGCTCAGAAAACTTTTCCACAAAAAGTGGAACAATATAAGAGGATAGGGTGGGTATCACAGCTAAATGAAACTTTCCTTGAACTTTATTCGTATTTAGCTGCATGTTCATCAGCCTGTGATGCTCGAGTAAAACTTTTTTGGCCTGTTCTATAATTTTTAAACCAAGGTCTGTAGTGACGATCGGTTTTTTAGAACGGTCGAAAATAATAACGCTTAAGTCTTCTTCCACTTTTTGAATTTGGGCTGATAATGAAGGTTGAGAAACATGACAAGACTCTGCGGCTCGGCCAAAATGTTTCACCTTATCTACAGCAATCAGATATTCAAGTTGTGTTAAAGTAGCCACTCTATCTCCAATTTCGACCGAGTTCTTTTTCTTTGGATTGGATATTAAATTAAATTTACGTCTACAAATTCCCTTTGATGTTTATCGAATCGGTGGGTCGCTACAACGAAATAGCTCTAGTGCAATTTCAGGGCTTGCTTTTTTAAGTGCGTCTCGAAGTGCAGTTCTTAATCCTTCCTCAACTACAGGATGATAGAAAGGGAGTCGTAAAGCTTCTTGAACAGTTAAGTTCAGCGAAATCGCCCAAGCTAATAAATGCGCAAGGTGCTCGCCATCAGGGGCTTGAAGCTCAGATCCAAGAATCTTAAAAGTCTTTTTATCCACATACACATGCAGAAGTCCTTGCTCTTTAAGCTTAACAATACTTCGACCTTGGCCCTCAAAGCTTACTACACCTGTTACAAAATCAATATTTTTAGCTTTTAATTCATCGTACTTTTGCCCAACAGCTGCGATGTTTGGATCCATAAACGCAATACCTAAAAACGTTCGGCGTTTAAAACACACTTCATCATTAACAGCATTAAATCCAGCAATTAATCCTTCATCAGCAGCCTCATGTAAAATAGGTCTGTCCGCATTTGCGTCACCCGGTAGAAAAATATTTGTGGCTTCAACAAGTTTTAACGTATTTCTATTCACTTGTGGAATTCCTGCTGGGCTTAATGCGATTTTTAAATTTTCTAAACCAATATTTTTAATGTTTGGACTTCGACCAATAGAAATAAGCGCCTTATCAACTTCGTATACTTGATCATCGGCTTTAAACTTAAGTTTATTATCTTTCGTTATTTCTAATAACTCTAGACCGTCATAATGTATTTTAAATTCATCAGAAATTTTTTGACTCACATACTTTTGAATCTCAGGATCAGATATGCCGCCTATGGCAGGTCCTTTGGTCACACCAATTACTTTTACACCTAGGCGACTTAAAGCTTGTCCAATTTCAAGTCCAATGACTCCTAAGCCTACAACGACTACTGATTTTGGAAGATCTTCAAGTTCAAAAAATGAATCTGTTGTGATGATATGGCTTTGATATTTTTTCCAGTCTTCTGGAATTATGGGGCTTGAACCTGTAGAAATAATGATTTTATTGGCTTTGACAACTTCTTCACCTATTTGAACTTCTGTGTTTGAAATCAACTTTGCTCTTTTACGAACAAGTTTATCTTCCCATTCTGGCTGTGCACTTTTAACTCCACGCACGAAGCGATCTCTTAGCGAGCGAACATGTTTCATGACTTCTTTGGAATCTACTTTCAAATGCTCTTGACCTGAAATTCCAATTTTCGAAAATTTTTGTGTTTGATTAAAATCATTGGCCACTTGAATCAACACTTTTGAGGGCATGCAGCCAACTCTGGCGCACGTTGTGCCCATAGGGCCGTCGTCAACTATTAGGTAATTTTTAGTGACTTTTTCAATTTCTCTACGAGCTGTTAGCCCGGAAGTGCCAGCTCCAATTATAATTACGTCGTAATGTTTTGTAGGATCTTTTTTCATAAAAACTCACAAGGCTAATGCTAGTTAAAACTTGTCTCTCAAGCCCGCATATGTTTTTAAGATTATACGGGGCATTCTGTTATTCAAAAAACGACCAACTCGTGTTGGTCGCAGTTTTAAGAAGATTATTTATATAATTTTTTTAATTCGTCAGCGCCGCCAATGCGTTCACCGTTGATAAACACTTGAGGAACAGAAGTTTTTCCGCTGATCGCCATTAAAGTTTTGATTGAATAATCTTTGTTTAAGATATGTTCTTCGAAAACCACTTTGTGTTTCTTTAAAATGTCTTTGGCTTCTGCGCAAAATGAGCAGCCTGGGCGAGTGTAGATAGCTACTGATTTTGGAATTTCAGCACCAAGATGTTTTAACATTGTATCGGCATCTGAAACGCTAAATGGATCGCCTGGTTTTTCTTCTTCGACAAACACTTTTTCAATTTTGCCGTCGTTCACAAGCATAGAATATCTCCAGCTTCTTTTTCCAAAACCAATCGCAGTCTTGTCGACTAAAAAACCAAGTTTCTCTGAAAACTCGCCATTACCATCAGGTAACATTTTTAAATTTGTAGCGTGCTGATCATCTTGCCATGAGTTCATCACGAAAGAGTCGTTAACAGATAAACAAACCACATCGTCGACTCCAGCTTTTCTAAAAGCGTCATAAAGTTCATTATATCTTGGTAGGTGAGTTGATGAGCACGTTGGTGTGTAAGCGCCTGGCAATGCGAACATAACTACTTTTTTACCTTTAAAGTAATCGTCAGATGTTTTTTTGACCCATTCGTGTCCAGATCGTGTTTGAAATTCAACCTGTGGAACTTTTTGTCCTACCAGCTTTTTCGCTAAATCATTGATACTCATTATATTCTCCTTTGTTGTTTATAATTTACATACGCGGTTTTAAATCTAATAATCTTCTATGGACGTGACCTAATTAGATCTGCCTCATGCCCATTATGATTATCATGCTTAATACTATCGTCGTCTTAGTCGATAGTTTCAAATACTAATTTTGTATAACGCGATAGTTAAAAACTATCAATTTGTGTTAGGTTTTAGTTCAACTTATTGATTTTCATAAGTGAAAACCTGGATTTTAATTGCTGGTTTTTAAAAAACATTGACTAATGAGGGTGCAGGGCTATTTCTTTAGATATGAGTATTTATTTTGATCATAATGCGACAACACCTATCGATCCAAGTTTGTTGCCCTTAATTTCCGGTTGGGTGAGAGAATGGTCAAACCCAAGTTCTATTTACTCGATCAGTAGAAATCCAAAAAAAATTTTACGTGAATCAAGATCCACAATTGCCAACAAATTAAGTGCTCATCCCTTAGAAATTATTTTCACAAGTGGTGGAAGCGAGTCTAATAACTTAGCTATTAAGGGCCTTTTAACTTATTTTAAAAAACTAAATAAAGACACTTTGATTGTTTCCTCAGTCGAGCACCCTAGCGTTTTAAAAACCGTAAAATACTTAAGTACTAAAGGCATGAATGTTTTTTTTATACCCGTCGATCGAAGCGGGGATTTGGATTTAGAATTTTTAAGCGCCAAACTTAAAGAGAACAAAGTCGGTTTAGTTTCAATCATGGCGGCGAATAACGAAACAGGTATTATTCATCCCATCGCAAAGATTTCAGAAATGGTCCATAGCTTCGGCGCTTTGTTACACACCGATGCCGTTCAGCTGATGGGTAAAACTATTTTTGATTTCAAATCTATGGGTGTGGATTTGGCTTCGTTTTCGGCTCACAAATTTTATTCCTTAAAGGGCGCAGGTTTTCTTTATTGTAGAAAGGGCTTACCGCTAGAAAGTTTAATTCACGGCGGGGGACAAGAGCGATCTCGTCGAGCAGGCACAGAAAACACTTTGGCCATCGCTTCAATGAATCACATGATTGAAGTATTAAGTCATATCGAAACAAAATTGCCAGAAATTCAAAAAGTCAGGGATCATTTTGAAGCTAAGATCATAGAAAATATTTCTCATATCCAAATCACGGCTCAAAAACCCAATAGATTAGTAAATACTTCGCACCTGGTAATCGATGGTGTCGACGGTGAAAACTTACTTATGAATTTAGATTTAAAAGGATTTAACGTAAGTACAGGAGCTGCTTGCAGTGCCGGTAGTCCCGAGCCTAGCCCTGCATTATTAGCCATGGGCTTCACACGTGCCGAGGCTCAGTCTTCGTTGAGAGTCTCGTTTGGTCAAAGCAACACTCTTAAAGAGGTAGATCTTTTCATTTCAACTCTAAAAGAAGTCGTTCCTTACCTAAGAGAAATCAAAAACCAAATTTAATTTGGCCTTATATTAGACATCTGTTATATCTTCGATATGAAAAAGCCAAAAGTATTAGTAGCTATGAGTGGTGGTGTCGACAGTTCGGTGGCCGCGGCATTATTAGTCGATCAAGGCTATGAAGTTATTGGCTGCACGATGCAGGTTTGGGATTACACCCAAAATCAAAAGGATGCGGAAGAAAAATTAGACGAAAACGGTTTAACATGCGAGACCGATCAAGAGGGCAACGGCACGTGCTGTTCAAGCACCGATGTTGATGATGCCCGTGCAGTAGCCGATAAATTAAATATTCCATTTTATGTTTTAAACTGTGAAACTGAGTTTCAATCCAAAGTCATTGATCCATTCATTGAATCTTACCTTCAAGGTGAGACTCCAATTCCTTGTGTGAACTGCAATACGTATTTGAAGTTTGATCATTTAATAAAAAAAATGAAAGTATTAGGTTGTGATTATTTGGCCACGGGTCACTACGCCCAGATGGTTGAAGTTAATGGAAAAAAAACTATCAAAACTAGCTCTGACGATTGGAAAGATCAAACTTATTTTTTATTTACTCTTGACCCAGAAATTCTAGATTATTTGTTATTTCCTATTGGTCAAATGGAAAAACCAGACGTTCGAAAATATGCTGAAGAGAAAGATTTATTAGTGGCTCGAAAAAAAGATTCAACGGGGATTTGTTTTATTGGCAATGGTAAATACTCTGAATTTATTGAATCTAGAGTTTCAAGTGATCTTCTTGTTCAAGGAATTTTAAGAAAATATCCAACCGGTGAAGTCCTAGGCGAGCATCAAGGTCTTCATCATTTTACCTATGGTCAAAGAAAGCGATTGGGGATTTCATACTCGGTGCCTTTGTACGTTAAAAAAATTGATTACGACGAAAAAACAGTCTGGTTAGCCGAAGAAAAAGATCTTTACGAACAAGAAATGACAGTTAAAAATCTAAACGTGTTAAACTCGTTTGAAGATCTAGAAACCTTAAAAGTAAAAATTCGCTTCCAACATCGTGGGGCTGAGGGACAAGTTTTTAAAAACAGTGACGGCACTATTAGGGTCAAGTTTTCAGAGCCGCAAAGATCAATTACTCCAGGCCAAGCCGCTGTGTTTTACCGTGACCAAGCTTTGCTCGGTGGTGGTTGGATTGTTTAAACAAGGATTAACAATGACCCTATTTTTTGTTTTTTTTCTAACTGCCAAGGCCCAAACCATTGTGGAACCTCAATTTGGAACGACTATAAAAACCAAGGTTGAAACTAGCTCTTATTTTTGTAAATGTGACGAGTCTAACGATAGCTACACGCTAATCCGGGTAGACATTTCCAAAGGACAAAAGTTAGAGACAAAAATTAGAAATTTTCCAAAAAAAACCTTTACACTTCCGGAGTGTGAAGCTCTTATCGATAAGCATCCGTCTTGCTCAAAAAATTAAAATAATCGATAAAAAAGTCAAAAAAGCGCCAATTTTCGTTACATGTAAATCTAACTTAAACAGTTTTATTCTTTTAGGTGCGATCTTTCGCATTAAATAGTTCAGAATCTGTCACATTAATTGCACCTACCAACAAGAAATTTAATTTTATCTAAAGGATGCGTATGAGAAATTTAAAGAATATCACTATTTTTTTAGGACTTTTTTTGGCTACAACCGTTGTTTTAGCAGATAAATACATTCCTTATGCCGCTAACGTTCAATCAGGCGAGTTGTCAATTTACTTAGGCTTGGAAGGTGGCATCGGTTCTGTCATTTGCATCAGTAAAAATAAAGATGAAATTGAATCTGATAAAAAAGACGAATTCGATGCCTACATCCTTAAGGTTTCAGAAGGTAGTGAGTTTTTATTTAGTATTTTCATTAATCAAATTGGATGCCGAGACATTACTCTTAATACCTTTCGTGCCTTTTTGATGGGCCTAGAAAACAATAGTCTTTGCCAAAGTGAAATCGCAAAATACAGAGAAACATTGGTTCAAATTGAAGAAAATTTTAACGACCTTACTCCAAATGAAATTAAAGAGTTAAAAAATATAGGACAAAGTTCTGTTTTTAAATCTTGCCGCTAAATCACGAAAGAGGACTTTTACCATGCTGAAAAGTAAAGTACTTATAAAATTTACCTTCACATTTGCTATAGTTATGTCATTGATTCCGATAAAATCTGTGAAAGCAGAGGTGGTTTCTACAAAGAGTCTTCACTCCTATTTAACTCATATTATCGCATATCAAGGTCCAACCGCCAGTATTCCAACCATCTTGGCAGGTAGGGAAAGAGATTCCCTCGTAGATAAGCCAGTCACAGGGCATCCATTACTTTGCGAATTCAACGAAAACTTGCTTATGTTTGAAGATTACCCTGAAATTAATGAATACAATGAACAGTTAAAAAAAGCCCAGGTCTCTCAAAATTTAACGGACCAAGAACTGTTAAATTTGCATGCTTCATTAAAAAAAGCCTATTTGGGTCCTACTTTCGCGCTAGGCTTAGGATCGCAACAAGGGGCTTATCTTGAGATTGATCGAACTGATAACATTGTTCAAGGCCAGATGATGACTGTTTCGAAACCTATAAACATTGGAGATCTCGACGTAAATGATCGACAGTTTGTATCTCATGTAAACACTAAAATTCAAAATGCTGAACGAGTCAGTTTTAGGATTAAATCAAGTATCCAAGAAGTTTGGGAGACTGAAATTAAGGGTTCTCACTCTTACATTTTTGAATATCCACGAAGTGGCAATCCAGAGGCTGACCTATTGATTGGAGAAGTTAGAATTTTTGAAAACTGGAATATAAACAGCCCAGTTAATGGCTATGCTCTTTTTCTTGTGTACGATAAGAATGGATTTCTAATTGCTTTTAATCGCGGTTTTTGTAGCCCTCCGGTATTTTAAGACCCAATACTGTTTTAAGTTCCCATGTAAATATTTAGATATTCGAACGGGTACCTATAAATTAGTTGAGTAAATCTCCAAATTAAGGCACAAACTATCCAAACGTTGGACTTGGAGTCCTTGATCATGATGAATTTGTTAAACCGATTTAAAAATACGGACTATTTCGAGCTTGCGCTTATTCACCGTAGTTTTCCTTTTAAAAACACCAAAGTCGATCCTACAGGTCATAACGAGCGTTTAGAATTCATTGGCGACGCTGTTTTAGGATTGGTCGTAGCCCACGAATTATCAAAACGTTTCCCAGAATCTGATGAAGGGGTTTTATCCCAAATGCGATCGTCTTTAGTGAACGAATCGGCCTTAGCTGGGATCGCTAAAGATTTAGGTTTAAACGAAGATTTAAAAATGTCCTTCCAAGAAGAAAAAAACGGTGGCCGAGAAAAAAGTCGAATTTTGGCTTCAGCCTTTGAAGCTGTTGTAGGTGCTTTGTACTTAGATTCAGGTTTTGAAATCTCAAAATCGTTTATTATTGAAGTTTATAAAAACAAATGGCCGGAAAATGAAGTTCGTCAAAGTTGGGACAAGGACTACAAAACTCAACTTCAAGAGATGTCACAAAAAATCACCAAAGCCTGTCCCACATACGTATTAGTGGATGAAGACGGACCAGATCACGAAAAAATATTTAAAATTGAAGTTTCTGTCTTAGATCAAAAATTTAAAGCCGAAGCTGCATCAAAGAAAATGGCCGAACAATTAGCTGCCCAAAAAGCAATGACCTATTTTTTAGAATCAAATGTGTTTCCCAAAAACACAAAGGAATTATAATGAGTGAAAAGAAAATTAAAGCGCCCATAAAAAAGCGCGCCATAGGTGGAAAAACTCCAGCGAGCCCTAAAATAGTCAAGAGTAAGCTAGACAGCGCCGTCCGCAGGACGAAAAGTTCCAGCGAGAGCGCAGGGCGTGCGAAGCCGCCCGAAGAGCGCTCGAGTGAACTAGCCAGCATTATCACCGACGACTTCGGCCAAAACCTCATCGACGATTTCTTCAAAACGAAATCCTCATCGGCCAACTACGTTCCGGTTCAAAGCAAAGTCGCTACATCAAAAGACAACCTCCTCAAATGCGGATTCGTATCAGTAATTGGTCTTCCAAACGCTGGTAAATCAACCTTAGTTAACAGGGTCATCGGCGAGCAGGTTTCCATAGTAAGTCCCAAAGCCCAAACCACTCGCCAGTCGGTTCGCGGTATTTACACTAAAAACGACACTCAAATTATTTTTATCGATGCGCCTGGATTTATCCAAGCGGAAACAGGATTAAATCACTTTATTCAAAAACAGTGGGAAGAAGCTATAGAAAACTGTGACGTGATTTTAGGTGTGTTAAACTTAGACTGTGACACGGAAGAGAAAATCACGAATGCAATTGTGACGATGGCCTCTATCAATAAACCAAAGTTTGCGTTCATTAATAAAGTGGATTTGATTAAATACGCCGAGCGTTTATTCATTATCGAACAACGCTTACGTGATCACAATATCCCTTACATGTTTGGATCCGCAAAAACGGCCAGCAAAGAAAACATTGAATCTTTGATTGAACATTTAGGTGAAAGACTTCCTCGTACAGAATCCTTTCTGTTTGATAGAAGCTTGTATACTCTTCAAACTGAAAAACAGATTTCCGCCGAAATCATTCGAGAAAAGTGTTTTAATCTTTTAGGACAAGAAATCCCATACCAAATTGGTGTGAACATCATAGCCTTTCAAGAAGACCAAAAATGTACAAAAATATTTGCAGACATTTGGATATCTAAAGAACGTTACAAAAAAATTGTCGTTGGAAACAAAGGACAAAAAATTCTAGATATCGGAACAGAATCCAGAAAAGACATCGAAAAAGTCTTAGGCCAAAAAGTTTATCTTAACTTAAAAGTTAAACTTAAAGATTCATGGACTAAAAACCCTAACATGCTTAAGGAGATTGGTTATGAATCCACGAAGTGAGAAAAGTTCCAGCGAGAGCGCAGGGCGTGCGAAGCCGCCCGTAGAGCGCTCGAGTGAACTAGACAACGCCGCCGCAAGCGTAACCCGCCCACGCAGCCCCTACGTCACCAACCTAACTACCAAAGTGGTCACCAGCTCATTTCTAAAAGTCGCCTTAGTCGGCCGACCTAATGTGGGCAAAAGCTCTTTATTTAATTACCTGACACGTACTCGTGATGCGGTTGTTAAAGACGAAGCAGGCGTCACCAGAGACATCAAAAAAGGCATAGCTGATTGGTGGGGTCACGAATTTTTTGTGTTCGACACTGGCGGAGTCACTGACGGTAAAGACACTTTATTCGAACTGGTTAAACAACAAGTTTTAAGATCCTTAGATTCTATGGATCTGATTGTCTTTTTAATGGATGGTCGTGAAGGCATGACCAGTGATGACCAAAGTTTATTACAGATCATTAAAAGATCTTGTAAGCCTTTTAAAGCTGTGATCAACAAAGTGGACCGCATCAAAGACAGCGAAATCGTTGTCAGTGACTTTTATCAACTTGGTATTGATAACTTTATCCCGATCTCCGTCGAACACCAAACTGGTGTAGAGGATCTTATTGATTGGGTGACCTCATATAAAGAAAAAGATGTTGAACCGGTCGTTGAAGAGCGAGTGAAGATTGCAATCGTTGGAAAACCTAACGTGGGTAAAAGTTCACTTGTGAACTGTATCTTTGGCGAAGAAAAACAAGTGGTGTTCGATCAACCCGGGACAACTGTTGATTTCGTGGATCACGACTTTGATTATAACGAACAGAAATACACTTTGATTGATACTGCAGGATTAAGACGTCAATCCAAACGTGAAGACGGGATCGAATACATTTCTGCCGTAAAAAGTTATGATGCGATCAGCAGGTCGGACATTATGCTTTTGGTCGTGGATGCTACCGAAGGACCTTCTAGGCAAGATGCAAAACTGATTGAACATTTAATTGAAAATCATAAAGCGATTATTATGGTTTTTAACAAATCGGATTTAGCTAAAGAAGAAGTCGATAATTACCGGGAAGTTTTAAAAGCTAAACTGCAACGTGAACTTCACTTTTTTGAAGATATTCGATTTACGTTCACATCGGCTTTAACCGGTCATGGTATTCGTGGATTATTTGAATTGATCGAAAAAACCTGGGAAGATTTAAATTTAAGAATTCCTACGGCAAAATTAAATAAATTCTTCACAGAAGTGATCCGTCAAGCGCCAGCTCCGGTGTTTCATAATAAAGATGTGAAGTTTTATTATTTAACTCAGACCAATCAAAAACCACCAAGTTTTATGGCATTTTGTAATTTTCCTGACGGTGTGACCCCAGCTTATCGAAGATTTTTAGGCAAAAAAATTAAAGAAGAGTGGGACATTCAAGGAATTCCTATTCGTATTTTTGCAATGAAAAAGACAAAGTAAAATAAGAAGTATGATAAAAAGGTAAACTAGCAAAATGACGCAAAATCAAAAACGATTTGGTTTATATTTTATATCCATGATTACGGCTTATGGCCTCGGAAATATTTGGCGATTTCCGTATCTGGTGTTTGAATATGGCAAAGGTTCGTTTTTGCTTTTGTTTTGTTTTTTATGTTTTTTTGTCGGCATTCCTTTAATCGTCACTGAAATTCTTTTAGGGAAATCAATTCAAGATCGGGATTACGAAAGTTCCATTAATTTATTAAAAGCGGTATTTCAAAATCCTAAAGCATCTTTGTTTTGGTGGTTTCCGACTGTGGTTAGTGTGATGGTTATGTCTTACTATACGTTGATTAGTTGTTGGGTGCTTCATTACGTTTCGAGGCTATTTTATTCACAAGTGACGAAATCGGGTTTTTCCACAAGCCAAGTTTTTGTAGATTTAATGAATAGACCTGTACTTTTAATTTTACTTTGTAGTGTTCATGTTTTGATAATTTATTTATTTTTAAATAAAGGTGAAAAATTAAATTACCGAAGATGGACATCAGGAGTCATTCCCATACTTACAATTTTAATGGGTTATGTGGCTTACAGATTTTTTACATACGATGACATGTTTGAAACTGCAAAGACCCTTCTTTATCCAAACTTTTTTATGCTTAAAAAAGAAAGTTTAAACTTTGCCTTAGGGCAAATGCTTTTTACATTAAGTCTTGGTTTTGGAACTTTAATTGGAATTGGTAAACATTTAAGTAGCGAAGTTTCAAGCACAGCTTTGGCATCTAGACTGGGCTTAACTGATAGTTTGATTTCAATTTTGCTCTTGGCCGCTATCTTTCCTATGGTTTTAAATACGGAGTATCAAGGCTCTGGATCTGAAATTTTATTTTATGTGATCCCAGGATATTTTGCTGAGCATGGTTTAAGTTTATTTATGGCTAATTCCTTATACGTTTTAATTTATCTTTGCTCTTTAACTGCAAGTCTAGGACTTGCAGAATCTGTATCTTCAAACATTTACGAATCTAGCAGGCTTTCTAAAAGCAAATCTCATGTTTTGACGTGTTTAATAGTTTTTTTGATCAGTGCTTTATTTGTGGTGGCCGCGGAATTTAGTGAAACTTTAGACATGCGAAGATTCGGTTTTGGCACTCCGAGTTTGAACGTCAGTCAAATTGTGGTTTTGGTGGATGATATTTTGATTAATTTTTTACTTCCGATTTCGGTGATCATTGGGCTTCAAGCTGCTATCATTAAGCTAGATAAAAATTATGTCAAAGAAGAGTTCGCAATCAATGAAGGTGTAAAGACTTGGCCTTATTATTTATATTGGAAGTTCATTATTAGGATTGGTTTTCCTTTAATCTTTTTAGTTTCAGTATTTATTCGTTTTAGTGTTTAATAAGAATTGGGTAGAAAATTTCCTACCTTTTTATTTATGTGAAATGTCTTAAATTTTATTCTACGTCGAAATTTTTTAATAAAATTCTTTTTTAGGAGGTTCCTTTTGAAATCAACACATCAAACCGCATATCTTGCTGCCGGGTGTTTTTGGGGAGTTCAGTATAAACTGGACGAGTTAGCTGGGGTTGTGTCTACAGAAGTGGGATACATGGGTGGGGACACTGAAGACCCGACTTATAAAGACGTTTGTTATTTAGAAACAGGCCACGCTGAAGTCGTGAAAGTCGTTTACGATCCAGACACCTTGAGTTTTGCAAAACTGTTAGAATATTTTTTTGGTATTCACGATCCAACGACATTAAATCGCCAAGGACCAGATGTGGGAACTCAATACAGATCGGCTATTTTTACTCAAGATCAATCTGAAATTCAGACTGCAAAAGATGTCATTAAAAGCACAGAAACCAAAATTGGGAAGAAAGTTGCAACATCGATTGAAACAAAATTAAATTACTATACCGCTGAAGAGTATCATCAAAAGTATTTAATTAAAAATCCAGGGCAGTGTCACATATGAGCGAGAAAATTTTAAACGCCGAAATTCAGTGGCAAAGTGAAATGCATTTTGAATGTTACAACCACAGCTTGATCTCGCATATGGATGCCACGGAAGATCATGGCGGACATAATTTAGGAGCTACACCTAAAGAGTTGCTATTAAACGCTATCATGGGATGCACAGCAATGGACGTTATGGCGCTATTAAAAAAAATGCGCCAAAATGCACTAACCTTTGACATGAAGGCGCACGCCGAAAAGACACAGGAACATCCTACCCATTTCAAAACCGTGAATTTAGAATATCATTTAAGCGGTGACCTTGAGCCCGAAAAAGTAATTAAGTCGGTCACACTTTCTATGACTAAATATTGTGGTGTGAACTATATGATTTCAAAAACTTGCCCTATTTTTTATAAAGTTTTTCTAAACGAAAAAATTATATTAGAATCACAAGCCAATTTTGAGGCTTAGATTTTAAATTTATTTTATTTATTAACTTAAATTTTAATTGTTTAAAAATGTTTGATTGGCTTGTATAAAGTGGACAACAAGAAGGGCACGGCTAACGCCCTCTTAAATCCGAATTAAGGATATGTACAGTTTTTATGATCAGTTGTCTTAAGTTTACTGATGTCCGTTTGCTGCTCAGCAAGATTTAAAGCTGTTGCATAATCACTCGGGCTTAAATCTGGTGTCTTAGACAAAATGTATAAAGACCATCTGTTAGGGTCAGTAACAACGGCCCATGAATAATCTGGTGCAAGTGCGATGATCCAATATTTGCCTTTCGCAAAAAGTCCAAAATCTATAGAAAATTTAGAATTATTTATTGGATCTTCACTGGTTGCAGTTCCACTGATTTCTTGAAGCTTGCCGTTTACAGTATCTTTATTGCACGAGTTGTAAACTTCTACTATGTTGGAAGAATTCAGACTTAATGTTTGTTGAGCGCAGGGGCAATTAGCGGGCTCAAAAAATAGAGGGTTTCTTGCAATTTGATACCAACGTCCTAAGAACTGATTTAAATCTACATTGTCTAAAGTCACAAGTTCATCATCTGCAGAAAACCAGAATCCCTGCGCAACTTGAAAATTTAAATTGAGTAATAAAAGAATGGTCAATGTTTTAAAAATTTGTTTTAAATTGATTGTTTTTGAGCTCATAAAAATCCCCGTTGAATTACAACACCTTTTGATAGTGTGTGCTAAAATACTTATGCAATCAAAATTCTAGATATGTTTTTTTAAATTTGTAATGGTTGACGCAGATGTTTAAACTTATCAGCCTAATAAGGTTTTGCGAAACTTGATATCAATAATTCTTGTTTGGAATACTTAAATAAGGAAAACGGCTGGTACAAAAGTCTAGGATATCTCAGTTCGCGTTATAATCGTGATCGAGGTCGGTTGAACAACAAGTCTAAACGACGTTTTCAAAACTTTAAAAATTTATTCCAATGGTGCCCATTAAAGTGATTGGATCGCCTTCTTGTTTAACATCTAAAAGACCATCTCCAGCAGCCAACGGATCTGGCAAGAAAAGACCTTCACCGGCAAAAGTAGTGTATTGATAGATCAGTATAAACCCAAAGTAGTTTCTTTTTTTATTGTAGATATATTCAAACCCACCGCCGATATCAAAACTTTGAGCGTTGTCACTCGAACGAACCACCACTGCATTTGAATGAGATCTTTGAATGAAAGACACTCCGCCAATCAAAAAAGGATTCCACTCGGCAAAAGCGCGAGTCATATTCTGGGTGTTGAAAAAATATTTCCCATAAAGATGAATGTCAAATAATCGCATTTTAAAGTTATAGTTTTTGCCATCACTATCTTGAAACGAAAAGTCATGATCACTGGTTTTAAAACCAGTCTGAACGGCAAACTGCATATCAAAAAAGTAGGTTAAGTTGGCGCCAAAAGCAGGGGCAATGCTGTAAAGTTCAGAGTATCCGCCTGTAAAAGTAGTGACCCCTGCCGATAAGCCTATACTCAATAGTCTTCCGTTTCTGAAAAAATTTAAATCACCCTCTTCGGTAGAAGCTTCTGTGAATTCCGAATAGTCTGAAAATGGGTCGTAATTGTCATCCGATTGCGTTTCGTCTTGGGCCATTGCAGTGTTATAAAAAGTAGATGCGACAAGTGTAAACAGGAAGAGGCTCGCCATCGGTTGTCTTAGAATGTGAAGCACAAATTTACCCATCACTTCTTATGTTAGAAGAGGGTTTTATGGTTGGCAAAATGAACCAGGGGAAAGGACCGAACTAAGTCGCAGATCTTGACTAAGGTTGAGCGCAAAAATCTTCGCTTTCGAC
>JANODG010000112.1:0-19185 GCA_031412575.1 Bdellovibrionales bacterium
TGTTTATGATCAGGAATATAAGTGTCTAATAAAGTTAAATAGAATTGAACGTGAAGAGCTTCCTCATAAAGTTGTCTTGATAAGTAAAGTCTAGCTTCCGGCGCATTCACATGTTTGTACAGATTTAAAACTAAATTGTTACTGACAATAGAATCACCAGTTGCAAAAAAAGCAACAAGACGCTGAATTAAAAACTGTTCACTTTCCGTAAGTTTTTCTTTTAAGTCCTTGATGTCATTCGTGAAATCGACTTCTTCAACAGTCCATGTGTTCTTGATAGCGTTTTTGTACATTTCAAAAAACACAGGGTATTTCATTGGTCTGAGTGTTAAGTTAAATCCTGGATCGAGTATCATTTGTGTATCTCCTTGATGATGATATTTGTGGATTTTTCATCCTTCTCATAAAAACTTATAGTTAAAATTTCTTCTGCAAAGCGACCAATACTGGCGGCCAATATTACTGGCACGCTTCGCAGTACTCTGGATTTTCAAGCGAGCAAGCTATCGCTTCTTGCTCTGTAAATATTTTTTTAGGTGCACTTTCATCTTCTTTAGACGAAAGATTTGCTGACATATTCGCTGCCGAATTTGACGAAATGCTTTCCGCCAAGTTCATTGCTTCATTCGCCGCATCACCTAATGTCGAAGTCGAAGAGATTTTTGCAATTTTAGTCGCAGGTCGGGATCTTAAATAGTAAGTCGTTTTAATCCCTTTTTCCCAAGCATAAAAATACATACTAGATAATTTACCGATCGTTGGGCTTTCCATAAATAAATTCAAAGATTGCGACTGATCAATATAAGGACCACGTCCAGCAGCTAATTCAATTAAAGCTTTCATTGGAACTTCCCAAGCTGTTCTATAAATCATCCTGATCTTTTCAGGAATTTCTAAGATGCTTTGGATTGATCCTTCAGACTCTTTAATTTTTTGTTTTACGGATTCAGTCCATAAACCAATCTTTTTTAAATCAGCGACTAAATACTTATTGATCTGAATAAATTCACCCGACAAAGTTTCGCGTTTAAAGTAGTTTGAAACTTGTGGCTCGCTGGCCTCATAAACTCCAGTAATAGAGGCAATGGTCGCTGTTGGCGCAATAGCAATCATCAATGAGTTTCTTAAACCATGGGTCATCATTTCTTTTCTTAATGCGTCCCAACGCTCCATGTTTTTTGGTTTCACATTCCAAAGGTCAAATTGGAATTCACCTTTTGCAGCACGAGTCTCTGGAAACTTTTTATGAGCTCCATCTATTTTGGCAATATCAATCGAAGTCACTAAAGACTGGTAATAAATTTCTTCTTGAATTTTGCTTGAAAGTTCTAGAGCTTCAGGACTATCAAATTCTAAACCCAGTTTAAAGAAAGCATCTTGTAGACCCATGATTCCAAGACCTACTGGTCTCCAAAGGTCGTTCGAATACTTCGCCGTATCGATAGGGTAGAAGTTTATGTCAATCACTCGGTCTAAAAACTTAATCGCAGTTTTTACAGTTTCAGAAAGCTTATCAAAATCAAAAGCTCCGTCGACTACGTGCTGAGCTAAATTCACAGAACCTAAGTTACAAACTGCAGTCTGATCTTTTGATGTCACTTCTAAAATTTCAGTGCAAAGATTTGATAAATGGATCACGTTTCCATCTTCACCAGTTTGATTCGATTTTAGATTACTTGCGTCTTTAAATGTCATCCAACCATTACCGGTTTGCGCTAAAGTCTTCATCATACGTGTGTAAAGATCACGAGCTTTAACTTGCTTTACATAACGTTTATCAATCTCACCTTGAAGATAAATTTTATTAAATTTATCCCCAAAACTATCAATCAGTTCGGGTAATTCTTTGGGATCAAACAAAGACCATAGGGAATCAGTTTTAACTCTTTCCATAAATAAATCTGGGATCCAGTTAGCTAAATTCAAGTTGTGAGTTCTTTGGGCTTCATCCCCAGTGTTGTCACGAAGTTCTAAAAAAGACTCGATATCTGCGTGCCATGACTCTAAGTAAACACAGGCTGCGCCTTTACGACGGCCACCTTGGTTTACAGCAGAAACTGAAGAGTCCAAAGTTTTAAGCCATGGGATTAAACCATTAGATTTTCCGTTTGTGCCTTTGATCAACGACCCTCTGGATCTGACACGACTAAAAGACACTCCAATACCGCCAGCAAATTTAGACAACAGCGCAATGTCTTTATATTTATCATAAATTTCAGATAAACCGTCTTCTGGGCTATCTAATAAATAACATGACGACAATTGAGGTCTTAATGTTCCCGAATTAAAAAGAGTTGGTGAGCTTGGTAAGTAATCAAGCTTAGACATAATTTCATACATTTCACGGGCTTCTTGAAAGTTATTTGCTAAACCACAAGCCACTCGTAATAAAAAGTACTGAGGAGTTTCAACAACATTCCTTGTCTGAGGGTGTTTTAATAAATAACGATCATAAACCGTTCTTAAACCAAAATATTCAAAATGATCATTTCTTTGGGGGACAACAATTAGATTTAAAGCTTCTTTGTTATCTATAATGAAGTGGTATTTCTCTTCAGAAATTAAACCTAACTCAAATCCAATTTTGACCGAGTCAGAAAATTTTTGAATGTTCTGTAAAGAAACTTCCTCTTGAATGTACCTGTTTAAAAGTCTTGAAGCTAATTTAGAGTACTCTGGGTCTTCAGTGATCAACATAGACGCTGTTTGAATACATAATTCATCCAGCTCCATAGTTGTCGCACCATCATATAAACCACTGATCGCTTTAGTTGCGATTCGCATAGGATCAACTTGGCGTAAACCTGTAGAGCAAGCGATAACTACGTTTACAATCTTATTAACATCAACTGGTTGTAAGCTACCGTTTCTTTTTCTAACTCTCATAAGAACGGGTTGTTCTTGGGAGGCAGACATATTTGCAGAAAGGTTTTTAGTATCTATACCCAAGTTGGTGTTCATTAATTCTGGTGTCATGTTTATGTTTGCCTCTTTTGTTTTATTGTTTATGTTTTCATTCGTAATCATGTTTGTTTCAATATTCATTGTTCCCCCCAGAACTATACCATTTTGCCGTTTTGTTAGCTAAATTAAAGCTTTTAAGAGAATAGAAAACCCCTATGTAAAAAATAACTTTTACATTCTGGAGGCTTAAAAACCCTTACGGCTTTTAAATCTAAAACCCTGGCCTGTATTCAGCTTTATTAGGTTCTTGAAGTTTGGCAAAACTACAATCCCTTTGGAAACTAAAACGCTAGCTTGGTGATAATTTGAAGTCAATTTCACTTTTTTTTTCGCTTCCGTGCGTTTTTTGTTGCCTGCATGTTTCGTGATCTTTTCTGTGTTGAAGTTGGTTGTTAACCCAGCAAAGAAATAGATCACATTTAAATTATAAGACCTTAAAGATAAGATTTTTTAGTTTTATTTGGAAAAACTATGGATTTAATAGCAGTCAGCTTTTTGACGCTGATCTTACATTTTCTTAAAAAAAGATTCCAAATGAGACCAATCCTTAAAAGTCCTATGGTTATGGTCTAGGTTTTGTGCAACGCGATGTCCACTTTATCTAAAAATGTAGCACCATAAATGTATCGGTTTCACGTGGGGACGTTCGATCGATGCTAGCAAAAGCTAGGTTTAGTGTACGTAAGTCATCTGCGACTAAACCGTAGGTTTAGTGCGCGTAAGCATTCTGCGCATAAACCGGAGATGTTAGTACTGGGGGATTATGTTTAGGGGAACATATAAGGATAAAAAGTTATCGTTTAGGAATAGGATGTCTAAACGTATACTAAAACCATCCAAATTTGTTTTTTTACTTTTTGTCTTAAGATCATTTACGTTATCGTCTTCATCAGCAAACTCTGTAAATAGTAGCTCATTTTTATTTTCTATAGATCAATACTTAAATGCTTCCGAAAATAGTTCAGATCAAAACATATATTATGATTTAAATCGCAATTTCAAGATGGGTTCGGGCCAAAATTTAAAAGCAGAATTAAATTTAAATTGGAGCCAAAATGAAAATTATTTATACCCACATATCTCTGACTTGTACTATGGATTTCGAGGGAATCAATTTGCATTAGGTTTTAAAAAATTAGCGTGGTCCGAAAATTTAGATTATTTTAAATCCTCAGAATGGCAGCAGCAATTAGAACGAAACAAGTTACATCCAAAAACTGGTGGTAACTTTGGTTTATACTATGAAACAGCAATTCAAAATTTAAAAATTGATGTTATGTATTCACCTTACTTTATTCCATCACGTGGACCAGATGTTGACTTTAAGAATGGGATTGCAGTGTCCGAAAACCCCTGGTTTTTATTACCGCCAGACGAAGTCCCTTACGAAGGGGATACTTTTTCAACTAGGTATCAGATCGAAGATCCCGACATGTCCGAGCTATTAAAGCAGCAGTCTATAGCTATCAAAGTAAATGCAGTAGAAAATAAAAACTGGGCGTTAAACTTAGCTTATGCGAATAAGCCTAGCCCAAGGTTAGTGACGGATTTAGATTTCACAGCAAATATTGCAGACCCCGATGTTCCTATAGATGTGTTTATCAAAGCTCGCGCGGTCAGACATCAGCTTATAAGCTCTGATTTAAGTTATTTATTTTCTAGAAACACAAAAGTGACTGTTGGCTATTTAAATGAAAACTTTGACACCCAAAGTTTGGACTCAGCCAGTGAAACTTTCATGAACCCTATCGATCAAAATAACTATACTGTCTTGGTGACTCACAAGACAAAAATTTACGAATTAGGTGTGGGTGGAATTTACAGAGAAGGCGGTAGATCTTCGGCAGAAGGTGAATTGGCATCTGCTTTAGTGAATCAAAATTTAAATTACATTTATGAACGAGCAGTAAAAATCGACTTCACTTATTTTAGAACATGGGGCTGGTCTTTAAATACAAGTTTTTCTTATGACTTTTTACAGAAAGGTCTTTTGACATCGATGCTATTTCAACGACAATTTTCAAATGCCATTATCAACTTAGGGTTTGATGCCTTAGAGCCCTTAGATGCGTCTGATCAATCCAGTTTTGTATATCAGTACAGAAATTTAGACCGTGTTTGGGCGGGATTAAGTTATGTATATTAACCAAATTAAAATTTTGTTTATTTCAACCTTGGCTATTTTAACCAGCCTTTCTTTAGCTTCATGTTCTAACGATGAGATTAAAGATGACCAAGGCCTTGTGGTCAATTTAGCTTATGACACCAATTGCTTTGATGGCTTTTCTTCCAGATGGTCTTCATGGGCAGATGGGCAAGGCGATGCTAACAAAGTTGAATTAGATTTAAACTGTGTCACAGATGGAATTTCTTATTTTCTATTACGTGTTCGCGGAGATAAACAGGGATCCTATTCGGCCAAAGAAATGTTTAATTTCACAGAAAAATTTTTTAAGGATGCCAAGGTCAGTCAAACCTTGATCGAAGATTTGTTGGTTGTAAAAAGTTGGATTCTTGGCGGTTCTTCACAAGAAATCACTTTTGTTGAACTTAATAAAATCTCGTGGCTGATTAGAACTTCTAAAGCTGACTTAAAGCTTTTAACCCCTTTTGCAGATAAACTATTTTTTAAAGAGTCTGAAATTCTAATTACAGACACAGATGCTTTGGCGATCAAAACATCTTTTGGTTCCTTATTTAAAAACTTAAAGCAGTTAACAGAAAACGCTGACGTGCCTATCTCAAAAGACGACTTCGAAGGCAAAGTTAATAAAATCATTTCAGAATTGGATTATGAACCCATTTCTACAGATAATATCCAAAGCTTTTGGTCTTTAATCGCATTAAGTTTAGGTTTAAGCGAAAACGCCGCCTTAACTCTAAAACCAGATAGCGGTTTCATAGATTTAGCTCACAAGGCCTATTATATCGCCTTAAGATTTAAATACGGAGTGATTGATCACGGCTGGCGAGAGCTTAGCTCCCACGTGCATTTGGATTCGGTTGTTAACGAAGCTTTAGTTTTGTTAAAAAAGATTGTTGAAAATCAAGAAGAGGGTGTTTTCACCAAAAACCGATTGGGACTTTTATTTTTTAAAGGTTCAGAATTTTTAGACGTGGATTTTGAAATCACCTCAAATTGGATTGATCATATAATTCAAGTTTTATTAGATCGATATTTTGCAGCTCAAACTTTTGGCCCCAATGAAATTCAAACTTTAGCTGACGAATGGACTAAATTTAATCAATTTTATAACGAAACTTTAGTGCTTCAGGGCTTAGGTTTTTCTGAAAGTTTAATTCAAGGTCAAAACTTTGTATCACTGACTGACTTAAATCGAAGAACCTTGGATTATAAATGGCCCATGCTAACGAACGTTGATGGCTACGTCTTAAATTCTTTAAGGCCTAAGGAAATCATCGCAGACTACGGCAACTTGTTTTGGGTCAATTGGCAAAGAGCTTTGGCTGGAATTTTTTTAAAAATGTACGCCGAAGATCCTGTCAGAAAAATAAACTTAACTGGAATCACAATTCAAGAACTTGAAACTGGATACGGTGACGTCTTCAAAATTTTAAATGAAATAGATTATTTAGGCGACGATGAAGATGACAGTTGGTTTAGAATATTTAATGAAGCTAATCTATTTGTACCTCGTGCGAAACCCGATCAGTATTTAGGGTTTGAAGAGGGTGTGGATTATTTTGCTTTGCTTTTTTCCGGCATTGCTTTTTCCGGAGATATCTTCCAAAAGCTAAATTTAGCGTGTAGTCCTTCAACTAAAGATTGCCAAATGAATTGGTTTAAAAATTCCGACATTTCTGTGTGGAGCGCTTTTGCTCCGGATTTTCAAACCTATTTAGCTACCATTGATCGGACCGAATGGAACAGCTTCTCGGAAGGGTTTGAGCAAATGGCCCGCGAAACCGTTCAAACAGAACCTTTTACTCGGTCTGATCTTTTAAGCGTATCGATTGCCACACACTACATCGAAATTTTTCTTCGACGTTACGACTCTAACCAAGATTTAAAAATTGATTTTCGAGAAACTGTAAACTCTTTTGAAGATTTCAAATTTGCACTTTTGTCGCTTCCCCAGATTAAAGGCACCGATGCCGAATCTGATCCGGTAACGCTACTAGCTTTTTACACGTTTTTCTTACGACGGGGCCGCTTGCCCCGCCAAGTGTTAGGTCAGTACGTGGAATTATTTGGTTGGCTTAAGCGAGTTGAAGGATGTGTGATTCAAAAACAAGATGGAAGCTTTGAGTCTAAAGCGACTATTCAGGGTTGTGAATACGACGCATCCAGAGCTAATCTGATGAAAATTTTAGCGTTTTTATCCAATTCAATTTGATTTAATCTAATAGAGCCTGTAATTTTTACAATTAGCGTATTTGCACACCCAAAATGGGTCTTTTTTTGTGACTCTTCGCTTAGGACTCGTGGTAGTACTTTACGAGAGTTATGAGACACATTCTTTGTGCCTTCTTATCAATTTACCTTCAGACAGCTTGGGCTGAACAGACGACCTATATCCAAGAAATTAAACATAAATCTTATTTAGCCCAATCTAACTATTCGGGCGAAATAGCTCAAGTAAAATTAGACAACTTTTTATCTGTTCCAAATGCGGATCTTAGCCAAACTCAAGACTTATTTTTAGCCATCGAATCGATGCGAACCTTTAAATTTAATTCTATGACCTCGCGCTGGAACTTAGGATCTAGGTATTCAGATCTTGAAGGCTTACAGTATTGGGTGCGAGAGTTAAACACCGAATTTAAAACCAAAATGCCCACCATCGATAGCCAGTTTGGGGTATCTATTGGTCGAATGTATTTTACAGACCTGAAGTTAGATTCCTTATGGGGATTAGGTGTTGTGGAACCTCAGTTCAGAGGAGACCCGATCAACCCTATACATCAAGGTCTAACGGGACTGTCCGCTTGGATGGAACTCGGGGATATTAAGTTTTCTGTTTTCGCTTCGCCGGTAAGCTTCCCCGATACTGGGGTTAGCTTTAACGTAAATAACGGGCAAATCACTTCAAATAGCCCGTGGTTCGTTAATGCACCAACGACAATCGCTTACGACGGCCAATTGGTAGAGTTAAATTATAATTTAGAAATTGGAAGCCGTTTGGATATTTTAGTAAATCCCGCTCTATTGCTAGGGGTCGACACTAATGTGTACGGCGTAGATTTGTCTCTGCGCGGAGGATTATCTCCTTCGACTCAGTTTTTTCTTGAAGTGGATCCAAAGGCTGTTGTTGATAATAATAACAACTCAATGATTGAAGCTATAGTTGAACCCAGGCTGGTTCCAAAAACAGTTTTTTCAATCAAAGCCGCGAAAGATTTTAGTTTTGCCAAAGTGTGGTCGGAAGTCTTCACAGAAAATCACAGCAGCGTCGAAATTTCTAATCCAGAAATTTATCAATCAGAAATTTCGAACAACACTTATTACTCTTTGGGTTTTGATTCTTCTGTGAATTACAATAACGTGAAAGTTGATTTTGGGGCTTCCTATTTAAGAAATTTATCTAGAAATGTTTTAAACGAGAATAATACGTTTAGGTTTTCAGACTACATATTTGCTAATGCGTTCGAGACTCATGTCCAGGCTTCTCTGTATCCGATAAAGTTGATATTTAATTTAAACTTTAAATACGATTTGGACGAAAGTGCATTTTTAGCTTCACCCCGGATAACGTATCAAAACGAAAATAATCTGCAGTTCTACACACAGTATGATTTAATGGGTCGCCCTGCAAACATTGACCCTAGCGGTTTTATTGCTCAGCAATCAGGTAATGACAGATTAATGGTTGGTTTAAATTATGTATTTTAAACTGATCAAATTAAGTTGTATTCTAAAATTGAGAAACTTAGTGGGCTTAATTGGATTGTTAGGTGCATTTGCTTTTACGAATTCCTGTCGTTGGGTAGGCGAAAAAAAACCAGAACCTTTAAAGCTTGAAATCAAAAATCAGATCAACGGATGTTTTGCAAACTTAAGTGGCGTGTTAGAGTCTTACCTGAAGTCTGAAATTAAAGACGAGGAGATTGAAGGCTTTTTTGCTTGCACCGAAGAATCCATAAACGACTTCATGAGAAAAACCCGAGAAAGGGATTCTGGTAAAGGGTATTCAAGACTAGAAATTGAAAGTTTACTTAGAACTTTTATGTTGAAAGATAAGTCAGAACTCAATAGCCAAAGATATTCAAAAATATTTCTGATCATGAAACGGGCTTTAGTGGGCGGAGATCTAGATCACTTCAACAAAAGTGACTGGAGTAAAATCAAAGTTCTAATTCCAGTACTGAAAAGATTTGTTTACGAAACAAGATCTTACATGAGATTTTATTATTTTTATAATCGATTGAATTACTGCGAACCAGACGTAAATGGTGTTTGTCAAAGTGCAGATGATTTTAAAAGAATAGATTTAAGCCACAAAGCTTTCGAAGAAAAACTAAAAGTTTTTTTGCACGAACTCAAGGAAGCAGGAAGTTTATTAAATAAAAATGAAATCATAAATGTTAAAGAAGAACTTGTGACTTTCGAACACGTGAAAAAGTTGAACCCACTGCTTGAAGAGATTATTCACATTTTCTATAGTTTCCCGATCAGTGACCAACCAGAAAATTGGGGCGAGCTTTTTAGATTAGCTGAATATGGCTTAAGGATAATGACTTACGCTAAAAGATCAGTGATGCAAAATGAAAGCTTTTTTGTTCCCGAAGGTGGGGTTGCTTTAGCGGCTATGATCAAGTCCGTGATAGCTGCCTTTGACATGGCTTATAGAATAAATTCCAGTTTAGATTTAAATCAAGAATTGATTGAACGTTTAGTTGTCGCCTTAAGCGATAGTGGATTATTTTTATCAAAAGTTGAAAATAAAGATTCTGTTCGCGACGCTATTGCCAAGATTGGACGAAACATTGTCACTTCAGACACTGCTGGATCATGGTATATTTCAAACTCTAAGCTGAGCCATTTAAAATTTATGCATAACCGCTGGGTCAACACCTTGATTGAATCTTTAGAAGATTCGACGATGCGAGACTTAAGAGAAAAATACCGTGAGCTTCTATTTCAAAATGTAGATTACGAAGTTAATTCTGAGCAGCAAGGTGAAGATGTTTTCGCCAACGTTGTAAAACCCTCTTATGTAAATTTAGTTTTTCCAGGCGAAGAGTATAAGATCAATTTTCAAATTCCTAATACGAACAGCCAGATTAAAACTGTAACTTCTAATTTTTACAAAGCTATGATGTCTAATGTAGTCCTTCTAGTTTTTGACACTTATGGCAGACAATTTCGAGAAGATCAAAATTCTCAAAAGTATGTGGTCGAACAAGCGGCTAAAAATTTCTACAATGACATTCGTCAAATTGTAGTTTCAGAAGGAATGGGAAGTCCCCTGTCTTGTGACGCTGGTGGAAGAACTTTTCTTGAAGCCAACCTTTTTGGATTTTCATCAAATGGAAACGACCGCATTGAAGTGCAAGAGGGACTGGAATGGTTAACCATGGCGACTTCATCAAGTTCTGTAGCCAATAAACTCTTCAATAACATCGCGGCCATTCCAGACTGTGTGCTGCCAGGCAGGAGTGTTTTTCAAAAACGTCCTTATTTAAAACAAGAGTGTGTTCGTAGCTATATCTTAAGTAACTATTCAAGGTACTTTAACCACTTGCCAAACTTAGTAAGATACATTGAAGCCGAGGGGAATGCTGAAGAATTTTATAGAAACATTTTTGAAGTCACACGCACTTGTCGGACTTTTGAATTGCCAATTTCTTACGACGAAATTATTTATTCGGTCACTTTACTTGGATATATCGAATCCCTTTTTGAACGATATGATTCGGATCGCCCAGGATTATTCAGATCAAATCCTAAAAACGATCTTTTAGAGTATGACGAACTTCAAATGGCCTATGAAGAAAGATTTAAATCCATCTTGCGCCGTATGGCGCGTATGCAATCTGGCATTGAGCTTTCAGAATCTAGAGCCGCCCACTTATTTAAAAAGTTACTAATTCTTAAACAGATGCCACCAATTCCCCAGGGCACAGTTGAAGGTGTTAACTGGCTTATAACTCATAGATTATCACCAGTTGTTCCGCTGACCCGTATCGACGTCTACAAAGTCTTTAACAGCATCCTCACGATGGGCGAGCAGCCAGCCTCTAGCCAAGAATACTGCACCAATCTCAAGCTTGCTTGGGAAACCTATCTCGACCAACAGATCTTCGAAGTCACCATCCCCCAAACCACATGTGTCATCGCGCCCCCCCAGAGCCAATAAATCCCTCTAACTTTTTTTTCGATCCAAAAATCAAAAATAGTATTTAGGAATTTAAAATTTTCTAAGTTCATATTGTCTTTGTTATTGAGCTCGTTGGCGCGTAACCATGCCTAAAAACCTTGGAACTTTATTTAAAATATATTTGGATATGAGCACTAAAACCCAACGGGCATTATCACTTAAACCTTGTTTTCAGCAAAGTAGCCAAAAGATTCTATAAATTTTAGGTCTACAACTTTTTAAAGAACAGATTTAAAATTAAATCAATCCTTTAAAAAGTTGTAGACCTAAAATTTATAGAATCTTTTGGCTACTTTGCTGACAAGGTAACGCGCTAGTCGCTAAATGCTAGCGCACTTAATTGCTACGCGCCAATGAGCCGGGTTTTAGTGCTCATATCCAAATATATTTTAAATAAAGTTCCAAGGTTTTTAGAATGCATGGTTTAAGTGCCAACGAGCCCAATAACAAAGACAATATGAACTTAGAAAATTTTATATTCCTAAATACTATTTTTGATTTTTGGATCGAAAAAAAAGTTAGAGGGATGTTAGAGGTAAAAATGTAAAATTCTAATTATTTTTCATATATAGACATTTTTTCAAATTTAATTGATTTATCAGGATTAATTATAACTCCAGTACTACCTTGAATTCCCTCCACGGAGTATTCAAATGCAAGATTGCAATAGTTTTCAAATTTGCATTCAAAAATAGTAAAATTTAAATGAGGTGTTGATGCTAATACATTATTTTTTACGATTACTGGTTTGCCGAATTTTTTTAATTTAAAAGTTTTTTCAATTCCTTCACCAGTAATAACCAGAGGAATTCTATCTTTTTTTGGATGCAAATATTTGTTAAGTTGTTCATTATCTAAAAGGCTGTTAATTACTTCTTCCATTGGATATTTGAAATTTGTTTTTTCTTCAAGTTTTGAATCAGCACAGGGAAAATAAATTAAAACAGCTATAACTAAAAAGGTAATATTCATAAATTTGGTTCCTAGATATTTTAAAAGTCTTAAATATTATGACTTTTTAGAGGGATTTTTGGGCCCAGCGGGCGACGATGTCGTGGCCGATCCACCAGACGGGTGCTTTGAGGTCTAAGACTTCGTGGATCATGAGGGCGCCGCACGCTTTGAAGACCACTTCGCTTAAGTTAGATGTGATTAGGTCTTTGTTGTCTTTGTGCATGTTGATGAGTTCGCTCGAGGCTAGTTTCATTTTCTCCATCTGGTCAGGCATGTTGTGGTGGGGCCACGTTTCAAACTGTGTAAGGACTTGAGTGATGTCTGAGTTTAAATAATCTTGGACATAGTCTTCGATCATTTGAAGAGACTGACCCTCTTTTAGTTTTTGCTGGCACTCTTTAAAAATTGGGTGCGACTCTTTGATTCCTTCTTTTTTGAGTGCGCTTAAGAGAGGATATAAACAAACTTCGACTCCTAAAAATACGCTGCTTGAATTTGTTAAAATTTCTGGGGCGTTAAAGACCGAAGCTTTAATATTTTTTTCGTAATTGTTGATGGCTATATTTTCTAATTCAATTTTTGCCCAACCTTGTAAGTAAGGAGCATAACTTTGCCAAACATACTTATCGTCCACTAAAGCGTCACAGCCATGATATCCAAAAGCTGTATAACCAACCTTAAAACCTTTAGCTTCACGTTCTTTTCGGATCTGTTCTGTGGCATCAATTAGGATTTGAAATGTGTTGGCCGTAACTTCGTCAAAAGACTTCAGACAAATTTTTCCTAAAGTTGTGTTCACGAATTCTTCGGAAGATTCAAAACGCTCACCACTGCCTTTAAAAATTCTATTCATAGTAGGCATTACAATTTTAGCTCGGGGAATACCTCCAGCCATTGTGTGGGCAAAAACAATATGACCTTCGTTTGGAATTTGTTTTTTTAATTCAGTGATGAATTTATCCGTTCTGGACCTGAAATCTTTATTTGATTTCGCGATCACTTGGTCCAATTCTTCAAAATCAATCTCAATATCTGTCCATTGACTCATTTTATAAGGACCAAGTTTTTCAACTAGCGTTTGACCGTCTTTCCATGGGATTAAATCAAATCCTGCTTCTAGTGGAATATTAATAAGTGGAGTTTGATTTTTTTCATCGATCTCGGATGAGGTAAGTTCACGTAATTTATTATTTTCATCTCGACGACCCACTGTAGAATACACAACGTTCATTCCTAATCGTTCGGCTTCTTCAATCATTCCATTGACGTAACCTCGCTGAAAAACTTCGCCAAAAACGACAAGAGTATTTTTCGAAGCTTCATTGGTAAATTTAGGTGTTTTAGGAAGAGTTCTCATTGGGTTAAACAGGTTCATCGTATCCTCATTTTTGATAGTTTTTCTAAAGCTTTTTTGCCAGTTTTTTTCAAATATTTTGTCTAAAAAGTGTTAAATTTGAGTTATGGATAACTTCACAACAAATCACATAAACTTTACAATTTTATACAGTTCTTGACTTAACCTTGTCTAAAATAAGCCTATTTCGTTTATAAAGCCAACATAGGAATTTAATGGTGCGCAAGCTCCATATTTTTAAGTGTATTTTTTACCCGTTCGTATAGAAAAAATTCAATTTTCAAGCAGTCTATGTAAAAAATCATGTTTATTTTTCAAGGAATATCTGGTTCTATCATGCGTAATTTGGATTTCAAAAAAATGACGTAAAACGGCTAGTTATGAGGATCTGGCCCTTTTTAGACACTGTATGAATTATTTATTTCACTAAGCGGCCAATAGTTTTGATTTGGGCAACTTTAAATTGTGAACAGTTTTTGAATAAAGAGTAGTAAATTCAAGGGGTAAACTTTGATAAATGCGCGTTCCTCATTTTGGATTCAAATCGCTTTGGTGTGCCTGTTCGTGCGCCCAGCTTTTTCAGTTGAATTAACCTTTGATGCCAGCCCATTTTCAAAAAGTTACATGCAAGCTTTAGAAGACAAAGCAAACCGTGATGGAAGCAGAGTTTTTTTAATTTGGGACATGAAAAGTGTAGCGGAATCTTACTCTTCAGAAATCGACAATTCTTTTTTCTTTTCATTTTCAAGTGCTGGAAAACTTAAATATCGTATTCTAGAAAGATTAGATTTGGATTTGAAAGCCACAGTTTTATTTCAAGGCGGCCAAGCACAAACCAGATTTGGTGACTTAATGCCATCAGGACCTGCGTTTTTAAATCATGGATTTTTAAATCTTGATATTTTAGATAACGGAATGTTTGAGTTGCAAGCAGGGGCATTATCTCAGTACGAAGTTTTTGGTAATAATTTGTTCATTTCAAAACGTTCATTTCCAGGAATTGGTGAGTCCTTCACTTATCAAACCGATGAGTTGAAATTAAATTTGATGGCCCAGCAAGTTGTACCCACCACATTCACATTTTCAACTGATCTTGTTGAACGTGAATCTACTCCAACTTTAAATACTGTTAAAGGAAGTTTGGGCTATAATCTTGAAACTTTAAGTTTCTATTTTTCAGGTGGATATTTTGATTACAATGATCTCCCTAATTCGGTAGCTGATGTTTCAAGATTATATGGAAACAAAACGGACGGTACAGGAAATAACACCGTTTTTGCATTCGATTTCAGGGGTTGGATGACAAACTTTAATACGGTCTATAGTCCTTCTAAGGACACATCTTTTAGATTTGGTGTTGATATGCTTGAAAATCTTGGGGCACCTAAAACATTCAATCAATCTCAAATAATTCAACTAAGTGCCCATCATAGATTCAATCGAGATCTTGGATTTGATATTATAGTCAGTGACTTTTTTGTGGAGTCTGATGCTGTACCCGCTTTTTTTACATCTCGAATGATTCAAACCAATCGTAGGGGTAATGGCATCGAAGTTGGAATACAGTGGTTAGAAAAAAAGGTAAGGCTGTCTGCCGGATACATGGTTACAGATTTAATCAATCCTGACCCAGCACTTAGACAGTTAGAAAGCGACATAATAACAATTAACTTGGAGACGGCTTATGATTTATTCAATTAAGCATAGTTCGTCACATAATTCGTTACCAAGATTGATCAATCAAATCCTACGTCAACTTAGAAACACACCGAGAATCTTCATGATAAGTCCACATCTTATTAAAACACTACTTTTGATTTTATTAGTCACAACCTCAGGATGCATGAGACATAAAACTCATGATCCAAAAATTAAAGCGAGCCTTGCTTTTGGCGACGACGCTGATTTTGACGTTCAAGCTTCAGGTGGTCAAATTTTAAGGGACCAAGTTCAACTTTTAAATATCAGAGGTTGGACAGTTCCAGCGTCACAAACTTTTTCTTTTTTTACGAGATTAAGTGATACCTCATCACGAAACTCGTTAAGGGATTTTCCATTTGCTATTTTAGATGAGGATGGCAACGAAATTTGTCAAACTTCACTACAACCTGGTGAAGCGCCAAAGTGCCGCTTCGAAGCCAACGCTAATTCAGAAGTGCAGTGGACTGAAACCATCGGTTATGATTATTTTAAATCGTTAGCTGAGCCAGTTCAAATCGTGCGTAAGATTAAAGGTTTGGGCACACGTCGCGGCACCAGAACAATTGTTATGCAAATCAATCCGTGGGCCAATGTTAGACCAGGTTTAAGTGAAGTTGTTGATAGAACATTTAATTTAACTGAAACGGAAGCAGCTCCCTTACTAAATCAAACTTATCGAGCCTCTGAACACTTAAGGATTCAAAAAAAGGATGATTCATCTGAATTAGTTGTGATGAATCCGACCACTCAAAGATATCAAAGTGCCGAGCCTTTATTAATTGGTCGTTTTGATCCGTCTTTAAGTCAAATGCAAGAACAGTTTAAAGCCACGAACTTATTTTTTACACGATATGACCGGGAAGAGTTTTTTAAACGTCGTGCTGAAAACGATGCGACTTTACCTGAAGATTTACAATTTATTTCTGAAATCACTCGCGGCCCAAATAAATTTTATGTTTATAGACTGCCCGACGAAAGATACCCTGAAAACATTGATGGGATAAAGTTAGATTTCACGGTTCGACTTAAATTAGCTTATCGATCTAAAAAAGTGGGCGGTGAGGGTTATGACATCATTGAAATATCAGATGGGCGCTTTAGACTTCATGCTCATTTAGTTTTACACACCGACGAAGGGATCCAGCCAATTTTATTGACTCCAGGATTAGAGCCTCAAATTCAAGTGGTGAAGCGTGCTAATGACTTGCAATTCGACTACAAAGCCATCGTACCTTACTATCCATCTTCAGGAGTTATTAAGCTAGCTTTAAGAATATATCCTCAAGGCATAGGGCAAGGTTTAGAGCCCTTAGATCGTCTTTTTACAGTCGGAAGATTCAATGAGTTCATCGGACGAACTGGGGACTTGATTGAAGATCCTGTTTCTAGAAACGACAACTTTATCTTTGATGAATATATTCGAAGTGCTCTAAGCGGCGAAGGCGCCTACGACGCTGGATATGTTGATAAAGCCCGTGAGTTCCAATTTGATGACATGAATATTCGTTTCGCTACTGTTGAGGCTGGGGAAACCGCAGCCCAAAGAACTGTGATTTTTAGAGTGCAATCCCGTGTTATGGATGAGCTTGCAGGTATTCCGGCTGGTGATAATACTCCTTTTGAAGTTGTATCTGTTCATACCGATTATAACAATCCCGAGGATACAGCGAGGTGGAAAGTTGTTAAACTAAGTGATCCTGCAAATATAAACGATCCTTCACGAGCAAGGCAGGGTGGGATTATTTATTGGTACGATAAGATCACTCATAAGTATTACCAAAAAGAAGAACTTGTAGAAAGATACGTCTTTGTTTCTAAGTGGCGCCCTGGTTCTAATCTAGCCCTTGAAGTGCAAAATTGGGTTAACGAACACAAAGATTTAAGCAATGAAAATTTACCAGCGAACATTCAAAAGCTAAAAATATTAATAAATCCATGGGACGAAAAATTCGGAACCTTTGGGCAAGACGCGCGTATTGCTTCAGAGTCCTTCCTGCAAAACGTGCGTGGTCGTGACAAAATTGAACCTCGATTTTTTATCGGGGACTTTGGGTACGAAACACTAAGATTTAGATACAAGATTGATAAAGACATGCACTTAAACGTTAAAAAAACTGTGCTGTTAAATTTAAAACCTTTTGTTTTAAGATATTCAAGCATTCTTGAAGGTATCAACTCAATTTACCCATTACGTGATGGTGTGTATTTGATGAAAACCGCCATTCAAAAAGATTATCTTGATCCATCAGCAAGAAATGAAAAAGATATTTTTGCCATTCCGTTTGAAATTGAAGGGGAAGATTCAAGGTTATTAACTCAGCCCTACGATTCTGCTGATCAAGATTTATCAAAAATACCTGAGCTTGATATTGACGCCCCAAATGGCGATAGCTCTGTGATTTACGGCGGAAACGAAGTTAAAGACTCGATTAATAATGGGGTTGTCACTCCAGGCATTCCATATGGCGATCCACGAAGAAAACGTGCAATGTCTATGGTTAAAAAATTAGTCCGTGTGAATTCTGGGCGAGTGATTACGCCCGTTGAGTTTTCTGTAGATGATTTGCGTCTGATGAGAATTCGACAGCAGTTTTTTGTTCAACTAGAGCCGATCAATCAAGTTCGTTTACAAAAGGTGAATTTAATCAAAGAAAGATTTGAACAGATTTTTCAAATCAGTCTTGGCGAAGAAAGTCCTGTATTGCAACGTATGACTTTAGAAGAGCAAGAAAGACTTAAATTTCTAATGTCTAGAGTTTTAGATGCTGTTGCCGCAGCTGTGAGTGATGACGTTTATGTCTCTAAGATTGAAGATCTAGAGAATATTGTTGAAGATCCTAATGTGGTTGAATCCATCAATGCATTTGAGTCCGCAACTTTTAGAAATCAAAGTTTAGACATGAGACTTAAAGATATTTTAAGAGAAATAAAGTCTGAAAATGACGTTGCAGTAGCGGCCCAGGAAGGAAAGATCTTAGACGACAACGGGGTCAAGAGACGTATTGACGAAGTTGAAGCCGAAAATATCAGAAGACGTAAAGAGCATGACTTAAATTTAGAAGCTTTAACGGAACTTCGTGAAGAGTCTGAAAAAGTAGCTCAGAATATTCAAATTCTAGAGCGCCAATGCCGACAATTAAATCCAGTGACTGTTTATTATGATGAATCTAAAAAAGCAGTTTCTGGTTCGGAAAATATTGATCCCGTAACCAAAGCTTTAATTCCTTTTGATACTGGAGTTTACCCTGAGGATTATTCGGACGATATTTCTAGATTTCAACCTTTTCAAAATGGTGGAGATCAGTTTCTTGAAAGCCTAGTCAATCAAACGACTTTAAGTGATATTTTAAAAAATGATTTCACGCAGACGCCTGCTTTTAGTGCGGTTTCAAACTTAGATATGTTGGTGGATAAAAAATCGGGAATAAAGGGTAGAACTTTTGTTGGTCCGATGACGTTTTTACATAATTCGAACAGTGGAAGTTTAAGACCGACTGATAACCTCGATGAAGCGTATTGCGAAACGGATGATTGTAATTCGTTAAACACATCGATCGATTCTCAGTACGGCGAAATTCAAAACTTTGGTTATGAAAAATCTCCATATCATGGATCTATTGCTCACTTCCAAGGAATTACATTTAACGATAAAGAAACTGTAGACACACGAACTGGTTTAGTGACGATAACTCCAGGCCTAGAGACTCTGTACAATAATTTGATGGCAGAAAAGCAAGCGCGTAAACGTGTGGATACTTTGTTAACAAGATATTTAGACCATTATGATATGTCGTATGTGTCCTTGTCAGATAAACCTATCGATAGATTAGTTTGCACAAGCGATATTGCTTCTGACAATTGTTATAAACA
>JANODG010000113.1:0-6110 GCA_031412575.1 Bdellovibrionales bacterium
AACGTGGTTTTAGTGGTTCAATTAAAACGTCAGAAGTTTTTAGATTTGTGAACCACGATGATGCTTTAGAAAAAAAATCGTCTTTAGCTCATGCGCAAGATGTGCTTGAAAAAAATCTGAATGATGTCATTTATAAAGATAAAACATTTTGAAATTTCAAATAAAACTTACCACTTACTTGATTGGAAGCTGGACGTGAAGTTGACTTTTTAAGTCTTAAATCCAACCCTAATTACAGAATGAAAGTATTTGCTCTATTGAGTTTTGTTTCTTTATTTTCCTTGGCTAATGGTCAAACTATTTCTTCGCCGGAATACCGCGCTTGGCTTTATACCAATGACTGTAAAGAGCTAAATGGAAAAGACAAAGACAAAGCCAACGCCGAATATTTTATGGGTAATGATTTCTTTTCTACCGACGTGTACGTCGAGATGGAAAAAATGGGTTTTAAATCTATAAAACAAGTACTTCGGGCCCAGTCTATGTCCAACGTAGATAAAGCCACGAAATATTTGACATGGGTTAAAGCCAATCAATCTAAATTTACTGATAAGGCGAAACTAATTTCAGCTGCTAACAAAGCTGTTTCCGATCAGTCCTTAGTTCGGTATTTACAAACTAAAGGAACGATAGACATTTATAAATTGTGTGATTGTTTCCATCAAAATAGGTCCAAGCGGATTCCTGATGAGAAGACCTTTAAGGCAAGCCCTATTGTTGTTGTGGAAAGTATCGATCTTATGGCCAAAGCCACTTGCCTTAAATCTTTGTATAAGACAAAAGGTTGGTTTTTTTAATGAACTTCGTTCTTTACTTTTTGTTAATCTTTAATTTCGAATCTCAGGCTTATTCCTCATCCGACTTAAAAGAAATGTTGTCGTGCGAGATCGGTACTGATGTTCCGATTAAAAAACAAAGTGCTCTGACAAAATACCTTTTGAATGTAGAAACTTTGCGAGAACTCGAAAGACAGAAATTTAAACATTTGTCTCAATACAAGCTTTTTCTTGAAGAAATGATTCAGCTTAATGGCATAAAAATAGCTGCAGGAAAATCTAGACTTAGCGAAGAGACAAGAGCCTTATTCACGTTAAACTTATTTATAGACTTTATGAAAGAAGAAGGCTTTTTAAATCCGGTCAGTGTTTGTCAATGTGCTCAAGCCATAGGTCAAAGCAAAGTGGATAAGAAACCAGAGGTTTCTTCTAAAAATCTTGAACACGCCCAAATTCATGAATGGTTTGCAAGCTGCATAAAAAAACAGTTCGTTCCAACAATGTACAATAATCCAGAGCTTGAAGATAAATATAACTAGAAAAAAACCATCAGGAGGTTTTAAATGTCACCATTGAATTTTATCCGTTTTACGCTTTTCATTTGTCTACTCATTACATTTACAAGCTGTACGAAAAATGGGTCCAACTCATCTTCTGCAACACCACCTGATGATTTTTTAAGTTTGGAATTATGCGAGGCCAGTCTTTTAAACCAATCTTGTTCCTTAGATGAATTTTATCAGAACTCGTTTGAACCCTCTAAAGGTGAAGACATGATCGTTACGAAATCATGGCGCGCTGATGGTGACAAATGGGTTATGGTTATAGATGTGCTGAAATCCAAAACTGAAAAAATTAAAATGAGCATTTGGTTTTCTAAATCGCAATTTAAAACTAAGTCTGTGGTAGAGGCTGTTAAAGTCATCAAGCCTGGCAATCAAGATTCGCAAGACGCGGAACTGCAGAACTTAACGCTAGAATATTCCAACGTAGCAAGAAAGGTAAATCGTCCCGTGACTGGAAATATTTAATACCCATTAAAAATTAAAAACAAAACAGGCTTTTGCTTCTTTAAAGATGGGCTTTTATTGATCCGTGGAAGCTCGTGGTCCCAATCAAGTTCAATGACATTTTTTAACGGTAAATTATCAACTACATCATAAATGGCATTCATGATGGGCGCTCGCACTCGGGCGCACCCGTGGGACGCACGACTTCTCCCAAGCGACGCCCAATTAGGTTTAGGCGTTCCATGCACCGCCACATAAGATACTTGCTCTCTGGTGTCTTCTGTCCACTGATCGGAAGGCTTACTGCTATCATGGTAATAATATCCTACGTAAAGGGAATGTGACATGGGTTGAGTTTCATCCCCTGTATACATGGTTTGCGATCGGCTCCAATTGATTTGGAATACCCCCGAAAACGTTGGCATGTGGTAAAGCGTGCCTGTAGAGATAGGTAAAACCTGTAATCCATCCCAATCAAAAGGAAATCCGAAAGCGGGTGGTGATGGGTCGGATAAAACATTACTTGGGATCAGGTCCGAAAGTTGTTGGGTGCCAGAAACCAAACCAGTAATCACACCTTGATCATTTCGTAAAAAAACTTTTTTTGAGTTAGGATTCTTCTTCACAACCAACATGTGCTGATTTGGTATAAAAGCTCGAAGCTGAGTCGGACCTTCTTCAGTGTTAATGAAAATAAACATATCGTAGCTATCTTCAAGTTCTTCAGAAATGGATTGGGATATCACTTCAAAAGAATGAGTTACATTTCTGTAACCCGCGTTCGCTGAATATATAAAGATAAAAGTGATAACCGATAGGGCCTTAAATGGTAGCAAAAAAATTGATTTCATTCTTCTACTTTTATTCGTTGTCGGTCAAAAGATTAAATACGCAGACTAACTGAAACATTCCGCAAGGACTACCTACAGTTGCTATTGGCACATGTGGGTTGTTAGGGTTGTGGGGATTGTTTGGGTTATTTGGGTAGTTTGGAAAACTAGGGTTAAATATCGAACCGCCAGGTGGGTTTGAATTCAAGAAAGTTGTAACGGAAGTTAGAGGATCTAATGAAGTTAAAATAGGTGATTCAGGAAATAATTCATCCACGATACTGATTTTTGGTGTTCCCTTGTCGTACTTCTCAATACCTAGTTCATCAAAAACGTATCTTGGGGCCCAGAAACATTTGCATGAAAAAGACGAAGGTTCATAGCCCATGGAAAAAATGTCAGACACTTTGTCCGACGTTAAACCTACGCTTGTGAGATCCGCGCCATAATCTAAACTAAATTCTTGGCCTGGAGCACACATATAAAAATCTTCATCTGGGGAAAGCTGAACTTTACTCATTGGGAAAAATCTGAATTCAACTTCGTCCTCTAATGCTGATTTATTTGCCGATGAGTCTAAAGGCTGATCAGTCGATTCATTCGTTACGATTTTTGAAGACTCTTTTTTGGATATTTTGTAACTCACCAACAAGCCATCTTCGGTAGCTATTCGAGCTACTTCATCGTTTAAAAAATACTCATCTTCGGCGGTTAAAAAAACAATATCTACCACGTCTTCAAGGGCTAAGCGCGGGCACTCAGCACCTGGTTCACTGCATTTTACGCTTAAACTTTCTAGTCTGATTAAGTCCGCTTGGTTTGCGCCTGTGGTGGTGATCGTTGCCGCAAAGACAAAGGGGCTTAAACTTGTTGTGATAATTTGGAATATAAAAAGAATAAAAAACACAGTTTTCATGATTTTTCCTCGAGGATTTAGTTTAATTCGATAACCAACAGTAATAGCATATTAGGCTTGGATTGGACGTTCTTAATTATTAAATTGAAATGCTTTCAAAATTTTTAAAATGAAGGAAGCTCAAAATAAAGAACTTTATCCGCATCTTTAGTGTTTAATTTAACAAAGTGGTCGATAAGGCTTATAAATTATTCAGAGTTGTATGCATTTGATTTGAGCTTATAGCTTTCAAGGCACCTTTAAATAAACGGCCCTCGATTTCTTGAGCCGCCTAAATGTCTATTCGAATTCAACAGTCATGGATTTAACATTGCCGTTGGTTTCTATTTCGATGTTTTTCCCATTGATGCTGTTTACTACTCCGACTGATCCATCTTCCATTTCAATTTCATCACCAGCGACTGTGGCTCTAGGAACAACATAGACAACTGAGGCTCCAGCCATTCTACGTCTCATTCTGCGGCGAACACGTCTTCTGATTCGGCGACGACGACCTCTAACTACGGGGCCGCCGGGTCCAACCGGGCGCACAACACATCCATCCAAACTCATAAGGCCTAAAGCACTTAATACCGAAACAGAAATTAATTTTGCAAACAACCGACGATTCATATGTTCTCCAAGGTTTTCTATAAATATTTTCAAGAGCTAATTTTATAATCAAATATTAATTTTATTTATACGAATAGATAAGTCTAGTTTCTAAAAAGACTAGGTTTAGTTTAAGATTAATTATAATGTAAATCCATGTATGAATATCGTCCGAAGTTAAAAGATAAAATATTAGCAAAGCTTAAAGAAAGTCAGAATTTGATCTTCATAGTTTTAGGGATTATTTCTATATCCTGTATAGTTTCAATTTTTTATCTTAGGGTTACCCACCCATCCAAAATCTCTGAAAGCGAACGACTAGACACTTTAAATCTATATTTCTGGGGTGATATCCCAAAATTTAATCCCATACACCCTGACGGATTATACATATGGTGGATTCAAAACTTAATTTGGGATCGAATCCTTAGCGTCGACGAACAATTTGTTTGGTCACCTGCGATTGCAGAATCTTGGTCTTTTAATTCCGATCGCACGGAGTTAAAGCTAAAAATCAAAAAGAATCTGAAATGGTCAAGTGGCCGCGAAGTGAATCAAACTGATTTCGAATTTTCCTATTTTTTCTATAAAGATGATTCGCTTAAAGCGGCTATATATGAACCGATCTTAAGAAGAGTTAAGACCCTAGACTACAAAGATGATATTTTAACTTTACGTTTGGATCCCAAATACCAATCGGATCCATTTTATGCCACTCATACATACTGGTCACATATCATGAGTACAGTGAAGCTTTATCCTTCGGATTTAAAAATGAATCCTTATCTTGGGACCGGGGCATATCAAGTGACTCAGTTTTCTAATCGGGGTCAATTGGCTTTATCAACCAATCAAACATCTTGGTTTTTTGATAAATTTAAAAGCATTAAGATGCCAAAAAAAATTTTAGTTAAAACAGTGTCTTCGGATCAGAAATTAAAAAAGCTTTTAGATTCAAGAAACACCCAAAAAAATATGATCATCCTTGGGCGCGATGTGTATGCTTTGAGTGAACAGGACTGGTTTCCTGTGAACCTAAAAACAGAGCTTGTATCGCTCTCTTTTAATCTATCAAAAATTAGTATTGACCAACGTAAAAAGATTTTTTTACTTCTGCGAAAAATTAACGATATAGAAAAGTTAAATTTACAATTTAAAAATTTAAAGATTTTGAAATTGGATTCTTATAAAAATACAGTAGATGAGCTAAACGTGAAGTTACCTTCTAAAATTGATGTATGGTACTTTAGCTCAGAAGATGAAAAATGGTTAACCTATTTAAACGAGAAAGCAAAAATGCAAGGGCTTCAATTAAATTTATTAAAGGTTTCGCAGTCCGTGTTTAACGAAAAAGTTTTTAAGAAAGAGTATGAAATATATGTTGATACAAGTAGACCTCAAGAGTTTTATCCCCACTATTTATCTTATCATTCAAAGGGTGATTATAATTTTAAAGGTTGGAATGATTTGCAATTGGACAATGATCTAGAAAAGTTAATTTTAGAATTAGATCCTTCGAAGACAAAATCATTAATTCAAAAAATAAAAAATTATGTGGGCGAGCAGTACTCGGAAGTCCCAATGTTTTCTTATGAAACATCTGTGCTATGGACCAGAAATCCATGTAAACCAATACAGACACAGTTCCAAGGGCTGGGTCTTATATACAAGGCGATAATTTGTGCTGATACTTATTAGATAAGTCAAAAGGGGGCTTTATCTATGGCAAAGCAGATTAACGTTGATGTACAAGAACGTAAACCTGGTAAAAAATTCGTGAAAATGACAAGAAGTAAAAATTTAGTACCTGTTGTTATTTATGGAAATGGAAAACCAAGTCAATATGGTGCAATTGAATTTATGAGTTTTAAAAAGAACGTACTTGCTCATGAGCATGCGTTATTTTCGTTAAACTTTAACGGCAAATCACTTTCGGCCGTTGTTAGAAACCTTGATATTGATTACATCAATCACAAAGTAGTTCATG
>JANODG010000114.1:0-1703 GCA_031412575.1 Bdellovibrionales bacterium
CAGAACGAGCAGGCAATGGAGCGCCCTGCCCCTGCAGCCCTCCCAGAGCCCACGCTCAACATGGGTCGAATCTGCGAGAAGCTGGGTTTCATCGTCACATCCGAGTTCCTGCGCTCTATCGGGTGTGAGCCGGCCGGTCGAAAGCTGCAGGCCGTCCTGTACCACGAGCACCAGATCATCGAAATCCTGCAAAAGCTCGGTGCGCACCTGAGCGCCGTGTACGACCGCGAGAAGGCCGCGCGGCGCAAGGAAGCGGTCGCCGCCTGACAACCCCGGCCACTGCCTCGCTGGTCGGGGCAGTCCCCGCGGAAGTCGCGGTTTTCAACCCACTCGAAAGGACACCATGGACCAATCTATCGCCGCGCGCCCGGCAGAGCGCGAAATGACCGAGGCCGAGAAGCTGCTGGCGCACCACCCCAGCACCAAGAACCTGGGCATCACCCTGTTCGACACGCATTTCAGCTCCCAGGTCGGCGCCGTCGGCTACGACGCCGAGCACCAAACCCTGCGCGTGCGCTTCAAGTGGGGCAACAGCGAATACGACTACCACCGGGTCCCGCAGGAACTGGCGAGCGAGTTCCTGGCCGCGAAGTCCAAGGGCGGTTTCCTCAAGGAGCGCATCAAGGGCGTGTACCACTACGAGTGCGTGAAGCCGCGCGAGGGTGCCTGACGCCATGCACCACATCGAGCTCACGATACCCGCCAACGTGCTGCGGGACCGGCTGCCCAAGGACAAGCCGCTGGAGGAGCGCGTCCAGTTCGCCATGAGCCATGTCCGCGACCCGAAGAACGAGCACGACCTGTTCTTCATGTCCGGCCGCGTCGACGACGACCTGCGCTTTCGCGTGGCCATCGCCGGCGTGATGATGGGCGCCAACGAGGAGGAGCGCGACCGCATTACGCGATCGCTGCGCCCGCTGCAGGCTCTCTCCGCTGCGTTTGCCGGCGTGCCGGTGGACCTGTCCGCGCTGGCTGCCGACACCGATCTTCTGCCGCTGTGGAAGCTCTGGCACAACCTGAACAGGCCGGCTGATGAGCCCGACTTCCTGGCCGGTTCCAAGGCCTGCGCCCTCAAGCCCGGTGAAGGTGAATGCGAGGCCTGCCAATGAGGATCACGATCGAGAGCACCACCAAGATCGTCCATGTCAACGGTGTCCCTGCCCGCATCTGGGAAGGGCTGACCGACGGCAACATCCCCGTGCATTGTTTCGTCACGCGCGTGGCCGTGCCGCAGGGCTTGGACCACAGCCAGTACGCCGACTTCGAGCGCGACCTGCAGGAGCACACCCCGCCCAGCCCAGCCATCCAGGCCATCGACCTGCGAATGGTCCTCTGATCCACCACCAACCACCAAGGCAACCTATGACTTTCGCAATCCCCGAGCGCAAGACGCTCAAACTGACCAACGCCAAGGGCCGCAAGGAAATCCATGGCGAGGACCACGTCCAGGCCATCGACCTGCGCTTTTCCGGCGCGTTCAGCAACGACGTGCTGAGCATGTTCCATGCCGCCCTGCCCGGCGCGTTGTTCACCGTCGAGGGCCCGGCCGCCAGCGACGACGTGCAGCAGGAAATGCGCCTTCCCGTGGCCGACCTGGACGTGCTGCGCTTCACCAAGATCCGCTACCCGCTCAAGTGGGAGGGCGACATCACCGGCGCCACGCTGGCGATCTTCTGGGGCGCATCAGCCAAGCCGATGGTGCT
>JANODG010000115.1:0-27011 GCA_031412575.1 Bdellovibrionales bacterium
ATTCAGCCTGCTCCAGAAAAATTACCGAGACCGCTAAAAGGTTCTTTACCTTCTGTTGAAGAAATTCATAATACCCCGCCTACAGCTTCTCGAGATGAAGTAAAAAATGGTAGAGCTGCAATCAGTTCACTGGCAAAAAAATGGATTGCTGGTGGAGCCACTGCAGTTTCTGTTCTTCTAGGTTCAACATATTTTTATAATAACACACCAGTCATAGCCGAGGGCATGGTTGTTGATATTACAAATAACATAGCTGTAGTGCAGTTTCAGGAAACGCCTTACTACAGCAATGACACAAAGTTAAAGTCTTACGAAGTTCAAGTCGTCTTAAACGAAATCAACTCGCTACCTGGTGAATCACAAGTTGAAATTGAGGAAGGGGACTACGTAACCATCCATTACACATGGTCCGACTTTCACATCTTACCTTTCATCTTCCACCCTTACTCAGGCGCAGAATTTTTCGACGGCTCATTCATCGAAGGCTTCGGCATCCAATAACAAAAGGTGACAGGTTCCGAATGCTGGTCACGGCGCATAAATTTTTGTTTGAATTATTTTAATGAATTTAATCTTTTAAACATCACTTCTTCATTTTTTTTATAGTTTTGAAGTGTTAACTTTGTTGCGCACTGTGACCACCATCTGGAACCTGGCACCTTTTGGGAAAATAAAAAAAGATACGTGAGACGTATCTTTTTTTTGTTCAAAGTTTTGGGGATTAATGTGCGGTTATGCGACTAGGCGGCGAGAAGAAGTTTCTTTTTTCTTTTTCTCGTCTTCTGCAGTTGGTTTATTTTGTAGAACCACTTGAAGTACTTCGTCGATATTTTCTACCAAGATGAAATTTATTTTTTCTTTAAATTCGCGTGGGATATCTTCTAAGTCTTTTTTGTTAGCGACTGGAATGATGATGTTTCTGATGCCTTGATTTAAAGCCGCAAGTGCTTTTTCTCTGATGCCGCCGACAGGCAAGACTCGTCCTGTCAGAGTTAATTCACCAGTCATCGCTACATCCATTCTTACTGGAGTGTTTGTGATTAAACTTACGATAGCTGTCGCCAAAGTTACACCCGCTGATGGACCATCTTTAGGAATAGCACCTGCTGGTAAGTGAATATGAATTTGATGTGTATCGAACCAAGCTTCATCAATTCCTAAATTTTTCGCATGAGCTTTTGCATAAGACATCGCTGCAGTAGCCGACTCTTTCATGACGTCGCCCAATTTACCGGTTAACGTTAATCCGCCGTTTCCACGCATTGCTAAAGTTTCAACATAAAGAATTTCACCACCAGCTTGTGTCCAAGCCAAACCAGTTACAATTCCAACTCTGTCTTCGGTTAATCTTGGATCGCGAATGAAATGCGGTGGACCCATCAATTCATAAACAGCGTCAGCAGTGACTTCAACTTTTTTAGCTTTATTTGTTACAATTAATTTTGCAACTTTACGACAGACAGAACCAATTTCGCGCTCAAGATTTCTTAATCCAGCTTCACGAGTGTAACCAGAAATTAAAGCTTTAATACCGTCTTCAGTAAACGAAATTTGAGAATCTTTTAATCCATTTTGTTCAATTTGACGTTTAATTAAATGAGCTTTTGAAATCAATAATTTGTCATTTTCTGTGTAACCTGGGATATAGATCATTTCCATACGATCTTTTAAAGCCGCAGGAATATTTTCAACAACGTTTGCTGTTGCGATAAATAATACTTCAGATAAATCGAAGTCGGCATTGATGTAGTTGTCTTTAAAAGCGTTGTTCTGTTCAGGATCTAAAACTTCAAGCATCGCAGAACTTGGATCGCCTCTGAAATCCGAACCTAATTTATCGATTTCATCTAAAACGATAACTGGGTTTTTTGTTTTAGCTTGTTTCATGGCTTGGATGATTTTTCCAGGCAACGCACCAACATAAGTACGTCTGTGACCACGAATTTCTGCTTCGTCTTTTAGTCCACCAAGTGCAACACGTTGATAGTTACGACCCATGGCCTTAGCTATACTTTTTCCTAATGATGTCTTTCCTACTCCGGGGGGGCCTGCAAGACATAAAATTGGACCTTTTATTTCATTTTTTAAACTTCTTACGGCTAAGAATTCTAAAATACGATCTTTAACTTTATTTAAATCATAATGATCATCATCTAAAACTTGTTTGGCATTGATCACATCTAAGTTATCAACTGTTTTTTTGCTCCAAGGCAAATCAACCATCCAATCAATGTAACTTCTTAACATAGAAGATTCACTTGAATCTGGGTGCATTCTTTCTAAACGGCCTAACTGTTTAGAAACTTCTTCTTCAATTTTTGGAGGCATCGCTGCATCTGTGATTTTTTTTCTGTAATCTTCGATCTCGTCAGACTTTGTGTCGCCAGCGCTGTCGCCAAGCTCGTTTTTAATCGCACGCATTTGCTCTCTTAAAAAATATTCCCGTTGTGATTTAGACATCTGAGGATTGGGAGCTGTATTTTTATAATCCTTCATGTTCTCGATTTCTAAAGATAAAATTTCGTCAACTAAATATAAACGATCTACGGGATCAATCACCTCTAAAACTCTTTGGCAGTCATTGACTGAAAGACTTAAGTTACTTGCAATCAAATCGGCTAGACGTCCTGGCTGGTTTACGTCATCTAAAACCACTAAAATGTCTGGGGATAAAAGTTTTCCAAGTCCAATTAGTTTTTCTAATTTTTCACGAGCATTTCTCATCAAAGACTCTGCATCTAAAGATAATGTCGCTGGCTCTGACTCTTCGATTTTTTGAACATTCACTTCAAAGAAAGGTTTTTTACTTGTGAACTCTTCAATAACCGCTTTCGAAACACCTTGAACAAGAATTTTAACTCGGCCATCAGAAAGTTTTCTCATTCGCATAATCATCGCGACAGTTCCTACTTTATAAATCGAATTATGAGACGGATCTTCTTCTGTCACTTCAACCTGTGACGCTAAAAAGATGTATCTGTTATTCGTTAGTGCTTTTTCGACAGCTTTGATTGAAGATTCCCGGCCTACATAAAGTGGTAGTATCATGTAAGGGAAAATCACCATGTCTCTAACTGGTAAAAGTGGTAGTGATTTAGGGATTTCGTGCAACTTGCTGTCTGAACTCATTATGCCTCCGGTGCTGTATTCCTGAATTTAGCTAAACCTTTTGTTTGGTCTAAATCCGATGAAAAACATCCAAGTTTTCCATAAGCTATTATCGGAGTACTTGTTTAAAGCTAAAGAGTCGATGAGCTATAGGAAGGTCTAAAAATATGCCCTCCATTCAACTTATTTTTTGTTGAGGCAAGAAAAGTTCTAATCTGGTGCGAGTATAAGGTTTGCAAACGAAAGAGTAACTCATTAAGCGGGCCTGAGTGAACAGAGGCTAAGGGTACTGGCTAAAGTCGATGTCTAGTTCACTCGAGCGCTCTTCGGGCGGCTACCGTTCAGTCCGCTTCGCTGGGACTTCCGTGCGCACGCCCTGCGCTCTCGCTGGAACTTTTCCTACTGCGTAGGGCTTTAATTAGTTTCAACATCCAAAACAATTTTTTGATCTTTCACGATCAAATTAAAAACTGCAAGACCAACAACCCTAGTTTGGTCTAGGGTTAGATCTCCAAGGCAGCCTTCGACTTTACCTAAGGATTCTAATTTTTCTTTTAAGGCTACGCGATTTCCTGGTGAGGAATTTAAAGCGGACTTAATAAGTTTTGCCGAGTCATATCCTAAAACGGAAAATAAGTTTGGTTCTTTTCCACCTAATGACTTGGCGATTGATCGTGTACAAAAAGTGTTAGGCCATTGTCCAGCCGGTGGTAGCGAATCGATAAAGATCGCACCTTCAACTTGCTCTGGGGCACGTTTAATCAACTCATCACTATTCCATAAATGTGTTCCTATTAAAGGAACGCCTTCAATATCAAACACTGGTAAAGAGGCTGCAACTAAGGATGCTGGCTTTGCCGAATCTGCAATAAAAAGAGCGTCAAAGTCTATGATCGGAGCCAAAATTTCTTCTACCGTTGGAGGGTTAAGTCTACGGGTATTTTTATGATCTTTTTTCCATGCGTTCATCTTTCGATTAAATTCGTCTTTTCTATCACCGGTAGGATCAAGTTTAACTATTTTTTTAATGGCATCGTTTAAGCTATTTTTTTCCGTAAAAATATAACTTGCGACTTCAGTGATTTCTTTGCCACCGTTAGTGATGGTTTGTATGAATGTATCAGAGTACGCATGACCAAAATTATCATCTGGCTTAAGCACAGCAATCTTTTTTATAAGAGGATTCTTAAGAACGGCCTCTGCAGTTTTTTGGGCCGCATATTTTAAAGTTAAAGCGTTTTGAAACGTAAAATCAAAACTTTGAACGATTCCAGGTTTAGGTGAAAGCACCATAGTAGGCACTCCAAATCTAGAAGCCACTCCAACAATAGCATCAGCAGTTAAAGTTGTAACACCACCAATGATTGCAAACACACCATTTTCGCGAATCAATTCGTTCGTCATTTGTGCTGCGACTTCAGGAAGTCCTTGGCTATCTTTAATAATCAATTTGTAGTTGCCACTGCCGGATTCCATCCCAATTTTAAGTCCTCTTAAAATATTTTCCCCAATAGATTTTTTATCACCCGTTAAAGGCACAATCACACCGATCGAAGTTTTATCAACATTCTTATAAACATTTGAATACTTATTAAGTTCAGCAATTCGTTGTCTCAGTTGGCCTGAAGGCAATAAATTTAAAGCGTTATTAAACTGAACTGTCGCTTCTTCGGTGTCGCCTGAATAAAATAAAATTTCTCCAAGACGAGCGTAAGAATCTCCGTGGTATTCAATGAGTGTTTCGTTGTTGATAACTGTTTGAAGATCTTGGCGGCTTAAACGAATTTGAATCAGATTACGACTTATGTCTCTAATCTCGTCACGAACCTTTTTGTCGTTTAAGTTTTTAAATATAAAATCCATAGCCACTAAAGCTTCGATGTGTTCGTCATTATTGATAAGTAATGGATAAGAAAATTGATAGAAAATTAATTTATCTTGGTTAGAGATGGTGGGTTGGCTTAATCCAGATTTAGCATAAAAAATGGCTTTCTCGAAATTTCCTTTATTTTTAAAAATATTTGCCATTCTGTAAAAAGCGAAAACCCTTTTTGCGTGATTGTAATTGGATGAAACTACACGGTCATAGGCTTTCAAAGCTTCGTCGGGGCGATCTTGTTGTTCTAAAATACGACCCATCAATATCATGGCTTCAAAGTAGGTTTTAGAATACGTAGGTTTAACAGCGATCGAGTTTAATTTCACTAAAGCCGTTGTAGGATCGTTCGGCAAAGACTGTTCTGCAGATTTGTAAATTTGCATTTCAGCCGAAGTGGCATCGACAGCTTCTTTCTTGGGAACAACGGCTTCTTTAAATTCAGAGGAAGAAACACACGATGATAAAAATAAGAATAATAATATTAAGACGTTCATGTTCATGTTTACACCTTTGTTTTACAGCTCTTTGATAGTTTGTTCGTACTTTTCAATCAAAGGGGACCGTTTGGAGGATATTTTTTGTATCCAAAATTTTTCTTCAGTTGATAATTCTAATGGGAAATCTATTAAAATGCGAATAAGAAAATCGCCCTTTCCAAAACCCTGCACCCTAGGAAAGCCTTTATCCTTCATACGAAAGATCTGGCCAGACTTTGTTCCAGCAGGAATTTTTAAATTCGAAAATCCATAGAGGGTAGGGACAGACTTTTCACAACCGAAAATAGCATCGGCAATGGATAATGGTAGATCCATCTTAACGTTTCGTCCTTCGCTTTTAAATAAGGGGTGAGAATCAACACGAACGTGGACAATCAAATCCCCAATAGGACGAACGCCGTCTCTGGATCCTTCACCTTGGACTCGAAGTTTTTGACCGTCGATCACACCAGCCGGAACCGTAACAGAAAGTCTTACGGTCTCTTGAGAATCATTTAGGTTTTGTCGTAAATATTGAATTGTCTTTTGGCAGCCAGTGGCTGCGTCGTGAATGTCTAGATGCAGAACGTACTTTAGATTTAAGGGCTTATCTGCACTTTTTTCTTTTTCTGAGGCGGTTGAATCGCTGCTTCTTTTAGGCTCTGATTTTTTTGAATATGGCTGATTAGTAAAAACGCCGGGATCTGTGACTTCAAGATCTTCGTCTTTGTAGGTTTCTAATATAAAATCGTAAGCATCCTTAAGTTCTAGAAATTTTTCAGCAGCTCTTTTATCGCCAGGATTTTGATCAGGGTGATACTTTAAAGCCAATTTTCGATAGGTTTTTCTAACCTCATCTAAATTTTTGACTTGAATTAGACCAAGCGATCTAAGTGCATCCTTAAGATTCAATCTTTATCTTCCTTAACTTCTTTAGTCTCTTTAACTTCTTTAGCAACCACAACTTGCGAGTGTCTTAATGTTCGCTCGTGAAATTTATAACCTTTTTTGAAAACATTCATCACAGTATTGTCTGTGTGATCCTTGCTTGGCACATGGGTTAACGCTTCATGAATGTTAGGATCAAAATTTTGTCCAAGGCTTGGGATTTCACGAATTCCATGTTTTTCCAAAGTTTTTTTCAATTCTAAAGAAGTTAAATCTATACCATCTTTAAAGGCCTGGAATTTTTCTGCAGTCGCTTCTGTCGACAAAGCTTTTTCAAAAATATCTAGAACATTTAACAAATCATAAGCTAAACGTTCACTGCCAAATTTAAGTAGGTCGGATCGTTCTTTAATCATATTTTTTTTATAATTATCAAATTCAGCCAGTAGGTAAAGGTAATCGTTCTTATATTTATCAACGTCTTCTTTAGGTTCTTTTTTGAGATGAGAAAGATTTGGTGCGATCAAATCATCTTCAGGCCTAAAACCAGATTTCGCTTTTTGGCCGTGTTCGCTAGATTGCGTTTCAGATTCATTGTTAGCCGATTGCTTTTTTTGACTTTCAGATGATGATTTTGGCGTTTGATTTTTGTCGGACATTTCATCAGATTTATTTGTCATTTATATCCTCCACTTCATTTTTAGAAAAACAAAGCTCCCGAAAAACATGGTCCGCAAATTTGCGTCCTAGTTTGGAAAGTTGCCACTGATTCTCTTTAGTCTCTATATAACCGTTATTTCTTAAATTTTGTAGTTTTTCATGAACTAGCTTAGTGATTTGCACTGGGTATTTGGCATTTAAGACTTCTAAGCTTAGACCTTCCCACTGGCGTAAGTGAGTGAAACAAAAATCAGTTAATGACTCATTGAGTTGTAAGTGCTCGATCTGGTTTGAAGGTGGCCAAGGACTATTCTGAGACCTAGATAAGATTTGGTTTTCATACTTAGAAAAAATCCTAGGATTCCAAAATCGACTACCCCATAAGCTTTCAGATTTTAATTTCGAATTTTGGCTAAGAGTTAAGTTGGGCTTTAAGTAAGAGTGCGCGCCTAAACCCACGCCCCAATATTCTAGGTCATTCCAGTACAATAGATTATGTAATGAAGGCTTATGATTTTTTTTTCTGTAGTTAGAAATTTCATATCTTTCATAACCCTGACTCAACAAATAAGCTTCGGTCTCGTTCATTAACTCATCCAGCAAATCCTCTTTGGGCATGTGTTGCGTTAAGAAGCTTTTTTCAGGAACGGTAAGAAGATAAACACTTAAATGATGAGGATCGAATTTTTTCAAAGTCTCAAAACTTTTTTGAAAGTCTTTAAACGATTCGTTGGGTAGTGCCAAAATTAGATCAGCTGTAAATTCTACCTTGGCATCTTGTAACAGAGTTAAAGTTTTTAAACTTTCTTGGGCTGAATGCTCTCGGCCAATGATCTTTAAATTAGATTCATTAAACGTTTGAACACCAACACTGAAACGGTTTACACCCGAAAATTTCAGTTCCAGTATTTGGTCTAGGGTGAGTGTACCAGGATTAATTTCAATTGTGATTTCACAAGTATTTTGAAAATCGTAATCAAGATTTTTGATATGATTTAAAATTTTTTGAATTCGTTTTGGACCCATCAATGAAGGTGTACCGCCACCAAAGTAAATTGAGGTGAGTGGGTTAGGCTGCAGAAGTTTAAGATCAAGCTCTTTTAAAATTAGATCGGTGTAGATGTCTAAATCAGGACCATCATCCAACAGCACCGTCGGAAAATCACAGTAGTGACATTTCTGCAAGCAGTGAGGAATATGTACATATATTCCCTGACTCGGTTTATACTGTTCTAAGAGTTGATTCACAACAAAGGTGTAACAAATGGTTCAAAAGGTTCAATTAAATAATGGAATGACGGTTCTAAAAAATCTACAAACAAAATCACCTGTGGTGAGCTTACAAGTTTGGGTAGATAATGGAAGCGCCGACGAAACACCCGAAGTCGCGGGAGTGTCGCACTTTATTGAACATCTGTTATTTAAAGGCACTAAAAGTTTTGGTCCGGGTCAAATTGCCCAAGCCATTGAAGGCGCTGGCGGACAGCTAAACGCCTACACGTCTTTTGATCAAACCGTTTACTACGTCACAATGGGGACATCCCAACTAGAGCTGGGATTAAAAACCTTGTCTGAAATGCTATTTTTCCCATTGTTTAATGAAGAAGAGGTCGACCGTGAGCGCGAGGTTGTCATTGAAGAAATTAAACGTGGGCGAGACGAACCAAGTCGAGTGAATTCACAATTTGCATTTGAATCATTTTTTAAAACGCACCCCTATGGTCGTCCGATCATTGGTTATGAAGAAATTATTCAAAATATTTCAGTAGAAAGTATTAAAAAATACTTTTTTGAAAAATATCATCCTAAAAAATCCTTTTTATTAGTGACTGGAGATTATGATCAAAAAGTTGTTGATAATTTAATTTCAAAATATTTCGACATGGAATCAAAAATTCCAGCAGCAAAGTCTGTCGAAACTCCAATGCATTATATCAACGAGCAAGAATTTAAAGTTCAAACTACAAGTTTTGAAGAGACAGTTTTAAATTTATATTGGCCGTGCGCCGATTTAAGAACAAAGGATTACATTAGCCTAGAGATTTTAGCTTTGATTTTAGGTCAAGGTGAAAGTTCCTATTTTTATAAAACTTTAAAATTAGAAAAGTCTTTGGTTAAAACCATTGGATGTTATGCGTATTCTTTAAAGCAACCAGGAATTTTCGCAATTAACTTTAAACCAACGGCAGGAAAAGAAGTTGAGGCTTTAGAAACATTCTTTGAAGACCTTGAAGCTTACACAAAAATTGGAATTGATCCGCAAGACTTCGAAAAAGCGATCGTAAATTTTAAAAGTGACATTTTTTATTCTATGGAAACTTGTGATGGAATGGCGCGTATGATCGGGCAAAATTTCTTTTACCTTAAAGACGAAAATTACGTTGAAAAATATTTGTCAGTATTAGATCAGGTCACAATAAAAGATATTGAAGATGTTTTTCAGAAATATATTATTAAAAATATCCCAAAACTTTTCGTCAGCACAAATTCTAATTTGCAAGGCTTGAAAGAATTGGAAGCAGTTTATCTTCACAGCAAAACTTCAAAATTACAGATGACCTCAAACAAAAGCTCGTCTTCAAATGTTCCTTTGGTTTGGAAAAAAACGAAAATGGCTGGCAACGACATCCAAGCGATAAAATTATCAGATGGCACACGGCTATATTTAAAACCGCAGAACGATACTCCTGTGATTCAAATGGATATGGCTTTTTTAGGTGGTGAAAAAATCGATTCTCTAAAAGGAGTTTTGTCCTTGATGGCGCAAAAATCATGGGCCCGAGAAACCGAAACTTTAAAAGAATCCGAATTGGTTTTTGAATTCGATAAAATGGCATCATCACATTCTGCTTTTTCTGGAAAGCATTCTTTAGGTTTCCAAGCCACAACATTAACGCCTTATTTCGAAAGAGTTTTAGATTTAAACTTTCAGATGTTACAAAAAACAAATGTGACCCAGCAACTGATCGATAGGGATTTTAATTACTTAAAACAACAGTATGTGAATAGAAAAGATAATCCTGCACAAATGGCATTTCAAGAATTTATGAAGCAGATGTTTGAAGGTCACTATTACGAAAATGATTCTTTAGAAGAATTAAATTCAATCTCTAAAGTAGATTCTAAAGCTCTAGGTGATTATATCAAAAGCCATTTTGATCCAAAAAATTTAGTGATTTCTATAGTTGGCGACATAAACGTAGACCAAACCGTTCAATGGATAGAAAGTGGATTAAAAGGCATTAGTAAAGTTAACCAACCGCTCGAATTTCAAAACTATAAAGGATTAAAAAAAGATAAAAAGTTTATGATCAACTTAGATAAAGAACAAGCTCAAGTGGTCTTTGGTTTTAAAGGCTTAACTTATAGCGATCCAAGAAGGCCTATCTTGTCTGTAGTTCAATCCATACTTTCGGGCCAGGGCGGTAGACTATTCTTAGAATTACGCGATAAAGCCTCGCTAGCTTACACAGTAAGTCCGATCAGAATGGAAGGGCAAGAGGCTGGATACTTCGGCTCTTATATCGCTTGTGATCCCACAAAAAAAGAAAAAGCCATTCGCATGATGGAAGATGAATTTGATAAACTTTGCACAAAGTTAGTAGGCGAAGAAGAACTTCAAGCTGCAAAAAATTCCATCATCGGAAGAGCCGAAATCGCTTTACAAAGAAACTCTGAAATTTGCGAAAAAATCCTTTTCGACTCCATTTACGGATCAAAATACGACCAATACAAGACCTACCCAGATCGAATCAAATCAGCAACAGCCAAGGACGTAAAAGACCTCATCACCGAGCTTTACTCAGGACCCAAAGTCCTAGTGACATTGGGATAGTAAAGGTCACTGACCCTTTTTGTGTGTTTGAAATGTTATTTTTTTTTTACCTTACTTTGGTCTTAAGATTTGGGCCTGCGTTGTCACTTAAACCATGCTTTTCTTCCAATTTTTATTTGAATTCCTAAATAGTTAGATATTCGCTTTTTACAAAAGCTTTTATCTAACTATTTCGGAATTCAAATAAAAATTGGAAGGCATGGTTACGCGCCAACGAACCCAAATCTTAAGACCAAAATAAGGTAAAAAAAGAAATAACATTTCAAACACAGAAAAAGAATCCGATTTATATGAAATACAAAAGTCACTTATACTAGTGGTTAATAAAAATTTCGAATGATGTCTTAGTCTGAGACGAAGCGGCTGGATTTTTATCTAGTTTTTTTAGTCTTTTGTCGATTCTGTCGATATGTTATGATCAGGTTAGGAGGACTTCTCTGGCTCATAATGAAACAGAATTTCTGGTGTCACCTCAAGATTATTTTAATGATCTTTTAGAAGATGTTTTAAAAGATGTAAATCGGTTTGAAATTCATCCTTTTTCTAAAATTTATTTAACAGAACTTTTAAAAAATTTTTTACATGTAGATTCACTTTTTGCTAAAGATGAAAATGGTAAGGTTGAAAGTAAAATGTTAAGTGAATTATTTTTCGAGTCTCAACAGTTGGATTCTGCTGTAAAATTACAAAAATTAAAAAAACTTGCGGAGACAACCTTATACGTTTCTGGTTTTTTTGCCTCATCCTTAAATCGAAAATTGGTGAATCAAAGCTACTATGTTCAGGTCGGTGCGATGGTGTATTCAAATCTATCCTCAATTTCTGATCGCGATCAAAATTCATCGGAGCTATATAGACATCTGTCGAATCATTTTTTAAATTACGCTGACGTTTTGACAGAGGTAAGTCATAAAGCGAATATTCAAAAGTCCAATGATGTTTTAGAGCTTTTTGGAAGATACATTGATTCCGGTTCGAAATGGGCTGAAAAATTACTTATTCAGAATGGCGTAGCTGTTCAACCTCTAAAAAAGACTTCCAACTAGATTCAATTTTAGTGACAAATAGGGCTTCCCCTTATTAAATGATCCTATGTTAGGTTTAGGTTTTTGGGAACTCGTCATTATAGGATTAATTGCTCTAATCGTCATTGGACCTGAGAGACTACCGGAGTTCGCAAAAAGCGTTGCCAAGTTTTTAAATGAAATGAAAAGAACTGCGTCTGATCTAAAATCAGCATTAGACGAAGAGAAAGATGTTTTTAAAGACGAAATTGATAGATTTCAGAAACTGTCCCAAGACTTAAAAAATTTTCCTGAAGAAAATTTATTACCGGATAATTTACACAAGAAAGTAGATCCGGACCAACCTCATCAACCAGATATAAATCATCCCGCTGAAGAACAACCCGATTATGGGTTACACCATCATCACGATGATTTTGATCACAGTCATCACCATGATAATGTAGATCCTGATCAGTTAGAGTTATTGCCTAGTGAAGAACTCACGAAAAGTGATCAAAACTTAGATACAGATAAAACCAAAGGTTAGTCATGGAAGAAAAAAGCCTAATAGATCACTTAAGAGATTTACGAACCGCTGTTGTTTTTTCGATGATCTACATAATTTTGGGTATGTGTGTAGCATGGGTTTATCGAGAAGAATTATTTGATATTGTAAGAAGCCCTATATCGCCATATTTAAAATCTTCAAACGGTGGACTTGTTTATACTAATGTCATGGAAAGCTTTATGGCATATGTTAAAGTCGCTTTTGTGGGTGGGGTGATAATTAGTTGTCCCTTATGGTTACATCAAATATGGAGATTCATTTCGCCTGCACTCTATAGAGACGAAAAAAAATCAGCGTTGATTTTTATATTCTTTGGTACTTTTTTATTTATCGGGGGAATTTGTTTCGCTTACTTTGCAGTCTATCCGATGATGTTTGAATTTTTACTAGGCTTCGGTAGTGACAAAGATCAAGCTATGATCAAAATGTCCGAGTACTTAGGATTTTTTGTACAAACAACACTCTTGTTCGGCCTAGCTTTTGAAATGCCACTGGTCTTAACTATTCTAGGAATTTTAGGATTCGTTAGCGCAAAATTTTTAAAAGAACATCGACGTTATGCTGTGCTATTCTTATCAATCGCTTCAGCAGTGTTAACGCCACCAGATCCGCTTTCTATGATTATGATGTTGATTCCGCTTTACGCTCTTTATGAGCTATCTATTTTTTCTGTGCAATACTTAGAAAAAAAAGAAGAGCAAATCTAATTAAAATGATCTTCCTGTAAAGAAGGCACGTTGATTAAAGTTGGAAACTGGGCTGATAATAGTTCCATAATATCCAAAAATATCTGCGCTGATATTGTAAGTTTGCGGTCCAGTCGAGGCCGTACTAGAGGTTTGTAGTCCTCCAATAAAAATATAAATGTTTTGTAAATTGGCCGCATCTACAGGGCAGCAAGCTGTATTTGTTGGATCAGGTGTAGTTGCGTTTGCTGAAACGCCATATAAAGGGATATTTATAGTTGCATCATCATTCGCAATGTCCGCACAAGCTCTAGAGTCATCAACTTGTTTTAAGTAATCGACTTTATCCATGCAATAACTTGCTTGAAAAGGTTGAACTTCTGCAAATATCGCACGCTGTTCGAATGATAAGTTTAATGCACCTGAAATTGAAAATAAATTCGAGAAAGGATCAACAGGAATTACAGTTCTTTCGCTTGGGCCGTCGACAGTTAATGTCATTCCTACAATAGTTAAAGGATTTGGATTTCCCTTATTATCAATACGTAATTGAAATTGTGTGTTGGGTTTCGGAATGGTGACAAAGGAATCAATACCTACAGCGAAGTTTCGATCAACATTTAAAACAAATGCTTGAGGAGGTGCGATTGAGGCAACCTGCGAAACTGCTTCACCGCCACAATTAGATAAAGATAACAGCGAAGATATCAATACAATTTTTTTAAGATTAGGGAACATAAACGTACCTCGTATATAGAATATATCGGTACAAATGCTTAATAAATTTAGAGCTTTAGCCTAAAGTAAATGAAATGAAAAAATCCCAACGAAACTGTCTCAATTCGAGAAATTAAAACTCTTTTTATACTCTCCCTTGATATTTGACTCTAGCCGGCTGACTAAAGACTTTCGGTCAGGAAACTCACTAGAATAGACCGTTTCAAGTTCCTTTAATTCAAAAGAAACACTCCTGTTCGCAAACTGAGTAAATACGTGGGGTAAAAAGGCTTTATTTTCAAACCAGCTGATATTATTTTTTAGTTCTGCAGGCGTTACTTTGATATTGTTTAGCTTTGTGTATTTAACACAGTAGGCGGTGATAGGTATATTCTGATTTTGAGATATTTCTAACAAAGAGGATTTAAAAGGTCTTAAGTTAACTCCGTCACTGGTTGTTGCTTCTGGAAAAATCAAAACATTAAAGCCTTTTTTTAACCAGTCTTGAATTACAGATATTTCTTTATTTAAACTTTTATAAGATCGACGATTCACATAAAGGCATTCCCCGATTTGCGTGATCCATCCCAAGAAAGGCGTGTTCTTCATTTCTAGAGAAGTTACGAATAAGGTTGGAATTTTCGAAGCAACCACCAATACGTCCATGTAAGACATGTGATTGCAGATAAGAATGTGTCCTTTTGGAATTGTTTTGATGTCGTGAGTTCCAAAATACCCGATCACTCTGCTGCATACCCAACTTGTCCATTGTGTATTTCGTTGGGCTAAATATTTCCTAAATCTGGGAAGCGGATAGAACACTATTTTATTAAAAATACCAATGATGAAAAATCCTAAAACGCAAATAGCAACGATAGGCCCTTTAATTAAAATACGTAAAATTTTAGTTATCATGACTACTTAATCACTTCCAACGCTGTTTTGATGTCATTAATTAGATCGTCGAAATTCTCTAAACCTATACTCATTCTTATTAAATAGGGCGAAATGCCACTGATATCTTTTGAGTCTTGATCTAAACCCGAGTGGGTCATATAAGTTGGTAACTCGATCAACGTTTTGGTTAAACCTAGACTTACTGCCAAAGTTATTGAGTACGAATTTTTGGCCAAATAATTAATAAAAGGTATTGTCTTTTCCTCTGCATCTTTTAATTTAAACGCGATCATATATCCTGGACTGAATTCACCTTTCTTATTTTTTAAAATTTTTTGGGCCACATTAAAGTATTTAAAATTTTCAAGACCTGGGTAACTTACAAAATCAACTTCTTTAAGTTCAAGTAAAAATTTAGACAGTTTAAGGGCTGTTTCTTGCTGGCGATGGTATCTTAGAAATAATGTAGGCAGGCCATGAATATTGATATCCCATGCAGCGTGAGGATGAAGTACACACCCGAAATCTTTACGTGCAAGTTTAAGCATGGACTCATATTTTTTTGACGTCATCACAGCGCCACCCATCTCTGTTCCAAAACCAGAAATATTTTTTGTTAGGCTTTGAATGACAAAGTCTGCGCCAAGCAGAGCGGGTTGGCTTCCACACGGAGTAGCAAACGTATTGTCAACGACGATTAAAATTTTTCGTTCTTCGGATCTAGATTCATTCAATTCATCAACATCTTTTTTTATTTTAACGAGATCAATAATTTCTAGTGTTGGGTTTGATACTGTTTCAAAATAAATAATCCGAGTATTGGGTTTAATCATTTCTGTTGAAAATTGCGTTAAATCTACAAAGCGACCGTTGATATTATATTTGGGTAACCAATTTTTAATAAAGCTAAAAGAACAGCCATAAATGGTCTGGTGAGATAAAATATCGTCCCCGGCATTACATAAAGAAAGAAGGGTGGAAGAAATTGCCGCCATACCTGTGCTAAAAGTTATTGCGGTTTCAGTGCCTTCGGCATGGCCAAGTTGTTTTTCTAACATCAAAGTGTTTGGTTCATCCAAGCGGTCGTAAATCCAAATCGGCTCTGTGTTGAATTTTTCAGATCCGAAGCTTAAAAAACCTTCAGTACCACGTTCAACGGAACCAAGTCTAAAAGTTGTGCTAGCAGAGATGGGCGGGATTAGTGATTTCGAAAAGTCCCATGCTAAAGTGTTGGCTTCCCCATGAATCATTTGGGTTTCAAAAGCTATTTTTTTATCCATATTGTCCTCGTATACCCGTTTAATCCGAGTTTTTGGGGATTTGCATTGCCCTACGCAGTAGGAAAAGTTCCAGCGAGAGCGCAGGGCGTGCGCAGCCGCCCGAAAAGCGCTCGAGTGAACTAGACAGCGTTAAAAATCCAGTCGAAGCCGTTCAGCGAACTAGCAATTAATGCTGTCTAGTTCACTCGCCGCCGCCTGACGAGGGGCTTCGCACCCTCGGCGGCTCGCTGGAACTTTTCCTGCTGCGCAGGGCGGAACTTTTCGTCCTGCGGACAGCAATGCCAAATCCCCAAAAACACACTACACTAAACCTATGAGTTCCATGTTCCAACGACCAAAAACTACAATCATCTTAAGTGATTTACATTTATGTGAAGCAGAACCCATAAATCCCAAAAAACCATTCTGGAAAAAATATAAAACGTCGGAATTTTTCTTTGATGATGATTTCGATGCCTTAGTTTCTGAAATGGAAAGTCGCTTTGGGGATAACAAAATCGAACTTATTTTGAACGGCGATATTTTTGATTTCGACAGTGTAACCTCGTTACCAGAAAATCCAGCATTTCGTGTAAGTTGGCTCGAAAAAAAACGAGGACTAAATCCGGAAGGAGATAAATCGGAATTTAAAATTAGAACTATACTGAATGCTCATCCAACTTTTGTGAACACCATTTCGAACTTTTTAAAGCGTGGTCATGATTTGATTCTTATCATTGGAAATCATGATGTAGAACTGCATTTTCCAAAGGTGCAAGAAGCAATAATTGAATTTTTAAATCTTGAAGATCGTGACTTAGATCGCTTTAGAATTTGCGAGCATTTCTTTATTAGTGAAAATGACACATTGATTGAACACGGAAATCAATATGATCCTTTCTGCGCTGTGGATTCACCTGTTAGACCTTTCTTAATTAAAAATGAAAGACTCCAAGTTAGAATTCCTTTTGGTAATATGGCCACCAGATATTTAATCAATGGTATGGGATATTTTAATCCTCACTCTGAGGGTAACTTCATTATGTCCGCAGAAGAGTATTTTAAATTTTTTCTGAAATATATGGTTTGGACTCAGCCGTTGATTGTTTTCACTTGGCTGTGGAGTGCGACTGTTATTTTATACAATTCGGTTTCTGATAAACTACAGTCAGCCGTGAATGATCCGCTGACTTACGAAACTCGAATTGAAGAGATAGCTTACAAAGCCAACGCCAAACCAAGAATGGTCAGGGAAATGCTGCAGTTATCTGTAGCCCCAGCCACTGGATCGCCACTTTTAATTGCCAAAGAATTATGGTTAGACCGAGCTTTTATTTTTCTAGTTGGATTCTTAATATTGGTGCAAATATTTTTTATTATTAATCAGCTTTATAATCTTTCATTTTATTGGGTGTTAGCAATCTACATGTTATTTTTACCGTTCTTTGTATTTTACTCTCGAACCATCACTTCCGATGTTCAAAGGTATAAAGAACCCAGAGAAAAAACCTTAACGCTAACAAGTCTGATCACTGGGGTTAAAAGGGTAGTTTATGGTCATACACACCATCCTTTGCATGAAATCATCGGTCCTGTTGAACATTTAAATTCCGGAACATGGTCACCGAATTTCAAGGATGTTGAATGTAAAATTCAAAATACGAAACGAAATTTTATCATCATTCAACCAACCAAAGAGAGTGAAGGACGGATTGCCTCTTTAGAAGTTTGGGAAAGCTTAGATAACGAGAAACATATATAATGCACAATTGGTTCGCAAAACATACGCCGCGACTAAAAGCATCTAAAATAAATTTTTAATAGTTAACATAACACAAATAACATGCCTAAGTGCATGATATTACAAGAAATTTCTGAGTTATTTCAATCTAGTAATTTTCTAAACAAATTTCTGACTAAAAAATAAAAAAAATTATCTGGAGTATTTTGTCGGTTAGAACGTATGATAATGAATATATTTCTTTAGGAGGAATCATGGCTGACGTTTTAGTAGTAACAAGCAAAGTTAAAAAGTACATCAAAGAAAAAAGTGGCTGCAACACATCTTCAGAAACAATTGAAGTTCTAAGTAAAGCTATTGAGCAATTATGTCATCGTGGCGTTGAATCAGCAAAAGCTGACGGCCGCAAAACAGTTATGGCTCGTGATATCGTTATTGATCATTTATAATTTTACTTAAATTTTAAAAAAACAGATTAGTGGAACAATAAAATTTTTAAAGTTAGCATTCTAACTTTAAAAATTTTATTTCACGTTTAAGCTCTAGTTTATAGATTCATAATAGCTTTTTTCGAAAGTTATTTAAGCTTTAGTAACTCTTCCCAAGTTAAAACTTCAATTCCAAGTTCTGTGGCCTTATCTAATTTCGATCCCGCGTTTTCACCAGCAACAACACGAAAAGTTTTTTTAGACACTGTCGAGCTAACCTTACCGCCTCTAGCTTCAATGTAATCTTGCGCTTCCGATCGTTGAACTGGCAGGGTTCCAGTTATAACAAAAGTAAGGGCTTCAAAAATTTCATTAGGTTTTGATCCAGATCCTGCATGAGCTTCTGGATAGTCTAAAATGTTTAGAACTGATTCAAGTTTCTTAATTTCATTTTTAAAGCTTTTGTCATCAAGGCTTTTAACGATACTCTCTGCAACTTTTGGCCCAACATCATCAATGTCGACTAAAGATTCCAGATCACAATTTAAAAAACCTTCAATGTTTTTAAATTTTTTGGCCACAGCTTTGGCAGTTTGTTCGCCGACAAATCTTATTCCAAGAGAATATATAAATTTAGATAAGTGGACATTTTTACTCTGTTCAATGGAATGAACTAAGTTATCTACGGATTTTTCACCAAAGCGCTCAAGCTTTAACAAATCTTCTTTTTCTATTTTATAAATATCAGAGAAAGACTTAACTAAATTTTCTTCCACTAGGCGCTCAATTATCCTTTCACCTAATTTATCAATGTTCATCGCCTTTCTAGATACAAAGTGTTTTAAGCTTTCGATTAAAACAGAAGGGCACATAGGGTTTACACAACGAATGGCAACTTCTCCTTCAATTTTTTCACCGATTTCACCACAGGAAGGACAATCGTAGGATATTCTATACGGCTTTGAGCTTTTACTTCTTTTAGAAAGAACAACTTCGACAACTTCAGGGATCACATCACCTGCGCGGTGAATAATAACGAAGTCGCCAACGCGAACATCTTTACGGTCGATTTCGTCTTGGTTATGTAATGTGGCATTCGTAATGGTGACTCCACCTACTTTCACTGGCGTCATGATGGCAACAGGAGTGAAAACTCCAGTTCGGCCAACTTGCACTTCGATTTTTTCAATTTGGGTTTCGGCTTGTTGGGGTTTGAATTTACCAGCAGTGGCCCATCTTGGACTTCGAGCGACTTTACCCAATATATCTTGAACGGAAAATTCATTAACTTTTATCACTGCACCATCAATTTCAAATGGCAAAGACGCGCGCATTTTTTCTAAATCCGAATAGTATGTTACGGCCTCGTCTATCGACTTAGCTGTTTTATAGATGGGATTTTTAATTTTTAAAGATAAAGTTAAGTCGAAAGCATTTGGAATTTTAAAATGTCGAATCATCTCGAAAAACTCTTCTTGAGATTTTATTTTAGCTCCTTTAATTACACCGGGCGAATACGCCAAAAATTTAAGTGGGCGAGTCGCCGCAATTTTAGGATCAAGTTGTCTTAAAGATCCTGCTGCCGCATTTCGTGGGTTCGCGAATTGTACTTTACCTTGCTGCTCAATGGTTTCATTTAATTTTAAAAAATCTTTTTTAAAAATAACAACTTCACCGCGCACTTCAAAAATTTCAGGAATTTTAATTTCACGACTTTGAATCGAAAGTGGTATCGAAGGAATTGTTTTTATGTTTGATAGAATGTCTTCTCCAGTCACACCATCACCGCGCGTGATGGCAGCTTTAAGTAATCCCTTTTCATAAACAAGCTCGACGGCTAAGCCGTCAAATTTGGGTTCACAGAAATACGAATAAGCTTCACCCTGACCTTTCAAATAGTTTTGAACACGTTCATGAAATTCCAAAATTTCATCCGGCGAATACGTATTTTGAAGACTTAACATGGGCTCACGATGTTGAGTTTTAACAAAATTATCTAAAGGCTCTCCACCAACTCTTCGCGTAGGTGAATCTTCAGCCAACAACTCAGGATATTCTTTCTCAATATCCTGAAGCCTTTGAAACAACTGATCATACTCATAATCCGTAATCTCGGGCTTATCCAACACATGGTACAAATAATTATGATGACTAATCTTCCCCTTAAGTTCATCAATCTCATCTTTAATCTTAGATTTCGCCATCAGCCCTCATCTACTTGCAAACCCTTCACCAAACAAAAATCTGTATGAAGCGTATTTCCATAAAAAACTTTTAAATTATTTCGAGTATTTCTAGAATTTAGCATTATCTGTTAATAAATGTCGACCTCGCGAGAGCAGGATGCGTCTGCTGAAGGCCATTACAAAGTATGGCATTACTACAGAGCTATTTGGCCGAAAGCAGCTCGCGCCAGAGCCATGGATGGCGTGTCGAAATTTATTAACAGATAATGCTAAATTCTAGAAATACTCGAAAATAATTTAAAGCTTTTTTATGGAACCTCCGCGATATAACAGTTGGCCTTTCCCACAAAAACGGATAGAACTTAGGCATCTTTTAAAGAGGTGTTAAAATGAAAATAGATGTTAATAGCATTGCTAAGTTAGCAAAGCTTAAGATGAACGAAGCTCAAATGAAAGACTTCGAAGCTCAGTTTGAAAAGATCTTAGAATATTTCTCAAAGCTGCAAGCAGTTCAAACAGAAGGCGTCGAGCCATTAGTGACTCCATTTGAAACTTTTCAAAACCTAAGAGATGACGAAGTTACTAATTATGATTCTTATGCTTCTGAAGTTTTAAAATCTTCAGACTTCACAAAGGACAGACTTTTTGTGGTACCGCCAGTCGTTGGGGGCGAATCATGAGTTTTCAAAACTTAACAATGTCTGAAATCTCCGAAGGTTTAGCCAAAAAGCAATTCTCTTCTGAAGAGATCACTCGCGGGTATCTAAGTCGAATTGAAAAACATGATCCACAACTTAATACTTTTATAACAATGAATGACCAAGCGATTGATTTAGCGAAACAGGCCGATCAACAAAGATCTAAAAACCCTGATGCGAAACCTTTGTTGGGTGTCCCTTATGCGGCTAAAGATATGTTCTGCACTCGCGGAGTAAAAACAACTGCGGGCTCAAAAATTTTATCAAATTTTATTCCGGCATACTCTGCAACTGTGATCGAAAAAATTCACAACCAAGGCATGATTTTATTAGGTAAAACCAATCAAGACGAATTCGCGATGGGTTCAAGTAATGAGACTTCCGCTTTTGGAACATCAAAAAATCCTTGGAACTTAGATTATGTACCAGGAGGATCAAGTGGTGGTTCTGCAGCTGCTGTGTCTGCGCGTTTAACACCAATGGCTTTGGGTACGGATACCGGCGGTTCGATCAGACAACCAGCACATTTTTGTGGAATCACAGGGATTAAGCCTACGTACGGACGTGTAAGTCGTTTTGGGATTGTTTCTTTTGCATCAAGTTTGGATCAAGCAGGCCCAATGACTTTAACCGTTAAGGATGCGGCTTTATCTTTGGAAGTGATGTGTGGTCACGATGCTCACGATAGCACTTCGGCAAAAAAAGAAGTGCCACAATGGTCAAAAAATATTTCAAAAAATTTAAAAGGCCTTAAGGTTGGATTAGTTAAACAATATTTAGAGCGTTCACTTGATCCTGAAATTGCAAAAACATGGGAGATGACTCAAAAAGCTTTAAAAGATGCAGGTGCTGAAATTGTTGAAGTTGATATTTCCATGTCAGAGCATGCCATACCTATTTATTATTTAGTTGCGACCAGTGAAGCTTCCAGCAATCTTTCAAGATACGATGGCATCAGGTTTGGTCACAGATCTAATTTCGAAGATGTACCGCCTGAAAGCATTGATGATTTTTATTCAAGATCCAGAGGTGAAGGTTTTGGAGAAGAAGTGAAGAGAAGAATTTTACTAGGTACGTTTGCACTTTCTGCTGGGTATTTTGATGCTTACTACATTAAGGCCTGCCAAGTTCGAAGAAAACTTCAAGATCAATATTTAGAAGCTTACAAAAAATGTGATCTTTTATTATCCCCAGTCGCTGCAACTTCAGCATTTAAAATCGGCGAGAAAGTAAATGATCCTTTAAAAATGTTTCTTAATGACTTTTTCACGACAGCGACCAATCTTTGTGGTCTTCCAGGAATGACTGTTCCTATCAGAAAGAATGAACAGGGTTTACCCATTGGGATTCAATTAACTGGTAAACCATTTGATGAACAAACTTTGTTTAACGCCGGTCAAGTATTAGAAGATCAATTTAATTTTCATAAGGAGCTTCCGAATGGCTTTTAGTATTCCTCAAGGTTGGAAGGCAGTGATTGGACTTGAAATTCACGCTCAACTTGCAACTCAATCAAAAATGTTTTCTTCAGACTCTACACAATTTGGATCCATGGATAACCAAAATGTATCGCCCGTCAGTTTAGGGATGCCAGGTGCACTTCCTGTTATTAATAAAAAAGCGGTTGAATATTCTGTTAAGGCTGGATTGGCATTAGGTTGTAAGATTCGTGATAATTCCGTCTTCGCCAGAAAACATTATTTTTATCCAGATCTACCAAAAGGGTATCAGATTTCTCAGTACGATTTACCAATCTGTTACGATGGTGAAATTGAATTTTTAGTGGACGGTCAAAAAAAGAAAGTAAATATTCAACGCGCCCACATGGAAGAAGACGCAGGTAAATCGATCCATGACGGGGCTTTTAGTTTAATTAACTATAACAGAAGTAGCGTGCCACTTTTAGAAATCGTTTCTGGCCCTGACATGACGATGCCAGCTGAAGCTGCGGAGTACACGCGAACAATAAGAAGCGTGCTTCAATACTTAGAAGTTTGTGACGGAAATTTAGAAGAAGGCTCTTTACGTTGTGATTGTAATGTGAGTGTGATGAAGGATTCTGAAACAGAGTACCGAACTCGTGTAGAAATTAAAAACATCAACTCTTTTAGATTTATTGAAAAAGCTATTGAATTTGAAATCCTTCGTCAAATCGACGTCTATGAAGAGGGTGGAAAAATTGTTCAAGAGACCCGCCTTTTTGATTCCGCTAAGAATAAAACTTTTTCTATGCGAGGAAAAGAAGAGGCTAAAGACTATAGATATTTCAGAGACCCTGATTTATTGCCAGTGAAATTAGATGCGGATTGGATTTCAAATATAAAAAAGAACTTACCCGAGCTTCCAATTCAGAAAGCTAAACGCTTTCAGGATGATTTAGGTTTGCCAGAGTATGACGCTTTAGTTTTAACTCAAGATAAAAAGATGGCGGATTATTTTGAAGCTGTTGTTAAAATGTGTAACCACCCAAAGCAAGTATCCAATTGGATCATGGGCGAAGTTCTTAGAAGTTTAAATGAAGAAAAGCTAGAGTTTGATAAAAATCCAATCTCTGCGAAGAATTTAGCCGAATTGGTATCAAGTATCGAAGATCAAACTATTTCTGGAAAAATGGGTAAAACTGTTTTTGTAGAAATGTGGAAGACCAAAAAATCTGCAAAAGATATTATTTCAGAACAAGGTATGTCTCAGATCACAGATCCAAGTGCGGTGGAAAAGGTTGTTCTTGATGTAATTAACGCAAACCCTGGTCAAGTCGAACAGTATAAGTCTGGCAAAAATAAACTTTTTGGATTTTTTGTGGGTCAAGTGATGAAGGTTTCCAAAGGCCAAGCTAATCCAGATTTAGTGAACGAGATTTTAAAGAAACATTTGGATTCATAAAAATGAAAGCTGCCGCCATTGATTTGGGTTCAAATTCTTTTATATGTTTGATTTTTGAATTTAAGGATAATGGCCAGTTAATCACTTTAGATCACAAAATAATTTTGACTCGATTGTCTGAAGGTGTTGACCAAACCAAAGAAATTTCTAAACAAGCTATGGATAGATCCAAAAAAGCTTTTCAAGAGTTTAAAAAAATGTTTGAAAAGCACGGCGTAACACAAATCAAAGCTGTCGCTACAAGTGCTGCCAGAGATTCTAAAAATCAAAAAGAATTTATTGAATTGGCCAATCAGTTTAAAATACCTATTCAAATACTATCCGGCGATCAAGAGGCTAAATTAACTTATGCTGGTGTTGAAAGTTTATTTGAAACACAAAACGGTTTGATTATAGATATTGGTGGTGGGTCAACAGAGTATATACAAGTGGTCCGCGGGGAAATGGTTGATCGAGTAAGTCTAGATATGGGAGTGGTTAGATTCACTGAAAGATACTTAAAAGACTTATCATTTAAAAACGGCCAATCGGAATTAAGAATAGCTATCAAAAATGAAATCGAAAAAAATCTTAAAATTAAAGAGTTCAAAAAAAGTAAGTACGATGTGTTTTTAGCGGTTTCGGGAACTCCTACAACAGCAGCCTCGGTTTTATTAGACCGCTTTGAACCTAAGGAAGTCGATGGTTTTAAAATGCATAAAACTGATTTTCAAACTTTGTATAAGAAATATTGCGACTTAGAGCTAGATCAACGTCTGGTCCAGTTTCCTTTTGTTGAAGAAAAACGTGCAGATGTTTTACCCACTGGGATTTTAATCTTGGAGGAATCTCTTTCATTCTTTAATCTAGATTCATATCAAATCTCAACCCGAGGAATACGGCATGGGCTTGCGTTTTCAATGTATAACGATTTTATTTCTACTTGTGATTAGTGCACCGGTTTTTGCGTTTAAAGTTTCAGAATTGAAAATTTATAAAACTAAATCCGGTCAATCCAAAGAACATTTAAAAGAACCTATTCTCTTAAAAGTTGAAGTTGCAGTGACGAACGAAGAGTTACAACAAGGTCTAATGTTTAGAAAAAAATTAGATGATGGATTTGGTATGATTTTTCTTTTTGCAGATGAAGGACCTAGGTCGTTTTGGATGAAAAACACCCTAATTCCACTATCTATAGCGTTTGTTGATGCTAAAAAAACAATATTTCAAATCAGTGATTTAAAACCTGTGACGACTTTAGCGCAAAAAAATTATGATCAAATCGCAAGTCAAAAGTTTGCAAAATACGTCATAGAAGTTCCTCAAGGCTGGTTTAAGAAAAACAAAATCTTACCAGGTGCAAAGTTTTCTTGGGACGAAGAAGTAAAATACGTTAAGAAAAATTAGCATCCGAATGATAAAGCGACGTCATCCATCCTGAAATTTGTCTTCGAAAATATAGTTTAAGGTCATTAGGTATTCCTTGATTAAGGACTGGCTCATAAAAATTTCTTTTATGTAAGCTTATTCTGTGCTGTACTGAAATGAGAAGTATCTTCTAGATTTAAGTAGAAGTGGAGACAACTATGATTCAGCTATTGAAAAACCATTTTTATGTCGTTTTGTTTATTTTACTTGCGGCATGTTCATCGAACACAAATGTCGGCCAAGACGATTTAAGTATATCTGAAATTGAAGATATTGAGAAAACTGGCGAATTCAGCGAAGACGATTTTTTTAAGGATGAAGAAATTCTTAAAGAAAGTGGAGTGAAAGTTGATATTGAAGGTTTAGATGATGAAAATATTAAATCCAAAAGTGATGATTTAGCATCGGATGTTGATGTCGAAGATTTCGAAGGCGAATCTTTTGATAAAGAAGATGATTTCGAAACAGACCTTGATAGCAATAATAGTGTTGCTGAATTTGATGAGTTTGATGAATTTGTAACAACTGATAAAGTTGCAAAAAATGAAGAGATAGTCACACAAGAGACCCCTTCGATTGGTGATATCGCGGAAGAGCCTACGATGACAGAAGAGGATATCTTTTCTGAATTTGAAGAGTCCGTCGACGTCGGCGCAAAGAAAGAAGTAGATCCTTCTGTTCAATCTGCTCTGGATTCAAACACAGATTTTAATATAGAAGAAGTGCCTGTTGCAGCCGGTGATCAACCTAATTTGGATTTCGAAAATGCATTTGAAGAATCAGATACAACTGTCGAAACCGAAGTTGCAAAGAATGATGTTAATGTGGATACAACATTAGATACAGACGTTGATATCACAGGTGCAGAAAATGCAGCTAAAGATCAATTTGAAGATGTATTTTCTGAAGAACAAACAGCAGCTTCAGAGAAAACAAACTTTGACAGTGATTTTGGACCGGGAACAGCTCCAGTAGTTGAAGAAGCAACCAGCAGTGAAGTTCTAAACATTTCAGACGCCTCAGAGAATAGAACGTCTAAAGAGATTCTTGGAAATCAATACTACGAAAAACCTCAACAAATAGTTGCAGCCATTAAACAACAAGTTCAATCATGGATTCCTGTTAAAAAAATGCGTGATGAACCTTACGAGCAAGACGGAATTTTATTAAACGCCCTGTACGTTGTCAGAGAAGGTGAAAATTTTAAAACCATTGGTGAAAAAATTTATGGTAAAGGCAGCATAAATAATCTTTCGAAATTAAATCCATTCTTAAATCCAAGACGATTAAAAGTTGGTGAAAAAGTTTATTACAATTCGCCGAACAGACCAACTGACGCCAACACAATGTTATTTTATTTCGATGATATTGGAAGAAAAGCACAGTATCGACAAGTCGACATGGGTGACAATATCAGGACTGTAGCGCAGGAGTTATTGGGTCATCCAAGAAGTTGGATGGAAATTTGGGCTACAAACCCAGAAATAGTTTCCAAAGCTGAAGTTGATCGATCTTACAGAGTCAAATATTTTTCTAAAAACGACGAGCAATCAATGGTTCAGGACGATGAAGATGGTGCGATTACAAGTTCTGCTAATGAAAATCAGACTAACAATGATCCTCAACTGAATACGGATATAAACAGTCAAGACGATTTGCCTGAACTAGCAAACAATGACCCTGTCATT
>JANODG010000116.1:0-10807 GCA_031412575.1 Bdellovibrionales bacterium
ATTCGGCACGGTTTACAGTTCTGGCCCTGGACACGCGGTGATTACTTTACACGACGGAAATCCGTTGAAAAGATACTGTTTGATAGAATTGACCGTGCTAGAGAAAAAAATTAAGTGGATCAGTCACCCTTTAGAAGAAGCTTATGTAAAGCGCGACCCACGACATATTTATAATTTTAACGATAAGCAAATTTTGATTGGCTCTATTGGTAAGGATAAAAAAGATAACATCACGGCGCAAGTTCATTTGTACACTAAAGGCGCACAAACTTTAGATTTACTTGCTGAATCCGAATGTACAGATCGTGCTGAAATGAAGGTTGATAATAAATCAGTAGATTTCTCGTGTGGAAGTAAGGTTAAATCCGTTAAATTAAAAGAAGAATTAAAATCTAAAGTTACGGAAAATTTTCCATCAGAACCCATTGAATTTAAAGGTAAGGTTTATGAAGTTAAAAATGGGGAATGGAGATTTGAAATCGGTGAAACCGACGATTACTTTAAAGATAGATTTTTAGTTTATCAAGGTAATCAGCTTTTAAAAGAGTATAAATCAAAAGATTTCTTAAGATGTTTTGAATATGAAACATTAAAAGGTTCGCAAGAAAAGTTTAACGAATAGCCTTAAGGTAAATGTTATGAAATTAGTTTTGTTCACTTTCCTTTTCGTCTCATCATCCTTATCTTTTGCTATATCCCCAGCGACTAGCCCAGAGTTGATTTTAGTTCCAGATAATTTAAAAGCTTGTAAAGCCGATACAGACTGTCAGCTGATCAATACACTTTGTGGATGTTGTGATTTAGCGACTATCAATAAAAACCATATTAAGGCTTACTTAAAGATGGAAAAGCAGTGTAAGGAACCACCACCACCTTGTGATTGCCCCGAGCCGAATGCGATAGCCAAGTGCACTAAGGGTATTTGTACGAACACTAAATAGAATACAATTTAACTATTCAAGGTTCGGTTTCGGAGTGCACCATGAAAATTGTTCTAGTGTTAAAAATCCTTAAACTCTTTTCTTAAAGAATAAATTAGGAATGATTCTTGGAACGTTTTTAAGATATTTTAAATAGGATTCACCAAATTGTGCTTTTAAAAAAGTTTCTTCAAAACGAATTTTAATAAGCAAGATGGTCATTAAGGTAATTGCACCCATCAATGCATACAGGGAAGAAAAAAATAAAGCCCATCCAAAGCTTAGGAAAAAACCAGAAAGATAAATTGGATTTCTAACCCAAGAAAAGGGCCACTGCGTGACAAGTTTAGAATTAGGTCTTTGATTTGCGCGAACTTCAAAGTTTGGTCCCATTTTTAAAACCGAGATTGTAAATAAAGTAGCGCCAAACGGAAGAAATAATAGTCCAACAATTTTACTAAATATTTTTAAATCAAAAAAAGTTTTTTGAAATTTTAAATTCAAAATAGAAAGATCAAAACCGCCATGCTCAAAATAGGGTGCTAGTGTTACAAACGCTATGGTCAGTAACTGTAAAGTTAATATAAAGTGAGCAAGGCTTTTGTTAGTCTTCAATCGAATACTCAAATGGATAATCCATTCTTGGAATTAAGGCTTGTTTAACTTCTGAAAACCAATGGCGCTTTTGTGGATCCCAACGAAATCCAATTCTTCTAGCTTTATCGCGGTCATCAAAACCCACATGCGCAAAAACTTTTACAAGCGGTGATTGCTGAATCATAACGATCTCTTCAATGTCATATTTGGATAATAACTTAAGTGTAGTTAAAACATCAAATAAAGCGCGATGTGAGAATGGGTTTAAAAATCCATGTTCAGCGGCAAGATATGAAAGCTTACGAGTTTTAATTTCTTGGTGGTATGGAATGTCTGTCAATGTATCGATCCAAGGTTTTTTAAGCTTGGGCATTTGGTAACTTAAATAAGCTTGGTTTAAAAACTCAGCATCAAAACTAATTGCATTGTGACCTACTAAAAATTCCGCTTGATTCGAAAGCTCAGTCAAAGTTTTTAAAGCATCGCTAAGTGGAATGCCGTATTTTTTTAAATCCTCAGATGATATTCCGGTGATGCTTTGCACTTCGTTAGGCAAGGATAAGTTGTCGAAATAAATAAGTTCATTGAATATTTTTTTAGGAGAGTGAGTTTCTGTGTCCCAAAGCACGGCTCCGATTTCAATAATTTGGTCTTTTTCATGACTTAAGCCAGATGTTTCTAAGTCTACGCCTAATACAAGCATGTGAGGTCCTTTTTTTAATTTTGGCTTACATTAATGGGGTAGACGTCTGCTGTCTAGTTCACTCGCACCCACACGTCGAACTTCGTTCGACTTTCGTGGGGCTCGCTGGAACTTTTCCCACTGCGTGGGGCGCTGTCTAGTTCACTCGTTGGCATTTGAGGGCTGCTTTGTTTGCTGTCTAGTTCACTCGTTGGCCTTCTTGTCGGGCGGCTACGCACGCCCTCAAGGCCAACTCGCTGGAACTTTACTTTATAAAAAGGTGGGGGTCGTTAAGACCCCCATAGACGAACCAGTAAGTTTATCATTAAGCCGGATTCTGTAAGACTTAAAATCGTCAAAATTTTAAATCTCTAATCATCATTCCTCTAGGATTAAAGTTACCTTTAACCTCAAGCAATCTACCCGGAAACTCATGTGAGCACACTTTCCAGTTAAGCCTTAGCGAACTAAGACTTAACCTTACGTTTCCCTATTTGACCTTGCTTCGCGCAGAGTTTTGCTGTTTTCACTCCAACAGCTCCCCAAAGATCTCCCGTTCCCGATCTAAGGATCATAGCCTTGGACATTCTCTCTGTTCCACTGTTCCTCGTCTTACGACGGAAGGGCGTTACCCTATGCGCTGCTCAGCGAAGTCCGGACTTTCCTCCAAAATGTATTTACTCATTCTGGCGATGACCTTTCAAAACTTACTTGCACTACAAGTATTTAATTTTAGGCTTATTGACAAGAATAATGTCATATTTTTCTATCAGATTTAACGTATTGATTTCGAAGTGTAATTAATGGCGAGGTCAGTGAAAAATAATTAAATTTAAGTTTGCCATTTCAGTTTAGATCATTCAGACATAATTGATCTTTAACTTTCAGGGCCTATTCTACAATGTCTGCAAAAATTAAAATAAGCGAGTTCGAATTCATCGGTATATTGGCTTTGCTCATGTCCATCTCTGCCTACGCCATAGACGCCATGCTGCCAGCCCTTGGGATTATTGGAAGCGAATTTAAACTGCCGAATAGCAATGATGCTCAACTTATAATATCAGCTTTATTCATAGGACTTTCCGTAGGTCAGCTTTTTTATGGACCACTTTCTGACAGCATTGGTCGCCGGCGAGCGATTTTTTTGGGAATCGTGATTTTTGCGATGGGTTCATTTTTATGTATATTTTCACAGTCCATGACCATCATGCTTGTAGGACGAGTCCTTCAAGGATTCGGTGCTTCGGGTTCACGAATCATAACTATGGCCTTGGTCAGGGACAAATTTAGTGGCAATGCTATGGCCCGCATTATGTCTTTTGTCATGACCGTATTTATTATCGTGCCTGCCTTGGCGCCCGCCGTGGGCCAAGTGATTCTACAAGCCTCTAATTGGCGCACAGTTTTTGCCTCGCAACTTCTATTAGGGTTATTTGCAGTTTTATGGTTTGGCCTTCGCATGGAAGAAACCTTACCGATAGAAAGACGAAAAAAATTTAGTATGCGTCAATTTTATAAAGCGGCAAAAATGACGTTTGGAAATAAAAATACAATGATGTTTGCGCTTTCCTCAGGTTTTATATTTTCTGCATTTTTGGGGTATTTAAATTCAGCTCAACAAGTCTATCAAGAATACTTTGATCTAGGGGAACGCTTACCACTTTTTTTTGGAATTTTATCAATCTCTTTAGGTAGTGCTTCGTTATTAAATTCACAGCTTGTTTTAAAATACGGAATGCGAAAATTAGTTTTCATCGCAACCTTCTTTTTTACATTGCTGTCTTTAAATTATTTCGTCCTAATTTTACTTTTTCCTCATTGGATTAACTTAACTTCGTTTATGGTGACTATGATCATCGTATTTTTTTGTGCAGGAATTTTATTTGGAAATTTAAGTTCATTAGCACTTGAACCCATGGGTGAAATTGCAGGATCGGCATCAGCCGTCATCGGCACAATACAGTCTACAATATCATTAAGCCTGGGATTATTGATTGGCCAAATGTATAACGGCACTCTAACACCCTTAGTGTTTGGCTTTGCCTCGATGGGTTTTTTAACTTTTTTATCATTGTCCTTAACAAAACCTTATCAAAAGTCGCAGGCTTAATAAGTCTAATAAGAATAAATTTGACAAGCTTAAATTTTAATCATAAACGACATTCCTCAGGGAGATTTTATGAATAAAAAATATTTAAGTATTTTCTTTATTTTAATGACGGCTTTTTCTTGGAATGTTTATTCTCAAAATAATTCTGAAGTCAGCGCTAAGTACGAAGAGCTTGAAATTGCTGCCAAATGGATTTTAAAACACAATAAAGGCGTTGAAGACGCAGACTTGATGGCAAAACTTATGACTTACCCTAATAGGCTTCTTCCGCTAGGTAAAACTTATTTAGATCCTTTAGGTAAGCCTAATAGAGTTGAATTTCAAATTTATATTGTGGCTCGCACGAAAGATCATTTGGTTTACTTAACTTCAGAGTCAGGTAAAATCAAAATAGTAATTGGTGCTCCAGTTTCAGAGCAAACTTACAATGCGGCTGTAAGAAATTCGGCCTATTTACTTTTAGAACCACCAAACTCAGAGCCTATTTTTAATAATTTATTAAAGATTTTAGTAGCTTCTAGCCAGTATGCTAAATCGGGCTATCCACAAGAGCCTCTTGTTTACGGTGAAGACGCGTTTAATCGCGAAGTTTCAAAGATAGGCAACTATGTCACGATACCCTTTAATTTAGTCGAGGGTATTTCAGTTGAACAGTTAAGCGATTTTTTATTGGTTTTATGGATGACATCTGAGAAAGGTATAAACATCGACTTATTAAAACCTGAAGTCGAAAAAACGTGTTCGCAATATTTAACAGGGGAATAAATTAAAATTACCCCTTTTAAAACCAGCCTTTATCTTCAACCACAAGTTCAATGTCTTCTTCAGGTAAAGGCACATAAAGTTCCGGGGCATCTTCTGTTAATTTGTAACTTGAAAAAGATTCTGAATTCACTCCTTCTGGCCAATCAAAATCATCACTGACCTGACCTAAGTTTTCAACTTCGCGCATGTAATCGGCCCAAACAGGAAGTGGCTGACCAGCGCCTGAAAGTTTACTTCCCGTGCCTTCATCATAACCTACCCAAGATATAGCGACATGATCTTTTGAAAATCCCGCAAACCAAGAATCTTTATGAAAGCTTGTTGTTCCGGTTTTACCTGCGTATGTACCTCTTAAATTCCAGTAGCTTGCGGATTTTGCAGTCCCGTATTTTAAAGTGTTTTTTAACATCCCTATCACTTGTGCGGCTTGTAATTTATGTTCAAAATCTTTCGAAGGTTCAGGTTGAAAACTATAGATAATTTCCCCATCAAACTTTTCAATTTTTTTAATGAAGTGAATCTTTTGATACTCACCAAATTGTGATAACGAGCTGTAAATCTGTAAAGCTTCTAAGGGATAAAATTCGAAAGTTCCTAATATTAACGCAGGATATGCTTTAAGCCGATCCTTAACTCCAAACTCTTCTACGATTTTTATGACGTTGTTTAAATCCGTATGCTCTAAGCCCACACGTGCCGTGGGAATATTTAAAGACAACATTAAGGCTTGGAATAAGTAAACTTGACCACCAAATGAGCCTTTATCGTAATTTGCCGGGGACCATGTTTTTAGTTTGTCCTTGTATTCGTACTTATCATTGCTGATTAAACTTCTGGGATTAAGCTCCTTATCGTCAATCAAAGCTGACAAATACACGAAAGGTTTCATTAAAGAACCTATGGGCCTAAAATTTAAAAGCGCTCTGTTGTAAGGACTTGTCTGAAAATTAGAGCCGCCTACTAATGCTAGCACTTCGCCAGTTTTTGGATTTGCCGAAACAATTAGATTTTCTAGTTTATCTGGATTTTCCAACTTAGTTTTAAACTCTTTAATTCTTTTTTGAGCCACACGCTCTGCAATCTTTTGATGATCAGGGGATAAGGTCGTGTAAACCTTAAGACCTTCTTCAGAATCGATCCCCTCATTCTTAATAAACTGGTTTACGGCGTTGACAAAGTAAGGCGCTAAAAACGAATCACTGTTTTTAGATCTGATGTCTAAGTCTTCTTTGACGGCCGAATTATACTCTTCCTTAGTGATCCATTCTAAAGACTTCATGCGCTCTAAAACTGCAGCAATTCGTAGACTGTTTTTTTCTAACTTATGAGGCCCATAAATCCCAGGTCCTTTCACTGAACCCGCAAGGGAAGCACATTCTTTTAAAGTTAAATCACCAATCTTTTTATTAAAATAAAATTCTGCGGCCGCTGGAAATCCACGAACTTCAAAAGGACCGTCTTGACCCATATAAATAATATTTAAATAACTTTCTAAAATTTTATTTTTATCCGCGGTGATTTCTATGAGGATCGCCATCAAAGCTTCACGCGCCTTTCGAATTAAAGTTTTTTCGCTATTTAAAAATTTATTTTTAATTAGCTGTTGGGTGATTGTACTGCCACCCTCAGATAATCTGCCGGCTTTAACATTTCTAAAAAAAGCACGTCCTATTGCTTTGGGGCTAACACCTTTATGTTCTAAAAATCTGTCATCTTCGATAGCTAAGATAGATTCTAAGCAATGATCTGGAATTTGTGAAATTGAAGTGAATGTTTGGCGGACAGCCTTTTCATCGATGAATTGCGCGAATAACTTTCCACCGATTGAAAAACTCTCGATTGATTCCATCTGACTATCTTCAAAAATCAGAATCTCTAGGATCTGGTCGGGACTTAAAACCATAAGTCCACTTTGAGTTTCCCCTTGAAAAACCAGGCAACTTGAACCGGATTTTGGAAGCTCGGTGTCAATGCGCTCTTCACACAAATTTACAGGCAGCAAGGTGAACTCATTTTTGATGATGGGCTGATCAAAGCCTCGTTCAGTCCAACCGCTCTCCTTAAATTTGTTGACTAAATTATTAGCAGAAATCTTTTGGAGACGTCTAAGTTCCTGTCCTCCGGTGTAGATTTGCACCGGTTGGCTAAACCAGCCTTCATCTAAACTGGATTTGATATCCATATTTACCTTCAAGGCCCAAATAAAAAACAATCCAAAGGCAAAGCTACAAAGCGCAAAAAAAGGGATTAGGTACTTTTTCATAATTTCCTTAATTAGTTTTTAAGTTCATTTTTTAGTTAAAATTCGTAAAAATCTACAATTCATGCCTGGGATAACTTTCGTACATTAAACTAACCATTTCAAGAACTTGACAGAATTGTCTTGGACTCGTTTAGTGGTTGTCTATGAAACTTTCTCAAAATCAAATTCAAAGGCTAGTACAGCATCTTTTTGCGGAAATAAAAAGTTCTAACGTTGTAGAGCTAAAAGCCGAAGATGCTGTGATTAAATCGACCATTATGGCCGTCATCCAAAAAAATATTGAAGACGAAGGTAAAATTGATCAGCTAGTCGAAGGCATGATGGATCAATTGGAACGTCAAAACCAAGATTTTCAGAGGCATAAAATGTTTCCACTACTTAAAAAGAAGTTAGCTGAACAAAGGGGATTTGTTTTATGATGTCAGAAAATAGAGCCTCCCACTTAAGTCATTTAGTTTTCGAAAAGTTATGGGACGATGACATTGTGGATTACTCTGATGAAGCCGTAGCCTTAAAAGATTTCAAGCGCGGACTGGATAAATTTTTAAAAGAACATACAGACGTAGATGCTAAAGCTAAAAGTATGATCTCATCTCAAAGCCGAAATATTTTAGAAGGCACAGCGGAATGGGAAACTCTTTATAGAAAATACTACGAAACTGAGCTAAAGCGTAAAGGTATAGACTAGAACAAAAACATAAGGGTCGGCAGGGAACGAAAAGTTTTTTGTTGAACATGAATTTGTTATTTTTAAGGGCTTAAATATGAAGTTAAAATCTAAATTAATATTTGTTGCGATAAGTTTAAATTTACTTTCTTTTTCTGCTTTTGCCGATATGACTTGGGAAGGTCGTTACCGAGCATCTTTTAATTACATCACGAATCCTGATTTAGCTGAGGGATCAGATAAAAATTATTTTTTACATCATTTAGTTTTAACTCCAAAGATTGTTTTAGCCGATGGTTTCGAATTAATTTCGACTTTAGATATTTTAAACAGCGGTGATTATGCTGTGGCTGGGTCCCAAGCGGGACAAAGTTTAGGTGGGGGAGTTTCTAAACCTTCAGACACTTATTACGGCGCCGATGGATCACCTGCTCTTGCTGACAACCAGCTAGGCAACGTACGTGATGCCAATATTCGTGAATTTTATTTAGTTTATAAGCATTCCGGTGGACAGTTAAGAATTGGTCGAGCTCCACTGCATTTTGGTTTAGGAATTAATCTTAATGATGGCAAAGGAGCTTTTGATCATTATTTTGATAACCGTGACATGGTTTCTTATGAGTTGTTCTTTAGTGGTTTAAAGTTTCAACCTTACATTGCAAGAATCACAGATGGTTTTAACACTTCCGGTGAAGCTGCAAATGAATTCGGTATTATTGTAGATTGGGACCGTAAAGAGTCTGGTCTAAAACTTGGACTGATGGGTTTAAATCGTCATGTGCAAGGAAGTTTGAATGGGGATCAAGTGTCCGCGTCCGGTGCAGCGAATTTTCAACGATATGGTTTTTATGTGGAACGCAACAAAACTTTAGAATCTGATTTTAGATACGCCGTAGAGCTTGGTTTAAATTCTGGGAAGCTGGGATTAAATTCAACAGGTGAAGAAATCAGTTACAACGGTTTAGGATTAGCTTTCGAAATGGATTATTTTTCACCTTGGAAAGGGTTAAAGTTTGGTCTTAAATCAGGATACGCCGCTGGTGCGGACGCTTCTAGCGATGATAACTTTTCGGCGTTTGCTTTTGATAGAAACTATGACGTGGGTATGATTTTATTTAACCATCCGGTAGGTAATCCTAATTTAGATTTAGGTTCAACAACAGCCTTTGGTAAACAGGGCGCAAACTTTGGACCGGGGTATGAAACGAATCAATCAATCGATTCTGACACTGTTGCAAATACAATTTATTTATCACCTTATGTCTCGTATGATTACAGCTCGAAATGGAATTTCACAACTTCGGTGCTTTGGGCGCAGTTGGAAAACACGAACGTAAACTCTCCATTTTTTTCGACCAATCCAAATTTAGAAGTGGATCGTGATATGGGTTTTGAGGTTGATTTAAGTTTAACGTATAAGCCGTTTGAGCTTTTAACTTGGGAAACGCGAATAGGTGCGTTCTTTCCGGGGAAAGCGTTTGAAGGTGGGAGCGAAGGGTTTGATACGAAGACTGTTATTGGTGGTATTTCCCGCGTTTCTTTAAAATTCGAGTAATCATAAAACTTCTTTTATAAATTCCTAAATTTTTAATCTTAATTTCAAAAGATATTTGAGAGCTTTTTATTGGAGAAGCGACTGTCATTCGCCTTGCGCGCGCTTCGCGCAGGCAAGGCTTCATGCCATCGATCCAATAAAAAGTTCTCAAATATCTTTTGAAATTAAGATTAAAAATTTAGGAATTTATAAAAGAAGTTTTATGATTACTCGAATTTTAAAGAAACTAAGGGAATAGGTGGGCTTTGGTTTTTTGAAGTGGATTTGTTGTTGATGAGATGGTTTTAAAAAAGATAAATTAATTCCTTAATAGAGAAGAGATCTTGGAGGATGAATTTAATAATCTATTAAGGTTAAGTGGTTTAAGAAGATTAAGTTTTTGGTGTTGAAATAAAAAAACACATACGGTTGTATGTGTTTTTTGTTTTGTTTGATTTTATTTTTTGGTTTTTATTGGCGGATTGGGCGACCTGCTGAGGTTGCTGGTAATACGCCTGGTGGTACTGGACCTCTTGATAATGGGTCAGCGTTACGAATTCCGTTTGTGCCGGCTCCATTTGCAGCGACTCCATTCAATGTTGCAGTAGGTGGTAATAACATTGTGTTGCTGGCATCGTATACAGCTGTTGGTGATCCTAATAAATTTGTATCTACGAAAACACTTTGGATTGCGCCTACAGGTGCTGTGGTTAATGGGTTTACAACTGACGGAGTTATTGTTCCTGATTGTGCCGTTAACACCGATGACGATTCACCATTTGCAATTTTAATTGTCTCTTGCGCCCAGTAGTTTACTGCATAATCAATGTTAGCTTCAGCTGAAGCCTTAGCTTCAGGGTCAGTAACTAATGCTGTTCCAGCTTGTGCTTTTAATGTTGTGCTGATTCCACGAAGTGAAGTTTCGATTTGAGTGAACTTGGCTGCTAATAAAGTTCTTGTAGCTTGATCCGCTGGATTTAATTTTAATGTGTTTTGTAAACTGGTGATTTCAGCTAATTGAGCACTGATAGCGATTGCAGCTTGGCCATGAGCTTGGGCGCCGTACTGTAAACCTAATTGGTTACCAGTCACCGCATCAGCTTGTTGAGCCACTGTGTACCAGTTGTTAGCGTCACGAACTGTGCCTGGAGTGGATTCTAAACCATCACGTAATCTAGCCTGTTGGATTGGTACGATTGTGTTGTTGTAATAAGCTTCTTGTTCGGCTTCAGTCATCTTTTTATCTCGCATAACTGCGATATGACATTC
>JANODG010000117.1:0-7344 GCA_031412575.1 Bdellovibrionales bacterium
ATCATCCCAGATGTTTTCTTGTAGCCACTGGCGAGTTAGCAACTCATCTGGGCGGGTTAGAAATGATAAAATTAACTTGAATTGAATGGGTGTCGTTTTTAAAGCTTCACCGTGACACTGTACTAAATAATCATTCGGAAAAACTTCAATTGGGCCTAAATTAACTCTAGCTCTTGTGTCTTTTCTTGTTTCTGTATGGCGCTGATTAATAGCTTGAGTTCTATCTAATCTTTTTTTCATCCCAAACAAAGTAAGCTTAATTTTTAGAGCATTTAACACATCTCTTGTGTCGTAGTAATCGCAACCTGTTCGGAATGCAGTCTCAATGATCAATTTCGAATTTTGTCCAATTCCAAAAAGTGCAATTCCGTACCCAAAAGATTTTCTTAAAGTTTGAACAACGTTTCCAATTGGTGTGTCAAAATCTACAATAACTAATCGTATATTAGCTTCTCTGATTAGGAAGAATGCGACCTGTTCAGAGTTAGCTCGTTGAATTTCAAAATTACCAGATAGCTCATCATCCAATTCGCTTAGAAAGTGTTGATTCATGGATACTACTAAAAGTTTTTCTTTATCTGGCCACATCAATGAAGGTATCGTCAGAACACAAAATTGTCTTAATAGGGCTGTGTATGAAAAGAATTTAATAATTTTTAGACGATATTTGTGTTTTCATGAGGCTATCAAGCCTTTAGTATATGAATATGGCTTTAGAAAAAGTAAATTTTGATGATTTTGATCAATTTTTAAATCAGCTATCTCAGTTTGAGACAGATGAGATTTTTGTCATTGCACCCAACTTAGATTCAAAAAAAAGAATTGTGGACTCGATGGCTGAAATCAAAGGCACCGTTCCTGATGAACTCGTCCTTAGGCTAAGTGAGTTCTTTGCCCACCTTGTCGTGAAGATTAGACCAGAAGTCGAATTTCTAGATAAAAACTTATTTTTGATTTATCTAAAACAAGAACTAACGAAACAAAGTATGACAGATCTTGATCAGTTCAAATTAGAACAAGCTGTAGAGTACATTAGCGTTTTTGCACCCATTTTATCGAATGAAAACTACCGAACAATTTTTGAAGAGTATTTAGATGAGGATGAATCATTTAAAAATATTTATAAGGATATTTATCCTTTGATGACTATGATTTGGGATTTGGTTTTAGGGTCTTCATACTTAATAAATCAGTGGTCATTTGGTTGGTTGTATAAAAACTTTATTGAGTTGAAAAAGATAAAAAGAAAAATTTATGTTTATCGATGGGAATTTTTAAAAAAAATTGAGCTGGATTTCTTTGAAGAGGTCGCAGAGATTTGGGATGTTGTTTTTATTGACATCAAAAGCTCAGAGAGAAAGGAAATCAAGAACGATTTTGACGAAAATCGAAAAAATTTAAACTGGTTAAAGGTCATTACTCCACAAAATGAAATGGAAGTTATTTCGAAAATAATTTCTAAAGATGGCAAAGACATAAACAAGTGCCATTTTATCATACCAAAGAAAAATCCAGAGTATGCAAAAGTTTTAGAAGTATTTTTTTCGTACAACTTTAAAATTTCGAGTGATGACTCGATTGATGAAAAAATAAAGTTCGACTCAGAATTATATGCTCTATTTAAAGTTGTGAATGAGTTAAACGAGGCTCTAGAGTCTGTAAGTTCAGAAAGTATAAGTATTCAAAGCTTTGGCAATGGAGAATTCGTAAATTATTTTGATTTTAAAACAAAAACAAAAAAAGACCTTAATTTTAAAAGGAAGAGATCAGAATTTTATTTCAAATTAATAGACTCAAATGATACCCATAAAAATTTTAGTTTCTATGACTTTGTGAGTTACTGTCGAATGTCAGTTGCAACATTAGGTTCTCAAATCGAACATAATTCTAATTCTAATTCTAATTCTAATTCTAATTCTAATTCTAATTCTAATTCTAATTCTAATTCTAATTCTAATTCTAATTCTAATTCTGAGATTTTTTTAGATTGGTTAGAGACTTTGATTTTTAGAATTCCAGATTTTTTAAGTTTGAATATTAAGAATTGGCTGAGTTATCTAGAGACTGTCTTAAAGACTAAACTCAAACATAACGTTATTAAAAGCAGCCTAAGTATTAAATATCTTGAGGATTTAGAATACCTTGATGGCGAAACATATTTTATCTTAGGTTGTACCCAACAAAGTTACGAGGCGACTTCGTATTCCTATCTATCTGACTTTGAAATAGATAAACTTAAATCTGATTTAGGATTTAATTTTGAAAGTAAGGAGTTCTCTGAAAAGTTTTACGAAGATTTTTTAGATATCAATAAGGGAAAATTAAACGTAGATGTTTTTTTTATTACACCGAATTATTCCTTACTTTCAGAAAAAGAAAATGAGCCTAAATTCTTGCACCAATTAGATGAACAAGGTGTGCTTAACGTAGAGACGCATTTGGATAAAATATTAAATTATTCGGCCTCAAATGAACTCATACTCAATCTATCAAAGCTAAGGCAAAGTGACTTTAGTGCTTTTAAGCGGAAAAAAGAGTCTGCGTCTTCGATAGAAAAATATATTAGATGTCCATTTGTGTATTTTTCAGAATATCTGCTTGGCTTAAAGTCAGATGACAACTTAGAACTTGATCCAGGCCCTAGACTTAAGGGTTCAATATTTCACGGTATCTTAGAAAACTATGTTGATAGGCCGAATTTAAATCCATCTCAGATTTCGGATTATGTCTCACAGGAAATTCAATTTAAATACTCGTCTTGGAAAGAGTCCTCAACCGTGAATCTACAATTGCAAAGATATATAACCGCTTTTATAAAATATATTGAAAAAGACAAAGTAGATAAGAGCATGGAGCTTCGAACCACGGTTCATCGAGAACTTGATTTCGAAGCCTATTTTAATTTAGATAATTTAACCTTTTCTAAAACCAAAAGATCCGATGAAGATATAAATTTTCGAGGTAAAATTGATAGAATTGATAAAATCGAAGATAAAATTTTTGTATTTGATTATAAATCTTCACGAACGAGTTCGATTAAAGCTTGGAAACAAAACCTTCTTATGCAAATGCCTATCTATGGATTAATGTTTCTTGACGGCGTTATTCCCATTCAAGGGGAACTAAATCAGCTCTCTTATATCAACCTGAAAGAGTCTTTTAAAATTAAGGCTGGATTTGGTGTCAAAAATAAAGAAACAAAACATAATTTGGGACTGCGTCTTACGAAAAATAATTCAAGAACTAACATAGGTGAATTTAAAACAGAACTGAATTTATTTCGCCCGGTTATTAAAGATATTCTTGTTCAAATAAATCAAGGTTATATATCCGCAGATCCTTTTGATAAAAATATGTGTTTTAAATGTGAATGGAGGGACATGTGCAAAGCAACTCACCTCAATTAAGTAAATCTATCGCAAGCAATTACACTCAAAGTTATATGGTCATGGCTGGGGCCGGAGCAGGAAAGACCACTCGTCTTGTGAAGCATATAGTTGAAAACTTCTTAAGCTTTAAGAAAGACAATAGAAGATGGCCTAGGATTGTAGGGACCACTTTTACCAAAAAGGCCGCAAGTGAAATTCAGGACCGCGTTTCTAAACTTTATCAAGATTATGATGATCCCGAAATTTTTGACTATGCCTATTCTAGCTATTTAAAAATAGGAACCATACACAGCATGTGCTTAGAAATCCTTAGGCATAAATCCTACCTTTTAGGATTCAGTCAAAAGATTAAAATCTCTAACGATTTCGATTTTAGCTCTGAAAAAGAAAAAATTCTTTACCAACTTTTAAATTCTCAATTCGCTGATTTACTTTTTTATTATGACTTCAATCAAATTCAAGAAATTATAGAATTTTTTGAATCTCGACAAGAATACGATTTTAAACCTGTTGATATTGATTTTCAAGAGTCCTTAGTCAAAGAGTTGTTTAAAAAAATGAGTCATGAGTTTCAGTCGAAGATTAAGTATTTTAGCCACATAGAAATACCTGCTAAAGCTCAAAAAGGAATGGAGTACTTAAATCAGCTCAACTTGTTATTTCTTAACGCCTTTGGCTTTGAAGATTTAAATGAGTTTTTTAAAACGAATCCATTCAGAAAGCCGACTTATAAATTTGAGTCGGCTGAGGCTCAAGAATTTTGGTTGGACATATGGGATTTTAGAAATAAAATTAAAAAGCAAATAGAAATAAAATTTTCTAGCTATTTTAACAAAGATACTTTCGTAACTTTATCAAAAAATGCAAACCAGATATTTGAACTTTTCATCAAATATAAGAATCAGATTAAAACTTATAAAAAAACAAATTCTGTGATTGAAATGTCGGACATCGAAATTCTTACTCTGGAATTACTAAAGTTTCATCTTGAAGGATGTAAAGATATTTTGGATCAAGTTGACTACTATTATATTGATGAATATCAAGATACCAGTTTGGTGCAAAAAGAAATTTTCTCAATTCTCCTACAAAATAAAAATTACTTTAAAGTTGGCGACCCACAGCAAAGTATTTATCTTTTTAGAGGAGCTAATTCCTCCATTTTTACCAATGAATTTGAAATAGCAGATCAAGATATTCATGTTTCTACGGAGTTCTTATCTAAAAACTACAGATCAGAACAAAATTTACTACTAGGTGTGAATGAACTTTTTAATCACATTGATAGTTCAAACTTTAAAGAGATGCAGCCTCGAGACAATAATGATCATGTTCAATCACGAATTAAAATCATAAAAGGCTTAGACCAAGATTCTGAAACCTTAGAAGCTGTTAAAATCATTAATTCGAAAATTGATGAAGGAGTTAAGCTTTCGGATATTTGTGTTTTAGGACGAACAAAAGCTATTTTGAAAAATTTAGAAATAGAGTTACAAAGACAAAACATACCGTCGGTATCCTTAGTGTCGGGTAATTTAAAAAATAGAACTGAGGTTAGGGAGGCGCTAACGTTCTTGAAATTTTTAGAAGAGCCTGACGATGACAAGCTCTTATGCACATTACTTCGAAGTCAAAATTTTTTAATTTCTGATATTGATTTGTTAAAAATAGTGAGTGAATGTCGTGAAGCAAAATCATGGTCTATATGGTCCCATTTTAGAAAAACCGAGTTTTTTGAAAAGCAAAAATCACAACCTAGTTTTGAGGAATTACTTAAGCTTAAACACTATTTTGATATGTTTGAGAAAATTGGATTAGTTGAAACATTTAAGAATTTTCTTATCAATTCTAAAATTTTAAAATTTGCTAAAAATACGACAGATTTAAATAGAAAACATTCAAATTTAATTAAACTCTTTACTGAAGTTGTTTCGAATGGACTTGAATCAGTAAATTTAAATTTAGCGCTGAGCTCGATGCTGGATGATTCTGTGAATAATCAAGAGTCAGAGGCCATTTTTTCAGACTCAGATCAGGGTGTAAGACTGATGACCATTCATGGGTCAAAGGGATTAGAATTTGATGAAGTGATAATCTTAGGCTGTAATCGAAAGGGCTCTTTGACACATTCTGAATGCGTTGAATTCGACGACAGCGGAAGATTTGTAATTCCTTATTATGATTTTGAACTTAATAAAAATATCGGTGGTCCACTTTTAGAGTCTTCCTCCCGTTTAAGAGTAGAAAATCAAAAGCGTGAAACTTTACGATTAATTTATGTAGCAGTAACAAGGGCTAAAAAATATCTTTATTTGTTAGGTCAGAAAAAGATATTTGATAACTCTATCCTAAAAAATTTAAAACTTTCGACTTCAACCAACTTTAAATTTATTGAAGTTTTAGACGATTCAAATCCAAACTTTGGCCGACCTATCGAAGAGAGTTCGGATGAAGAAACTAGTGAAGAGTACGATTTTGATTTTGAAGAATTGATAGAGGATGTTACCCCTGAGCGTATTTGGAACGAAAAAGATTTCCTAAATAAACAATATCTTTTTGATCAAATATCAGAATCAGAAAATTCAATACCTTTGAACTTAAAAGCACATGAAAAAATAAATCAAATTAAAAATATCAGTGTCACAGCTCTAATTCACAAGTTTTCAACAACTGGAAAAAAAATATCTTACGGTCTTAAAGAGGAAGTCAGATTTCAACCTATTACCGTCTTAAAGAATCAAGGGCATGACGATTCAAATGCTCATGGGAAAATTAAAAGTCATCAAATCTTAATCGGGCTCACATATCATAAATACCTTGAGTTGTTCGCCAGGGGCGTATCCAAAGACTATTTAAATACACGATTTAAATCTACGTATTTAGGGGACATGACAAATATTTCTGTGACCCTGGACTCCATCCTAAAAATTAAGAATCTTCCATTCGACGAAATTTTAAGTGATCCCAAGATTGAGTGGGGTTTTAATTCGCTTCTGTCATCAAATTTATTAGTGTCAGGACAAATTGATCTTTGGGGTTTTGATAGCAAAAACGAACTTCATATTTTCGATTATAAAACCGGATCAAGTAAATTAAATCAAAAGTCTATCTTACAACTGTTGATTTACGAATCTGTTTTAAAGAAACTGCATCCAAAATGTAGGACTCACTGTCACTTAATGTATCTCACCGAAGGCAAGATTTTGAGTATAGAATTCACTGAAAACTCATATGATAATTTTCGAAACTTCCTAATTGGTTTAGACAAAGCGAATGAAATTTAATCGCTAAAGCAACTTAAAAAAATAAAGCTTATTTATGCTTTGGTCTCATTCCAAAATGAAAGGTAATGCCTCTATGCGATCGTGTATGCATGAAAAAAATATATGGACATTTTAATGCACACTATTTCTGTAGATTCATGAGCTGAATGTTTGGTAATGATTCAAAGTGGCTTATCATTAAATTAAGATCTAAAAAGCCGCTCAATTGAATTTTTTTAGGAGGGGTTTTGTTGCTAAAAAGTAGAATTGTTTCCACCGCGAGTCACTTCCCAGTAAATAGAGTCAGTAGTGCTGACCTTGATTTAAAATATGGTGCAGAACCTGGAAGTTTTGAAAGTAAATCTGGGGTCAAGTTCAGATATTTTGCCAGCGACGACGACACCACGTCTCTTATGGGTGCGAAATGCGCTCAGGCCGCCCTTGAAAAAGCAAATCTTAAAGGGACAGATATTGATTTAATTTTAGGGGCGTGTGGCACTCCTGAACAGGTCATTCCCTGCACTTCAAGTTTAATCCAAAAAGCCATGGGACTCGAAGACTCTGGAATTCCTTGTTTTGATGTGAACGCAACCTGTTTAAGTTTCATCAATGCCTACAACACCGCGACTTTAATGATCCAATCCAAGCAAGCTAAACGAGTTTTAATTGTAAGTTCAGAAATTGCTTCCGTC
>JANODG010000118.1:0-1674 GCA_031412575.1 Bdellovibrionales bacterium
GCAATAGATTTTATTTCTTTTTATAAAAATCTCAGAGAATTTTCTACCCAAGAACGTATCAAATTTGACCAAGAACAAGAAAAATTGGATGAATTTTTCAAACATAAGCCTCTGCCAGACATGGAGACAATCCTAAAAGTCAAAAAACAATCAGAGGAAGCATTAACTAACTATTACAATAAACAGTTTGAATTTATCACATTACACGCCTCTGATTATAGAGCCTTTGTAGCATTTAGAGATATTATAAACCAAAAATTAGTATTAGAGTCAAATAATGTTTTATCTGTTTTCAACGCTTTCCCAAGTGATATAAAAGATAGCTTTGAAGGTAAAAAAGTAAATGAGTTGATTATAGAAAAAAGAAATAGATTTGACCATGCCCCAGAATTAGGAAAACTTGCTCCAAACTTCAAAACAACCGATATACAAGGTAAAAATATCGAATTAGCAAATTTCAAAGGCAAACATATACTTTTAGTATTTTGGGCAACTTGGTGTGCTCCATGTGTTAAAGAAATACCTGAAATTAAGGCTATTAGAAATAAATATAAACCGTCTGATTTATCAATAATTTATGTTTCGGATGATTCAGATAAAAATAGATTTTTAAATTTTATCAAGAAAAAACAAATGAATTGGAATCATATCTATGGCAACAAAACTATCATAAAAGATTATTTCGTAAATGGAATACCAGAGACGGTTCTCATTAATCCAGAAGGTAAAATTATTTATATAAACTTTGGAAATGAATTGGCTGATTTACATATAAAATTGTCAGAGAATATTAGGAAAAACTAACCCAATTTTTGAAAGCATATTACCCAAAAATTGTAGTGAATTTGTTTTTTTAAAAAATTTTATAAATGAACTAAATTACCCCAACCTCTATGAAGTATCAAAACAATCTCGAAAATATCGTAAAACAATTAGGTGTAAAAGCAACCGAAAACACTTTAAATACCGCCTTCAAATTTCATCCAGACTATCCAAGTCTATCCACCCTTTCAGATGTTTTGTCAGAGTGGAAAGTGGATAATTTGGCAGTCAAAATCTCTCCCCAACAATTACAGAAAATCACTTACCCCGCTATTGCACACATAGATGATGGGCGTGAAGGGTATTTTGTATTGTTGCAAAGTTTTAAAAATCAACAAGTTACGTATTGGGATTCTGAAACTGGAAACATCACAGAAACCCTTGAACTATTTACCTCCAAATGGCAAGGCGTAACTTTACTTTTAGAAAAATCAGAGCATTCGGGAGAACCAGATTTTGAAAAAGTAATCCGAAAAGAGACCTTTGGAAACATTGAAAAATGGGTTGGGTTTATTACTTTAGGTCTAATTGGCTTAGGAGGCTTTGCAATATCTGATTCATGGCAGAATGCCTTTTTGTGGCTAATCGTAGGTTTAGGCACAGCTGCTAGTACCATCATACTTTTGGGAGAGTATGGTATCAAAAGCCCAACGATTGAAAAACTCTGCAATCTAAATAATCAGACCAATTGTGATACCGTTTTGGCTTCATCTGGTTCAAAGCTTTTTCAACATTTCAGTTGGACAGAAATAGGCTTTTGCTATTTTGTGGGTACATATATTTTTACAATTATTACCTTTTTGACCAAAGATTATTCCTTGCTAAATACCCTCACAATCGTGTCAATAATTG
>JANODG010000119.1:0-1739 GCA_031412575.1 Bdellovibrionales bacterium
CCAATGCCAGCGAGCGCGACTGCGGCAGTGATCGCCTTGAGGGTAAAACGACGTTGCATGAGTGCTTCTCCGGTGGGTTGACAAGTTTCCGTTTCGCTGGGTGGGCCTGGGGAACCGGGCCTTTTCGTTGCGATGAAGGAACTTTAGGGAGAAGCGGGAGATTGGGAAATACGCCGGGTGGCGTACGCACAGGGGGGGCATGTGACATGCGCAAAAATCTGGCAAGGAACTTCAGCGTGATAAAAACCGGCTTGACCTTCTGCTTTGCCCCTGTGTGACGAAAGCTGTGTGGCGCTTCGGCAATCCGGTCTTTCTGCGCTGACCTGACCTGGCGCGGTCCTTCCGCCTAATTCGTGATCAGCAGATTGACAGTCGCCACCTGCACCGAATCAAAGGTGGATGTGGCAACAAGGGTTATGGGAACCGCGGCGCGCAGCCGGAAGTCGGCGCGGGTGTCCACCGCCACTGCAGACTGGTTCAAGGTGGTTGCCGTGATGTTTGCACCCGCAAAAAACACCTGCGCGCCCCCACTTACCGCGCTCCCGCCCACCAGCAATGTCCAGATCGCTGGCTCGCCTGCGTCAAGAATGATCGACTCGCCCACACGAATGGCAAGGTCCAGCGAACCACCGGGAGACACGGGCGTTTGACTGACAAACTGTCCGCCCACGGTGACGCCGATGTTGAAATTTTCCGCCGACCCGAAGTCGTCTCCCCCGCCGCAGGCAGCCAGCATCAAGACAGCCGTAACCATGGCAAGAATCTTTTGGGATCGATACTTTCCCGCCCAGCGGCCATGCTGGCCGGGCTGGCTTTTGCCGGTTGTCGTCAAGCTTTCCTGCATATGTGCCTTTCATTGCCGAAAAAATGCTTTTCCAGCGGTTGACTCTGTGATTTGGGCTGTATACAGGACTTCAACATGGGCGTTAGAAATTGGCAAGCGCGACAGCTGAAAGTGTGTCCCTTCAAAACCGCCAAAAGAGCATGCCATCGCAGGCAATCGGCGACGCGGCTACCCATGAAGCCCCGTGGCACCAGGTCCATGGCAGACGCCTGGCAGTGCCATCAGCAGCCACCGTGAGCAGGTCAGGTACTCCAAATCGTCGGCGGCCGGATAAAGCGGGGCGGGATATTTGGTGGCCCATGAATCCGACTGCGTACTAAACAGCCGGGCCAGTTCTCGCTGCAGGCCATCGTCCCTCCCGGCATCGAAACCAGGACAAAAACCATCGTCCAGCAGGTGTTTTTTCGAAGACCAGGAAAACCGGACAATTTCCAGACCGTAGAGCGACTGCAATCGGTCACAACGATCGAAAAAGGCGGCTGGCGTGCTGTTGTAGCCTGATATGCGCAGTCTTACGAATCAGGTTAACACGGGCATGGGCAGCTCAGTCGAAACAGCGCCCTACACGTTTTTTCCGGCGATATGGCACTTCATTTCTTTCACTGTATTGACCAGTTGGTCGAAGTATTCCTTATCCATGAATGACGCTTTTCTCTTGAAGTTCCCAACGCTCATGCAAATGCCGTCTTGAACTCGACCGACGGCTGACCGGCAATAAGCCCCATCACTGAAATATCTTCATCAACGTCCGGCCAGTGGATGCCCTGCCCCTCCCCCAAAAGTTCATAGTTACTTCGCTCGGCGGTTGAGGCATGCGCAAGGCGTGGGAACCAGGCGAGGGGAACTGACAACCAGCGACCATCGGTCAATGACACGCGCAATTCGTCTTTTGAAC
>JANODG010000120.1:0-3082 GCA_031412575.1 Bdellovibrionales bacterium
CAAATTATCAAAAAAAGACCAGGAAGGAAGAATATATTTTTGGTTTAATCATGCAGAGTTTACAGATGATTGGATTAAAGATAACATCTGCCAGTCCACACAAATACTCTTAAATAAAAGATATACTCCAAAGATAAATTTTGATTTGCCAATAGCAAAAACATTCGATGGATTGACAAGAGATAAAGAATTTAAGTTACAGTTAGATGGCTTTTTCAATAAAATAATGAATGAATACAAATCAAATTATTCTTATTTCACCACAAACAGCAAAAAAAGAGATATTTTTAAGATTGCTTCTCAATTTTCCAGCTTCAAAATTTTATTTAAAAAATTAAGTTTTGAAAATATTAATAAAGTTGATTTTTTGTCTCTTGAAACCTGTTTAAGCATATTTATCAAAGAAACTTCTACGCATCGGCATAAACTTTATGAACTGCAACGAAAAGCTGTTAACGCAAATCCAGAGAAATATAAATATGGGGTTCCGCCATATAATAATGAAATTTATTACTTACGAAAGCTGATTGAGGCACTTGACCCGTTTAGGGACTTTCTTGAAACAATTGCCTGCCACTTGGTTAATTCTCCATTTTTAATTTTAGAAGGCAGAGCCGGTTCGGGGAAATCGCATTTGCTGGCTGATATTGTAAACCACAGATTATCTAACGGACATTTGAGTATTTTTTTACTTGGTCAGCATTTTACTAACGATGAAAACCCCTGGTCTCAAATTTTAAATAATCAACTTAGACTTCAAATAAATGAACATGTTTTTTTAGGGGCCTTAAATGCAAAGGCAGAATCTGCTGGCAAAAGGCTTGTTATTTTCATTGATGCGCTAAATGAAGGTAATGGTAAAAATTTCTGGCCAGATGCATTAAAAAATTTTATTGGCACTGTAAAGAAATATGAATGGTTGGGATTGGTTGTTTCCATTAGGACTTCTTATGCAAAGCTCATTGCCCCTCTTGATATTATCAGTGAAGAAGAAATGCCCAGGCTAAACCACAGAGGATTTGAGGGATTAGAATATCAAGCCGTAAAACATTTCTTTAGAATATACAAGATAGAATTACCGACTATGCCTTTACTTCAACCAGAGTTTCAAAACCCTCTTTTTTTGAAACTTCTTTGTGAGGGCTTACATAACAAAGGAATTTCAAAACTCCCTGATGGTTTTTGGGGTATTACGCAATCTTTGGATTTTTTTATTGAAAGTATTAATGAAAAACTTTCAAGGCCAAACCATTTTGATTACTCAAGTAGCGTAAATCCAGTCAAAAAAACAATAGATGCGCTTTTAAGTTGGAAAATTGAAAACAAAAAAAGATATATACCATATGATGATGCTTTTGTGTTAGCACAGAATATTTTTAAGTCATACACCACCAAAGGCTCAAACTATCTCGATAGCTTAATTTCAGAAGGTTTATTTAGTGAGGATTTGTTTTGGGAACGGAATACAACTATGCACGAAAAGGGAATTTATCTCGCCTACGAAAGATTTGAAGATCATCTTTTTGCCGCAGGATTGATTGATAAATATCTTCGCATTGACAATCCTTCATCTGCATTTGCTTCAGGCTATTTAAACGAGATTACCCTATCCGAATCTGCCTGCCGTATGAATCAGGGTGTTATCGAAGCTCTTTCCGTTCAACTTCCAGAAAAACTAGGAGTCGAATTTTATGAATTAGTGCCCCATACACAAAAATTCTATCCCGTTGCTGAATCATTTGTAGATAGCCTAATCTGGAGAAAACATACTACACTTTCAAAAAAAATCCTTCCTTATATAAATGGTGTCATCTTAAGATATAAGGGTACAAAAGAGAAATTTTGGGAAACTGTAATTTCTTTATCTATACGCCCTGATCATTTTTTAAATGCAGAAATGTTACACCAAAATTTAATGAGATTTAAATTAGGCGACAGAGATGCCTGGTGGACAATCTATCTACATGACAAATTTGACTACGAGACATCAGTTAAAAAGCTAATCGATTGGGCATGGCTAGAAGAAGATAAATCTTATGTTTCCGATGAAGTGATTAGATTAACCTGTATAACACTTTCATGGTTTCATACAAGTTCAAATAGATACTTAAGAGATGCAGCCACTAAAGGATTGGTTAACCTTTTAGAAAGTCGTATTCACTTAATAAAGCCTGTTTTAGAGAAATTTGAAAAAGTAAATGACCCATATGTTTATGAACGCATTTATGCTGCTTCATATGGCGCAGTATTACGCTCTGCTTCTGATGACTCTTTAAAGGAATTGTCAGAGTATATATTTAAAACAATTTTTAATAAGCCAAAAGTTTACCCAAATATTCTTTTGCGTGACTATGCAAGAGGTATTATTGAATTTACCTTGTACAAAGGAGTTCACCTTAATATTAAAGAGTCGAAAATCAGGCCTCCATATAAAAGTGATTTGCCAAAAAAATTTCCTACAAATACTGAAATTGATAAAAAATATTCAGTTGATTATAAATCTAAAAACTATAAGGAATATCACAGAGGACAAAATGCTATTTTGAGGTCTATGACAACAGAATATGGAAGAGGTACATCAGGATACGGTGATTTTGGCAGGTACACTTTCCAAAGAGGTTTATCGAATTTCAAGGCAAACCCAAACACATGGAGCAATTGGGCAGTTGAAAGAATATTTAAAATGGGGTATGACGGAAAGAAGCATGGCGAATTTGATTCTAACCAAAGTTCAGGAAGAGGAGGAAGTCATAAAGAAAGAATAGGAAAAAAGTATCAGTGGATTAGTTTTTATGAAGCCCTTGCTCGGATTTCAGACAATTGCCAGTTAGGTGACGAATCAAGTTTCAGAAGGGAGAAAAAAATTTTATATCAAGGGCCCTGGTATCCTTATGTGAGGGATATAGACCCAACTATCTTAATAACAAAAACAAACGAGGTAAAATATGGAATAAAGGATAATTACTGGTGGATTAAAGATAAATATTCAAACTGGCATGAAAGCAATATTGCCTGGATGAAAAAGACAGTCGACCTACCCAATGTAATTAATATCATTACCAGTAAAGATGAACATAACAAT
>JANODG010000121.1:0-7626 GCA_031412575.1 Bdellovibrionales bacterium
AGCCGCCCCGATGCAGCGCACGAGTGAACTAGACAGCATCTGCAATTAAAAAAAACCATTCATAAAAAAGGCAAAAAAAAAGATCCATCGCGGATCTTTTTTTATTTCATCAATTTTATTTTATGTTCTACTAGCGCTGTCTAGTTCACTCATTGGCCTTCCTTTACGGGCGGCTACCGTTCAGTCCGCTTCGCTGGGACTTCCCGTACGCACGCCCTAAAGTCCAATTCGCTGGAACTTTTCCTGCTGCGCAGGGCTCGGCTGGAACTTTTCGTCCTGCGGACTGCTTACCAATTATAATGCGAGAAAGCTCTGTTAGCGTCAGCCATTTTGTGGACGTCTTCTCTTTTCTTGATTGAGTTTCCACGTCCGTGGAATGCATCTGCGATTTCAGCTGCTAACTTGTCTGCCATTGATTTTTCACCACGGCTTCTAGAGTTATCAACTAACCATCTCATAGCTAAAGTTAATCTGCGAACAGGTCTAACATCAACAGGAACTTGATACGTGGCTCCACCAACACGGCGGGATCTAACTTCAAGAGCAGGCTTAACATTTTCAACAGCTTTTTTAAAAACGTTGATAGGTTCTTCCCCTTGAACTTTTTCTTTTAAAATCTCGAAAGATTCATAAAGTGTTTTTTGTGCAGTGGTTTTTTTACCATCATACATTAAACGGTTAACGAACTTAGCCACAACAACATCATTAAACATTGGATCTGGTAATACTTCTCTTTGGTCACTCTTACGACGTCTTGACATGAATTCCTCTATTAACCTTTAGGTCTTTTTGTTCCGTATTTTGATCTTGAATTTTTACGATTATTTACGCCTTGAGTATCTAATACTCCGCGCACAACGTGATAACGAACACCTGGTAAATCTTTAACACGACCACCACGAATTAAGATCACACTATGTTCCTGAAGATTGTGGCCTTCACCTGGAATATAAGAAATCACTTCAAATCCGTTAGAAAGTCTAACTTTAGCAACTTTTCTTAAAGCTGAGTTCGGCTTTTTAGGTGTTGTTGTATAAACACGAGTACAAACTCCACGTCTTTGTGGGCACGATTGAAGTGCTGGAGAAGTTGTTTTGTTTTTTTGTACTCTTCTTTCTTTTCTTATGAGCTGGTTTACCGTAGGCATTATGTTCTCATTGTCCTTTGGTTTAAAATAATTTGAATCTAGTGTGCCTTAGCACGAATTATTCAATTTTCTTTTTAAACCTTTTGTTTATATCAATTGTTTATATCAGTTTTCTAAATCAGTTAAATTTTAAATTTCTAAATAAATAATCTTGGTCTCTTCATACTACTTTTACTTTATATATAAGAGCGGAAAATAACCTTCCACTCTTAATTTAGTCAATAAAAAACCCGTCACATAATGAATTAAGGGGATTAATAATCCACTTAACACGAAATGTTGAGCCTTGAATCCCTTTCGAAACCCAAGACCTTAAAGGTTTTTAACCTCTGACCGGTTGGTTATGGGCCGATGAACCCGAACTTGCTGACATTCCGCCGGGCAATGACGACCCTGCGTTTGCGTCAGATCTTTCTTCAACTTTTAACTTCCAACGCTTATAAGCAGGAACACCTGTACCAGCCGGGATTAAACGACCCATAATGATGTTCTCCTTAAGACCTTGAAGATTATCAATCTTAGATTGAATTGCAGCTTCAGTTAATACTTTAGTTGTCTCTTGGAAAGAGGCTGCAGAAATCCAGCTTTCAGTTCCTAAAGATACTTTAGTGATACCTAACAAAAGTGGAGTTCCCATTGCTGGCTCGCCACCGTTTGCAATAACTTCTGCATTCTTTCTTTCGAACACATATTTTTCAACCTGTTCGCCTCTTAAAAGATCAGTGTCACCTGGGTGATCAACGCCCATTTTTCTTAACATCTGTCTGACGATAACTTCGATGTGTTTATCGTTAATACCCACACCTTGTAATCTATAAACTTCTTGAACTTCATTCACTAAGTAAGCTGCAAGTTCCTTATCACCTAAAACTTTTAAGATATCATGTGGATCTGTTGGTCCATCCATCAAAGCTTCACCAGCTTTAACATATTCACCTTCTCGAACAGCAATGTGTTTCCCTTTTGGAATTAGATATTCTTTAGGCTCACCGATTTCAGGAGTCACAACTACACGCTGTTTACCTTTAACGTCGTTACCAAATGACACGTAACCATCGATTTCAGTGATGATCGCAGCTTCTTTAGGAGTACGAGCTTCAAACAATTCGGCCACACGTGGAAGACCACCGGTGATGTCTCTTGTTTTTGAAGTTTCTCTATGGATTTTAGCAATCACATCACCTGCGTGAATTTCTTCACCTTCTGAAACTAAAAGCTGAGCGCCAACTGGAAGAATGTATTTCGCTTCTGTATCGCGGCCTTTAAGTTGAATGTGATTTCCAGATTTATCAACAACATAAACCGTTGGTTTTTCGTCCATCGCTTTACTGTCAGTGATAACTTTAGTCGCAAATCCAGTCACTGAATCCACTTGTTCTGATAATGTTTGACCTTCTTCGATACCTTCAAAAGCGGCAAAACCAGAAACTTCGGCAACGATTGGGTTAGAGTATGGATCCCATTCTGCTAACACCATATCTTTTTCAACTTGATCACCTGATTTGATATTTAAAATTGTACCGTAAACAACGTTTAGTCTATCGCGCTCACGACCTGTAGAGTCTTTAAGAACGATAAATCCGTTACGGTTCATAGAAACAAGTTTACCTTGTTTGTTTTGAACAGTGTAAACGCTTTCTAATGTTACTGTTCCGTCAACTCTTGCAATGTGAACAGACTGTTCAACCGCACGTGATGCTGTTCCACCTAAGTGGAAGGTTCTCATCGTTAACTGTGTACCTGGCTCACCGATAGACTGAGCGGCGATAATTCCAACGGCTTCACCAAGATTTACTGTCGTACCACGTGATAAATCACGTCCGTAACATTTCACACAAATTCCACGTTCAGTTTTGCACGTTAATGCTGATCTGATCATAACTTTTTCAACGTTCACTTCTTCAATACGAGTTACGTAAGCTTCAGTGATTTCTTCACCAGCTTCTACGATAACTTCGTTGTTGAATGGATCGATGATTTCTTCTAAAGCCGTACGACCAAGGATTCGATCGCCTAATGGCTGAATAACTTCTCCACCTTCGATCAACTGTTTAACTTCCATACCATCTGTGGCACCGCAATCATTTTCAGTCACAACAACGTCTTGAGACACGTCCACTAAACGACGAGTCAGATATCCAGAGTTCGCTGTTTTTAAAGCTGTATCGGCAAGACCTTTACGAGCTCCGTGAGTCGATGTGAAATACTGCAACACTGATAGACCTTCGCGGAAATTCGCGATGATTGGTGTTTCGATAATTTCACCTGATGGTTTGGCCATAAGACCACGCATACCTGCTAACTGACGAATCTGAGCGGCAGAACCTCTGGCTCCAGAGTCAGCCATGATGAAAATTGAGTTGAAACTTTCTGTTTCAATTTCTTTTCCATCAACTATCATTTTTTGTTTTTCAATCCCTTTCATCATTTCTTTGGCAACTTTATCACCAGTCTGAGCCCAGATATCCACAACTTTATTATATCTTTCACCGTCGGTAATTAAACCTTCGTCATATTGCTGTTCAATTTCAGCAACTTCATTTTCGGCGTTAGCAATTAAAGTTTTTTTGTTTTCTGGAATAATCATGTCATCTAAGCAAATTGAAATTCCAGCTTTTGTTGAATATTTAAATCCAAGTTGCATCATTTTATCAGCCAAGATCGCAGTGGCTTTACCACCAGAAATTCTGAAAGATTTATCGATAACTTCTGCTAATTGTTTTTTACCTAATGTTCTGTTGATTTCGTCAAAAGGTACACCTTGAGGAATAATGTCAGAGAAAATCGCTCGGCCAACAGTTGTTTCTCTTAGTTTACCTTGAATTCTAACTTTACATGCAGCTTGAAGATCAATGTGACCCGCTTCATAAGCATAAATAACTTCTGAAACGCTACCGAAAGTTTTACCAGTGCCTTTTGCGCCAAGTCTTAAACGTGTCATCCAGTAACAGCCCAAAACAATATCTTGTGTTGGGTTGATGATTGGTTTTCCGTTCGCCGGGGAAAGAATGTTATTTGTCGACATCATCAAAACGCGAGTTTCAACTTGAGCTTCTAATGACAATGGAACGTGAACGGCCATTTGGTCACCGTCAAAGTCAGCGTTAAAAGCTGTACATACTAAGGGGTGAAGCTGAATCGCTTTTCCTTCGTGCAATACAGGTTCAAACGCTTGAATACCAAGTCTGTGAAGAGTTGGTGCACGGTTTAACATGACCGGATGTTCTTTCACACATTCAGACAAAATGTCCCAAACTTCTACTGTTTCTTCTTCAACTAATTTCTTAGCTTGTTTGATTGTAGTCGCAAAACCACGCTCTTCTAATTTGTTATAAATAAATGGTTTGAATAATTCTAAAGCCATTTTTTTAGGTAAACCACACTGATGTAATTTTAAGTATGGACCAACAACGATCACCGAACGACCCGAGTAATCCACACGTTTACCAAGTAAGTTCTGACGGAAACGACCTTGTTTACCTTTAAGCATATCACTTAAAGATCTTAATGGACGTTTGTTTGGACCTGTAAATGTTTTTCCACGACGACCGTTATCAAGTAAAGCATCAACCGCTTCTTGTAACATACGTTTTTCGTTTCTGATGATGATGTCAGGAGCGTTTAATTCTTGAAGTCTTTTTAAACGGTTATTTCTGTTGATCACACGACGATACAAGTCGTTCAAATCAGAAGTCGCAAATCGACCTCCATCTAAAGGAACTAAAGGACGTAAATCAGGCGGAATGACTGGCAAAGCCTGAATCATCATCCATTCTGGTTTGTTGATAGATCCTTTAAAAGCTTCTACAACTTTTAAACGTTTTGTGATTTTTTTAATTTGAGTTTCTGATTTAGTTTCTTTCAACTCAATACGTAATTTTTTAGATAAATATTCGCAGTCAATTTTTTTCAATAAATCTAAAACCGCTTCACCACCAACTGTAGCTTTAAAGTTTGGTCCAAATTCATTAAGAGCATTTTGGTACGCTTCCTCACCCAATACAGAACCCTCTTCTAGAGTGGTTTCCATAGGGTCAGTCACTAGATAAGCTTCGCAGTATAAAACGCGCTCGACGTCTTTTAAGCTAAGACCTAACAAGTTACCAATACGACTTGGTAAAGATCTTAAGAACCAAATGTGTGCTACCGGTGAAGACAATTCAATGTGTCCCATACGTTCACGACGTACTTTAGACTGAGTGACTTCAACTCCACACTTTTCACACACAACACCACGATATTTCATACGTTTGTACTTACCGCATAAACATTCGTAATCTTTGATTGGACCGAAAATTTTGGCACAAAATAAACCGTCTCTTTCAGGTTTAAAGGTTCTGTAGTTAATAGTTTCTGGTTTTTTCACTTCACCAAACGACCACTCACGGATCATGTCTGGAGATGCAAGAGAAATTCTAACAGATTCAAAAGCTAATGGATCTTTTGGCTTGTCAAAAAAGTTTAATAAATCTTTCAAGGGTAACCTCGCTTATACGTGTAAAATTAAAAATTTTTTTAAAAACAATTCACTCACAAAATCTTAACTTAAACTAAAGTTTAAATCCGCTTTGAGCGAACCTAAACTTTTCATTCTTATTGCAATTCAGCTTTGGACTTGTACGCACCTTCATCATCTTGTGTTAAGTATCCAGATTCAACCATCTGTACGTTTAATGCCAAACTTTGTAGTTCTTTGATTAAAACGTTAAATGATTCTGGTAATCCTGGCTCAAGAACGAACTCACCTTTAACAATGCTTTCGTACATACGAGTTCTACCTGCAACGTCATCAGACTTCACAGTTAAAAACTCTTGAAGTGCATAAGCTGCACCGTAAGCCTCAATCGCCCAAACTTCCATTTCTCCAAGTCTTTGACCACCGAACTGAGCTTTACCACCCAACGGCTGCTGAGACACAAGTGAATAAGGACCGATCGAACGCGCGTGAATCTTCTCTTCCACTAAGTGATGCAGTTTTAACATATACATAATTCCAACAGTCACAGGGTTTTCAAATTTTTCACCTGTACGACCATCGAACAATGTAGATTGACCAGACTCTGCAACACCCGCTTTCCTTAAAAGCTCTTTAACATCTGTTTCTCTGGCTCCGTCAAAAACTGGAGTCGCTAAATGCACCCCATCTTTAACAGCAATCGCCATTTTACGAACAGAGTCTTCGTCAGCATTTGCGATTTTTTTACTGAAATCGTCGCCCGTGTAAACTAACTGTAATTTATCTTTAATTTTATCTGAATCAAATTTCTCTAACATTTCACCGATTTGGCGACCTAAATTTCTAGCAGCCCAACCTAAGTGAATTTCAAGAATCTGACCGATGTTCATACGAGATGGAACGCCTAGTGGGTTTAAAACCATGTCAACAGCAGTCCCGTCTTCTAAGTATGGCATGTCTTCAACTGGAACAACTTTAGAGATAACCCCTTTGTTTCCGTGACGACCGGCAAATTTATCACCGACTTGAAGTTTACGTTTAATCGCGATGTAAACTTTAACCATCTTGATAACACCAGGAGGAAGTTCATCACCTTTTAATAAACGATCTTTTTTGTCTTCAAAAACCATTTTGATGGCATCTAATTGGTTACGCGCAGAATCCACAAGACGTGATAACTGCTCTTCAATTTTAGCATCTAAAGGAATGTAACTTAAAAGTTCAAATGGAATACTTTCGATATCGTCTTCAGCAATTAACTGAGTTTTTTCTAAAAGTTTTTTAGTTCCATCTTCGTTTAATAGTTCGCCTGTTGTCGTTTTACCAACAACTAAGGCTTTGATTTTATCAAGAGCACTGTTTTTAATAACGTTTTGCTCGATACCATAATCTTTTTCTAACTTCGCTTTTTTGTCTTCGATAATAGACATTAATCTTTCGTCTTTATCTGAACCTTCACGAGAATAAACTTGAGCGTCGATTACAGTTCCGTAAACACCAGATGGGACTCGTAAAGATGTATCTCTTACGTCCCCGGCTTTTTCACCAAAGATGGCTCTAAGAAGTTTTTCTTCCGGAGATAATTGTGTTTCCCCTTTCGGAGTCACTTTACCAACTAAAATATCACCAGGCTTAACTTCAGCACCGATACGAATAATACCTGAGGAATCCAGATCACTAAGGGCTTCTTCACCGACGTTAGCGATATCGCGAGAAAGTTCTTCACGACCTAATTTTGTATCGCGCGCCACACACTCGAACTCTTCGATGTGAACTGATGTATAAACGTCATCTTTTAATAATCTTTCAGAAATTAAAATGGAATCTTCAAAGTTGTAACCCATCCACGGAGTGAATGCGACCAGGATATTTTGACCTAAAGCTAACTCACCTAACTCTGCAGATGGTCCGTCAGCAATAACGTCATTACGTTTAACTTCATCACCAACTTTAACAATTGGTTTTTGGTTAAAACATGTGTTTTGGTTTGTTCTTTGATATTTAGTTAAGTTGTAAATATCGA
>JANODG010000122.1:0-5674 GCA_031412575.1 Bdellovibrionales bacterium
CTACGACCTAAAAGTAGATGTAGATTTATCAAAGCAAATTTGTGAAAAAGCAAAAGCCAAAGGTATGATCACCGAAATGATGACTAATCCCGACTTCCGCGTGGACTACGGCACGATTGTTTCTTGTCACTTAACTCGCCCTGAATGGGATAAACCTATCGTGGGCATATCGTCCCAAGGTGCTTCGGCGTACATGAGCTTTGATGTGACCCAAGAGTTGATGTTTAGCCTTGGACAAGCCACTCGTGAAGCCGTAGAAGCTAGCGGAAAAAAAGTTGTTCTTTTAGCCAGTCATTCTTTATCACATAGACATTTTGTGAACGAAAGTGATTTGCCAGAAGATATGTCCAAAGAACACATCACCAATCATTCACAATATATTTGGGATATGAAAATCATTGATTTAATGAAGCAAGGGGATTCAAAAGCTGTTCTAGATTTTTTACCTGACTTCACAGAGCAAACCATTGGCGAAACCGAAAGTGGTGGCTTGTCGTGGATGTTATCAGCCATGGGATTTCCAAATACACCAGCAGAGGTACATGGATACGGAACTGTGATTGGCACAGGCAATGCCGTCGTTGAATGGAGAAACGAATGGAGAAATGATTCAAGTCTTCAAAATAACAAAGGCTCTGCTCAAGTAACTATGCAACCAGGTGGTCGACCATGAGTATCGTAAAAAGTTTTTTAGTTCCGGGCCTTCCGCATTTACTTTTGCAACCCAACAAAAAACCCCAGTGGAAAAAATTAAAAACAGCCTTAGATAAAGTAAAGTCTGAAATCGAAGAGATTAACCCTGACCTGATAATGATTTACTCCACGTACTGGTCAAGTATCATTGGGCATCAAATCCAAGCACGTGAACACATTCAGTGGACCTTGGTTGATGAAGAATGGCACAGCTTAGGTTCGATCAAATATGAAATGAAGTCTGATGTCGGATTTGCAAAACAGTTATCCGTGAACTGCAATCAAAAAGGTTTGCTGACGAAATTGACCGACTACAATGGATTTCCTGTAGACACAGGTACAGTGGTGGCCAATTCAATTTTAAATCCAAACAATAAATTTAAGACCTGCGTGGTGTCCGCTAATATTTATTCCGACCGTCAAGAAACTCAAGTGTTGGGTAAAGCCGTTAGAAAAACAATCGAAGAGTCAGGGAAAAAAGTAGTTGTTCTTGTGATCTCATCTTTATCAAACCGCTATCGTCTTGAGCCAATGGATGATCAAGATGATAAAATCAGTTCATTAAAAGACAATGAATGGAATTTAAAGATGCTTGAATTTTTAAGTCAAGGTCGACTAGAAGACGTATCGCAACTTTCAAGACAATTTCACCGCGAAGCGCGCGTCACCAAAAAAGTTGTGAACTTTAAACCCTTTTGGTGGTGGACAGCCGTCACAGGGCAAAACAACAACTACTCTGGCGAAGTCTACGAATACCAACCGGTGCACGGCACTGGAGCCGCAGTCGTAGGAATGACCCCTTCCGAAACAAGTTTTGGAGATTTAGAATTTGATGAAGAAGATTCTGATGTTTACACTGGAAATCGAAATGTCTTAAATTCTTCTTCAGCTCAAGTTCAGAACGACGATAAATTTAAAAATTGATATTGAATGTAAGTATTTCTCGCAGCATCAAGCTGATGGACATAATCCTAAAGATTTACTAATGCATCTAAGTGTCTAAAATATATCTATTAGTTTTTTTAAGCTTAGCTTTTCCTATATTCGTAAGTGCTTCGTTTGATTGTGAAGCATTGTTTAATGGCTCAAAAAGCCGAGCTCTGTTCGAAGATCCGACCCACATCCTTGATAGCTTTTATCAACCGGATGGGAGTCAAATGTTTTTAAGAAAGACTAAAATTGGCTTGCCACACAAACTCATTTTTTTAAGTGTGAATCCAATCATCATCATTCGGGATCTACAAATCCACTTAAGAAATAAGGAATTTTCTTTCTGGCTTCAAGGTTTGATGGCGATTAAGCAGCTCTATTTTATGCCCCCCAAACAGTTTCGCCGTTTGTTTCCTGGCATGAGACGAAGTTATGCAAATCTTTATAAGATGCTTAATTTCTTCCAAGTACAGCTTTCCCTAAGTCATGAGCTTACTGACAATTTAAGTTGGGTTTCTGAAAACAGCTTAGGGGTACATTTTAAGAAACATGGGCCCAAAGAATTCAACTCTATCAATGCTGAAGAGTATCTGAAGATGGCAAAGAATTTTATTTTAACCAATAATGGTTTTTTTCAAATTGTCTTAAAAATCCGTGGCAATACTTTTTTAAAATACGACGCAATCACATTTGAAGTTGCTATTATCGAAAACGGATTTATTACAACTTATTTTAAGCTTACTGAGGATTACCGCCGACAAAATGAATTTGATTTTTTTATCGGTAAACTTCTTGCAGAGGGTTTAGTTCGCTAATTTTAAAGTTCCATCGAAAAACCGTCAGGAATAAAGTAAGATTCATAACCCCAAGATTTTAGAATTAAATATATGTAAGCCGAACGAAGGCCCGCGAAGCTTATTGGAATAATCGGCGTTGATGATTTGTCGAATGACCTTGATTTTAATAGGTTCTCTATGCTGGACTTAGCAATTTGGGGATGAGTCAAAAACAAAGTCCAATGTAAAGCCAAGTCGTGCGGTGTATATATTCCTGGAAGCTTTTCTTTTTGGCCGTGTCCCCTAAGATCAATCAAGATCAGAGGCTTTCTTTCTTTTCGCATTTTTTTGTAATCTGCCAAACTTAAAATGTCTGTTGATCTTAAATCCACTTTCCATGGCTTTGTGGATTTTGGAAAGTAAGGACCTTTCTCAAGCGCTTTATCACTCCAAATTTTAGCCGTGTTAAAATCTGAAATGTATATTTTTTTGAAGCCTAACCAATAAAAAATCCACGCAAGACGTCCTTCGTCAGCCCTCCCTTTTATCCCACGGCCATAAATGTAAATTGGTTGGTCCTTATGAATTCCAATTAATGCTAAGTCGTCTGCAATAAGTTGTGGATTTTTTCTTAAAGACCCTCGAGACCCTGCCCCCGGTTGTGAAAAGTGATCCCAATCCAAATAAATAGAATTAGGTAGTCGCCCCCCTAGCCAGGCGTCTCTACTTCGTGCATCTATCAAACTCACTTCAGATAAATTCTTCGGTGGAGCTTTGAATTCAATTATGTCACTTGCTGCATAAACCGAACACGACATGAAAAATAAAAAAAGAGAAATTCCCAGATTACGAACCATACTAAAATTTTATGTAAGGACCCAATTCAGGTCAACATCAGTATTTTGATTTCAATCATTAAAGACTAAGAACGATACCATTTTTAAATTCAATAATAGACATTCCCTCAGCTTAAATGGTTAAGTTACAGTTAAAAAGCTAGACGCGTTCAGACACTTTTAAAATATTTTATATTTATAATCTCAAAATCTTGCGAAAAATATTGTGCATTGGTAATACCAAAAGAGAATTCATTTCAAAAAGCGGGGTCAAATGAATCACATGTTAAAAAAAATTTCGTTGATATCTTTTTTATTGTTAACTTTTTTTTATGAAGCCAACAGCATAGTTGAACTTGATTTTGGGAACACAAAATTTATAGCTGCAGTTCTAGAAACTGAAGACGGAATAGAAGTTTGGTTAAACACAAGAAAGCATTGGGTTGATAAAAAATCACTCATATCGGGTTATGATGAAGACGATTTGGTTGAAGTTGAAAATGTAATTAATCAGGTCAATCTTTGCAACTTGGCAGAATCACAATACGAACCTTGTTCGGGAAATAGAACGTCAAAAGAAATTAAATTCCAACTTATGCAGGTTGGTGTAGAGATCGATTCATCTTTTCAAGCCTGGGCCAAAACTCAAATAAACTAAACAGAAGTCCTGATCTTAATCTAGCTTCATAGACGATCACTTAGGGTATTCATAACCTAAGTCTATGTCTAAAATTTATTTAGTATTTTGTTTAGGGTTTATTTCTCAAATCTCGTTTGCACAAAATGATCCAGTAAAACCGATCATTCAAAATGCTTACGGATGCAATCAGAATTCGTTAATTTGTAAAGCGATCAGCGAAAATTTAGATAGAGATTCTAATGGCTGCAGGGTGTATCCAGATTCAATCGGGTATTTAGAAAGATTTATTAAGCAGCGAAATCCAGCACTCACTCAGATTAAGGTGTTTGATCGCATTCGTTATTTTGGACCTATTTCTGGTAAATATTCTTACGATTACAAACGACTTAAAAATGGAAAATTTATTGTCACAGCAAAAGTCTTTTTCAAAAATCTGGATGAATATAGCGAAACTGAAATAAAAGTAATGAATCTTCGATTTAGAAAAGCAGCGCAGATTTGGAATCAGGTGAATCCTTTCAAAAATATTTATCAATTTGAATTTCTTTTGGCTTCACGAAGTTCTTCAAAAACGGTTTCAGCCAATCTTGTTCGATTTAATACTAGAGGCCCTTACTTCGACAAATGGTCGTTTAATTGGAACGAATATGTGATTGCCCATGAGTTTGGCCACGTTTTAGGTCTTTTTGACGAGTATGACTATTCTAAAGGGACTTCAGACCCGTTAGACTGCGATCAGAGCTCGATTATGTGTAATAGCTACGGTCAACCGAAGCCTTATCACTATCATTTGATTTTACAACGCTCGTTCTGCGAAGTGTAATACTCTTTTAAAGCTAATTGGTATAAGTAAATCCATAATTTCTAAGCAAGGAACGTATGGATTTTAAAAGCTTTCCCAAAAGTCCTTTAGGCGAAAAAATCGAAGGTTTGCCCTCGGGTCGTGATGTGGATTGGGTGCCCTTAGTTGATTTCAGACGTAATGGTGTTTCTGAAAACACCATTCATGGGGCGATCTCGTGGTATTCGGGCGATGAGTGCATTCACTCGTTTGGTGGCAATGTACTTTGTTATGGCCGATCCATGATGAAACCTTTTTATGTCAAAGTTTTCTCTAAAGAACTAGAAGTCCTGAACGACAAACAAAAAGCAATTTCAGTATCCTCGCATAATGGTAGCGTTCAGCATGTTGAAGCTGCACAAAGCATTTTAAGCGAGTCTGAATGGCCGTTGATGCAAACCCCATTGGATTTACCCTTAGTGCAATTTGGACGACAGGTTCGTCGCCCACGACGCTGGTTTAATAACTCTTCCGGCCACCACGCCGCCTTGCTTAAAGGATGTCGTCTTAAGGGGTGGAATCGGGCTGGTTATACATTACCCAGCCATCCCATGTTTAAAGAGTATCTTTCTATAGTAAAAAGATACTTAGGCGAAGACTACGAACCTAAACGCATTGCCCGAGACGGTGATGGTCTTCCAACCATCGCTATGACCGTTAACGAACTTGCGAAATGTTACGCAGGGTTAGTGCAACATAAAAATGAAGATTGGATTTGGGACGCGTTTATCACTGACCCCGATATGGTCGGAGGCTTTAACCGTTTGGACACCACAGTCATGAAGTCTTGCCATGGTAAGGTCATTGCCAAAGAAGGCGCCGACGGGTTACTGGGGCTTGCTATTGATCACCCTGACTTTAAAGACGGCCTAGGTGTTGTTATTAAAATTGCTCACGGCTGGAACCCACAGGCAACATGGTATGTGGCCAGATCAATTTTAGGAGTTCTAGGTTTTGA
>JANODG010000123.1:0-29374 GCA_031412575.1 Bdellovibrionales bacterium
ATTTTGTGTAATTTTCTTACTTACGAATTTCATTTTAGGAGTTTTTGCAGCATCAAAAAAATCCGCACTTCTTAAGTGCTCATCTCTTTTTGGAGTTCCTGTATCTACAGACGCAACATCAATAGAAACATCAACTTTTGATTTATCAACTTTTTCGTTAATATTTAATTGACCTTCAAACTGGTTAAATCGACCTTCCACAGTTGATACAACCAAATGTGAAACTTCAAATCCAACTTTAGAATGCATAGGATCAATGCTGTAAACCCCTGCTGGAATTTTATCTTGTGCAAAAACGCTCGTTCCTACTAAAACAATTGCTGCCATTACCGTACTTCTTAAAATCATAAATTCTCCTTGTTACTATAAGCTTAATGTTAACACGCACTATCAAACAAGTAGGTAAAAACTGGAAATATTATGCGGATATACGTATAATCAAGTCATGAATTTAGACGGCATTGATGTATTCGTAAAAGTGATTCAAGCAGGGAGCTTTACTGGGGCGGCTAAGCTATTAAACATGCCTGTGACTACGGTTAGCGGTAAGGTCGCACAGCTTGAAAAACGCTTAGGTGTTACACTGATTCAAAGAACCACACGAAAACTAAATGTAACAGATGCAGGGCATGTTTTTTATTTACGTTGCGAAAAAGCCATGGAAGAAATTTTTAATGGACAAGCTGAGCTTGAAACAGGGAAAAAAGAACCCGAGGGCACTTTAAAACTGACAACGACTGTAGATGTAGCCCACTCCTTATTGCCCCCAATTATTACAAGTTACATTAAAAAATATCCTAAAATGAAAATTGAAATGATCATCACAAATCAAACTTTAGACTTGTTATCCGAAGGTGTGGATTTAGCCATTCGAATTGGAAAATTAAAAGACTCTTCTCTGATAGCTAGAAAATTTTTAGAATCCGGAGCCAGTTTGTGGGCGGATAGAGATTTCATTAAAAAAAACGGATCCCCAAAAAACATTAAAGATTTGAAAGACTATCCACTTATCTTATTCACACAGAATGATAAAAAATTAAATTTACAAAATTCTTCAGGAAAAACTATAACTATCGACGATTTGCCAACCCAAATCTCAGTGGATGATATGGAGACTGTAAAAAACTTTGTAAACCTTGGAACTGGTATTGGAATAATTCCAGATTTTCTGTGCATCAACGAAGAAGGATCAGGAAAATTTACACGTATTTTACCTGACTGGCGTTGGAACAAAGTCATGCTTAACTTTGTCTATCCTGGTCAAAAATATGTCCCGCCAAAAATTCAAAGTTTCATCGAATGGTCATTGGCGTCACTACACAACAAATAACTTTCTTTAAATAATGATAATTTTGTTGAATTTTTTTAGTATCCATAGAAACTTAGTTTTCTATGGAAAAAGAATTTAAATTTACAGGCAAAGAGTGGTGGCGAAACGGTGTCCAGTTTTCGTGCACAGGATCAGGACAGTGTTGTACATCTCACGGTGAATACGGTTTTGTTTATTTAAATTTGGAAGATCGTCAAAGATTTGCAAAATATTTTAAAATTCGAACCAGTGATTTTACGCGTAAATACTGTAAAAAAACTGGCGGTATTTGGCATTTAAAAGAAGAACTAAAAAATACAGATTGTATGTTTTTAAAAGGCAAAAGTTGCGGAGTCTACGAAGCCAGACCCACACAGTGTCGCACGTGGCCTTTTTGGCCGGAAGTGATGAATGCAAAAACTTGGGCTAAAGAAGTTAAAGCTTTTTGTCCTGGCGTTGGAAAGGGTCCTGTTATTTCTGGTAAAGAAATTGAAAAACAAATTAAAATGCAAATCGAAAGCGAAAAAGGCTGGGGCTATTAAACAAGGTTCGTCAAATTAGTTTTTTTGATTGATTTTTTCTGCCTAAATTCAATTTCTGTGACAAGATATAGCCAATTCAAATCTTGGGGGATTTTATGTCTAAATTTAATCTGTTGATATTAACGCTACTTCTAACTTCAGGATGTTTTAAAACAATAGTTTCCAACCTAGATGCAAAGGCTTTAAACGAAGGCTCAACCATTCCTTTAAAAAGAGAGTTCAAATTAAGTCCGACTGTCAAAGCTTGCGAAGACTTTCACAAGTACGTTTGTTCTGAGACTGAAAATAATTTTAAACTTCCCCCGGACCGAGAACGCTGGATGTTTTCGTTCACGGACAACACGGAAAGACTTCTTCATGCGAAGAAAAACTTTTTCTTAAAAATTGATTCTTTTAAACCTAAATTTGAAAGAAGCCTTCAATTCAAAGACGTGTATAAGGCTTGCATGAACGAAGAGTCTTCTAAAGCTGAAGAGTTAGTATTTATCAAAAAAGAAAATGAAGTTTTATCTAGTCTAAAAACAAATGCCGAGCTGGTGGACTTAGCGCAAAGCCGTTATGCGGAAGGGTTGACTTCGTTTACGTATTTTGGAAATTCAGCAAATAAAGAAAATCCCATAACAAATGATGCTTACATTGTTTCTGACATGCGTACTTTGCCCGAGCGCAGTTATTACCAAAATAAAGAATTGATCAAAGAGTTTAAACTTGTCTTGATTGAATTTTTTAAAAATGTCGGAATGGATCAACCCGATAAGCGGGCCGAATGGGTTATCGACTTCGAAACAAAATTGGCGAACGCAGCCCCGCTGCCTAATGAAATACGCGGACGATTCGCAGAAAAAAGAGATATTAAACGAGAAGATTTTTTAAAACTTTATCCGAATTTAAAATATGAACAAATGCTTTCGAAAATTCCCTCATCTACAGTTATCATTGACGTCATCCCAGAGACTAATAAATTTATAAATGAAGCTTTAAAAAACTTGCCCTTGGAAAATTTAAAAAGCATTTATGCCTTTCATTCCATGAGCGAGTTTATGGATGATGCTTATCCAGAGTTTTTTAATAAGTATTTTGACTTCAGCCATAAATATTTAGGCGGTCCCAAAGAAAGATCAGTAAGGCAAGAACGTTGCACTAAACTAGTAATGAATCAATTCGGTATGGAATTAGACTATGAATTGATTGATATTTTATTTCCTGAGTTTCCCGTCGACCGGGCGATATCTATGAGCGAGTCCGTTCGATATGCATTAATTCAAGGTGTTCAAGAAAATTCTTGGTTAAGCCCTAATACAAAAGAAGAGGCCATCCAAAAAATTAAATTTGCTAAATTACATTTGGTAAAACCAATGAAGGAAAAGGATTGGGATTTTATGCCCATCCAAAAATACAGTTCAACCAATCCATATTCGAATTTAATCTTGTACAAGAAAACTTCCTTTTCACAGATGCTTACAGAATTGAAAGAACCTAGGAATGTCGACAAATGGCAAATGTCTCCCTTATACGTAAACGCTTATTATTCGAGTTCGGATAATAAGTTTGTTTTGCCTCAAGGGATTTTACAATTTCCATTTTTCTCTGCCGACATGACTGACTTCGAAAACATAGCTGCGATTGGAATGGTTGTTGGCCATGAACTTGGACACGGCATTGACGACAAAGGTTCGGAATATGATTTTGAAGGTAAAGTCAGACAATGGTTTACCAAGGAAGATTTAAAAAACTTTAAATTGCGCGGAAATAAGTTTATCGAACAGTTCAATAAAATTGGTCACGACGGCAAACTTACATTAGGCGAAAACATCGGTGACCACGTTGGTTTAACTTTTTCGTATAAAGCGGCCTTCCCAGAGCCTGATAAAGTAAGTCTCGAAGACAAACAAAAATTTTTCGTCGCCTTCGCAAGAATGTGGTGCAGTGTTCAGACCGATGCTTCGAAACTGAAACGACTTAAGACTGATCCTCACGCTTTAGGCAGCGAACGCATCAATCAACAAGTCATTCACATCGATAGCTTCTACGAAGCCTACAGCTGTAAGTCCACCGACAAAATGTATCTCGCCCCAGACCAACGTATCCGCATCTGGTAATCCCAAAAGGTGCCAGGTTCCGAATGCTGGACACACAGCTCCAAAAGTTAATCTACTTTCTTTCAATTAATTTTTATAATTTGCAAAAACAGCTTTATGCCAAGAACCAAAGCTGTTTTTCAATCCCAATATCCTTATCACATCACCGGACGATCTATTAATAAAGAGCGATTCCAAATTCCTTTGGACGAGGTATGGAAAATTATGTCTATCCAATTGACTTATGTTAACTGGATTTTTAAAGCACAAATTCACTCATTTGTTCTTATGCCTAACCACTTTCATCTTATGTTAACAACTCCAAACGCTGATTTAGATATTATTATGGCGAATTTCATGAAAGAAACCTCAAGGCAAATCAATGAATATTCCGGACGAATAAATCAAGCTTACGGTGCAAGACACTTTCGTTGTGTGATCGAATCTGAACATTATTTCTTGCATGCCTATAAATATATTTACAGCAATCCTGTTCATGCCGGCATATCCGCACGATGTGAAGATTATCAATATAGCTCACTCGCTTTTAAGCTTGGCAAAACTAAAGCCGACTTTCCAGTTTTGGAAGATAATTTGCTATTTCCAAATTATGTTAAAACTTTAAATTGGTTAAATCAAAAGCCAAGTGATTCGGATTGGAAAAGTATTTCTGATGCTATGAAAAAATCGAAATTTAAAATTGCAAACTCCAGAATGACTAATAAGAAAAGTCATCTGGAGTTTGACATGCTGTGACCAGCATTCGGAACCTGGCACCTTTTGGTTATTGGAATTTGACAGGGAGGGATTCGGCGGTTGAACCACCAGATCTTTCGGTTGCGCGGAAGACAATACGCGGGCGATTTTCAACTGCAAGGTTTGTGTATGTCGTGTTGAGGTTACCACCTAATGTTCCGTTTAATAAACCGATGTTTAGTCCGATTTCGCCGATTTGACCTGTGCCGAATGTTGTTCCGTCGGCGTTTACTAAACGTGCAGAGTATTCTAACAAATCAAGCTCGGCGTCGTAGAATAAATCTTTGGTTTCCAAGGTCACCGCGTTGCCACCACCCACTGGAATTTCGAATGGAGTGTGCGCCGTTGTTAAGCCGCGATCGGGAACTACAACCGAAGCATCAAGTGTTCTCCAACCATCCCAAGTTGATCCATCTAAATCTTTTCTATTGAATTCGAAATCAAAAAAGACTCCGCCCCCACCCTCACCAAAACGCATTTCAAAAGCGTAAACATTACCTTGAGTCATGTATATATAACCTTTGGTGTAGTTGCCGTTATAATTCCCTGCGCTTGGGATTCCGTTAAGGTCATAAAAAATATTTGTGTCGTACGGAATCGCTCGGTAGTTTGTTAATGACGTTCCTGTGCCTGAACCTGCAAACTCACTATTTTGCGCTTCTGTTCCACTTAAATTTTCTGTAGGAAAATTAATTAAGCTTCTTAAGGCAGTCTCTAAGTTTGCATCTTGCCAGTTGGCTAAAAATATTTTTGTAGTGTCCTCTTGATATTCTGTTGGAGCAATTCTTAATAAGACCGTATTATCCACAATTCGTGTTCTAAATTTATAAACACCAGAAATAGCAGGCACAAAATATCCAGAATATATTTCGCCGTAAGATCTTGCTGTGTTTAAACACGGAATCACTTTTCCAATATTGGCGGCACTGTTAAAATTCACACCAGAGCAAAATGTTCCAGAGCCTGTAGGATATTTATTGTCTTCATGCACTGTTGCCGAACACCATCCATTTTCAGCTTCACCACCTCGAACATCACCATTGTGTATGGCTTGCTCTGGGTTTGTTACCGTTTCTAAAATGTCATAAAACGCTGTTGCTCCAAATGGTTTTTCAATAAAATTATCGATTTCAATATGAACAATTAAATTATCATCACCACCGGCTAAAGGAAGACATGTTCCTGGGACAGGAGTTCCACCGTTTCCACCCCAACGTCGCATCGATAAACCACCACGTTTGGTATCATCTAATTTAAGTAGTGAAATTGGAGCAGCGTTAGACACTGATCCCCCACCACTACCAATCACTCTAATTGTAGCAAACGCTTCTGCACCACTTGCATCCACTGCTAAAATACCTAAGGTGTCATCAACGCTGGCGCTTGGAAGAAGTCTAAGTTCATTACCAACAATACTTGCCCATCCTGGTGCAGGGCCTTCACCAAAAGCATCCGTCACATAAAATGTTAATGTATCCCCGTTACCATTAACACCACCTATGATGTCATCATCTTGAAAGTGTTCCATCAAATCAATTGCTGTAAATTTCGCTTCTGTACCATAAACTTGAATACGATCCAACCTTAGCTCTGTATGATTCTGAGGATTCTTAGATCCGAAGGGACGAATCAATCTTAAATTACCACCGATATAATCTCTATCAGTATAAATTGTAAAATAGGTCGAAGACAAAGTGTCACAAGCCCCTTGAGCGGTTGCAGGTTTTGCACGATTTGAATTTCCCGTCACGCCCACTGGAAAAACTTCTCTTGTGATTGGTATAGGATTCATTCCACCGGTTTGGATTTGATAAATCGCGTTTCCTAAAGACGAAGTTCCGTCTCTAAATAATCTAACGCAACTGACTTCATATAATTTATTATCAGGAAATGAAATCACAACTTCATGATAACCGTCGACATTAGCTCCAGAAATCACATTCGCATCACCCGCGCCAATAAGGTTTGCCACACTTCCCGTGAAGGATCCAGAAACACTAACATCTCCAACCGATAAAGGTATTAACCCAAAAGCCACACCTTCGTTGTTCGGAGTGATTGTCTGGCCATTATTGATTGGGTTCGTTAAACTTAAATACTCAGGCACGTTATTTGTCGGAGTGATTGTAATCGTCACCAACGCTGTGTCTGTATCAACAGCAGGTAAAGGATTTGGTGTAGAAGCCCCTTGTACAAGATTAGTACCTGTTACTGTGTAATTAAATGTCAGTTCAAAATCAGGATCGCCAATAGCTAAGTTTAAAGCTGATCGGTTAACAGTGTAAGTAAAACTACCATTAGAGTTAAAGACCAAAGTGCCCACAGCTGGAGGATTTAAGTTATTTGCCGCATAAGTATGAATTTCGGAAGCATCAAGATCGCTCACGAAAAACGTCACATTACCTGTTACGATGATGTTTCCATTAGGTAAGGCTGTAGATTCAGAAATTTCAATATTTAAATTGCTGGCCGAAGGAATTTCATCTGGCACATCTGAAATACTAACGGTGAATACACGCTCAAATTCTGTCACAGCACTTTCGACGTTTGTAACAGTTAATTTTACCGTTAATTGATGAACACTAAAACCTTCGGTTTCTATAAAGCTTGCGTTAGCGACCGTGATTTGGCCTGTCGTCGGATTAATTTGAAAAGCCCCTGATGGGACACTACTTACAATTTCATAAAGCACTGTGTCCGTGGGTTGAATAACTTTATTAATTAAACTGACATTTCCTAACACCGTTCCAACAGTAGAGTTTTCTAAGATACGGTTATTTGACAAAAGTAGATAAGGATCATTGATTTGTGCACCCGTTAAAAATCTTGGAGTGTAGTCGACAATAATTCCGTCCCCTTGAGCAGGAATAAAAGTTGTACCAATAAAAGTGATCGCCCCGAACTCACCAATATTTTCGTCGTAAAACCAACCTTCTACCGAAGGGCCGGTAGATTGAGGCACATCAATTGTAATTCCATTAAGTTTAACAATCTGAATGCGGATCGTGCTCGCTATCGGCTCACGATTTAATGGATACGCTGTCGCACTGGTCAAAATTTGGCCACGGATTTGATTTAAGTTTTGAATATAAGTTTCACGGTCTGCATTAATATCAAATGTATTAGCAGGCCCAGCAGCTTCTCTGGCAATATTTATGCCTTCAAGGCTTAAATTAACAAATGAATAAACACCAAATTTACTAGCGTCGCCGGCTTTGATTTCATCTTTTAAAAAATCTAAATACATTTGAGAGGTATGGTTACCAGCAACTGGATTTCCAACTTGATTAGGGGCAAACGTTAATGAAGGATCTAAACTGTCGCGCGAACCATCGAACTCATCAGAGATGATGATAACAGCTAAAAAAGCGTCAGATCTTGCAAATGTCGAAGCGTTATTAATTTTATCTTCGTTTAAAAATGTACGCATGCTCTGAAGAGCGCGTTCATCGCTGGTGTAAACGCTTAGCTCACTTCTGTCACCAGCTGAGTAAGATGCAAAAATATTTCCGGGCACTGCAGCGTAGTTTGTAAAAAAATCTAACCCACATCCAGAAGTCTCAAGCGCGATCCCGTAGACGTCAAAATTTACTTTAAATTTATTTACAAAAGTTCCAATATCAGAGGCTGTATTAGGCGACAAAATGGCGTCTTGGGTCCCAACACCAGCAAAGTTCGTGCAATCTCCACGGTGAAGTCTTGCAAACAAAGGATCACCGGCTCCACCGTCAAGTATATTAAGACTTGGATCCGCTAAGAAAGCGTCATGGGACCAGGCTGCTGTGGTGATGATACCCATTTGATAGTCATAACCTTTCGTGATGAAGTCCGATATGAACTCTTGAATGTTGTTCTGCACAGACTCAATCTCTGTCTTCATACTACGGGAAGGATCAACGACCCATAAAATATCTATTTTTGGATCGAAGTCTAATTGAGTTTCGTCAAATGCATCAGTGGTTTGAAGTGTAGAAATTGATGTTCCACCTCCACCACATGAACCTACTAAAATCATCATTGAAAATAAAACCAGTATTCGATTTAATAAATTCACTTATTACCCCTTTTTTTTTTAAATTAACTTTAATATTTCTCTTAAATATTTAATCTTAAAAAAGCTTAAGGCTCAAAGGACTAAAGTCTTGACCCTAACAAGGATTTTACGATTGTAGACAATTTGTTGATAATTTAATTTTACTTTTTAATAGTTTTGTCTAGGTCAGCAGGCGATTCGTCAGGCGCGATATAAAAGAAGTCCATTTTAAATAGACGATCTTATTCGAAGAAGCCGTCTCGAAATGAGATTTTGATTTGATGAATAATCACAAATTCACTTAGCAAATAATTTCAATTTACCGATAAGCATTATGACAAAGTTATAAAGCAATTACAAAATTTTGAGGTCAACATGAAATTCATTTACATAATTTTAATTCTTAGTTTTATCACCGCATGCTCCGGCGAATCAGCAAATGACTCTTCCTCGGGTGGTGGAGGTTCTGGCGGCGGAAGTGGTGGTTCTGGCAGTAGCTCCAGCACTACAGGTAAACTAAAATTAGTTGTTCGAAGAAACCTAAAAGGTAACAACACTAAAACTGTAATCGAAACCTGTGAAATTCCTGCCACAGCTGCCGTGCCCTCAAACCTTGCCTGTGATGTGGAAGTTGAAGAGTTAATTTTACATTACAGTGATCTAGAATTTGTTGTATCGACTAACAATACAGATTCGTGCACTGAGATTATAACGACCCCTTATTTTTATCGAAAGTCAAATTCAGCAACCTTTAGACTTGACGGCGCGGATGCGGATACAGACTGCACCGATCCTTCTGAAGTCTTGTGCTTCGGTGGAGCTGGTCCCGGATTTGGAGTACTAACCGGTTCAACTTTTACCGCTTTGGATTTTCCAAACAATATTGGATACTATTTCTTAACTAGAAATTTACTTTCTCAAACATACAGACTGATCTCAACTGAGGAAAGATCCGAAACAAACAGAGATCGTGATTTGACTTCAAATACAGGTGTTACAAACAATTTACCTGCAGGTTCTAGGAGCGCAAATATAAACACTGCAAGTGCCCGTTACGTAGCAAACACTTACCGAGACTATACTGTCACATGCCGAAATGATTTCGGCGAACTTAATCACACAATCACACTTACAATTGGCGACTTTGACACTCAAGACACAAGTTCAAGCACGGACTCATTCTACGACTGGGGCTTGTAGGCCTTACTTAGACAAGAAAAGTTTCAGCGAAGTGCGTAGGGGCAACGGCATGAATCGCTGTACAGCCTCTCATGTTGCCGACGTAATTCAGCAGCCCCGAAAAGCCAATCCGAGTGATTTATACAGCGCAATGTTTTCTAACAAAATCGACAAATCCTGTCACTTACAACCCTAACAAGCCTATTTTATAAACAATCGAGTCAAAATAAAGGGTTCCAACTTGGTATAATGTTTGATATGTCAGGAATATGTCAAAGTTGCGTTCGATTATCATGTTGTCAGTTTTTGTTTATTCAAGCCTATTCAACCAAGTTTCGGCTAATGAGTGCGGGCCTTTTTTAGCTCAAAGTAAAGGCAACGACTTCACCGTTTCTTTTTTGATTTTGAAAGATGGGTCCTTAGACTCTCCCCTTGTAATTGACACTTCGTTAGCCAACTTAAGAGCTAAAGACCGACTGTTTATCGAAAGTATGAATGAAGCACTATACTCTGATCTAAACTTTCTAGAAAAATTAAGTGTAGACGACCGAGGTTTAATTCTAGAGGGCCTTTTAAGATTTCAAGCCAATGTCGCTTCACCTAAAGATATCCCCTACTACTTCAACTTGCTGCTTGCCGTAGCCCAATTTAGTTCACCCGAGGGGAACAATTTATACCACGTGGATCAAGCCTTAAATTCTTTAAGATTAATTCCGCCAGTCCTGCAATACCGCGACTATAGAGTCATGTACTTTCTGGCCAGATCCCTGTTACTTACAGAAAATCCCAAAGTCACAGACAAATACGACCGAGTTATTAGAATTATTAATACTATGGTTGGAAGCAGGTCTTTAGAAGGTTTAAGATCTTCAATAGATTTATCGGACAGGCTTATTAGAACAAATATTGGAAGAAATATTGACGCCGGAATTGAACTTCAACGACGAGCTTACGACAAATTAGGCTTGAACTAATATCTAAATAAAAAATAATTAAACAATTAATTAGAAGAAGATCATTTACTAAGGCGCAATCAACCTTTAATTTGTATAAGTTTGGCCGCTTTATTCGCTTTCTGACGCGCCGACTTCACAGATTTCCCGCGAGCTAAAGCCACTCCCATGCGACGATAAGGCCGAGCTTCTAACTTACCAAACAATCTTATGTCTGTATTTTGTTGCTCTAGGGCCTTTTCTGTGCCCGTAATGCTAAAATTTTGGCTCTGAATTTTTGATAAAATCACACTTGACGCAGCAACCCCGAAGTATTCAATATCAGGAATTGGTAAACCCAGGATAGCCCTAACGTGTAAATCAAATTCCGATAAATTTTGACTGATCAAAGTTACCATTCCCGTATCATGTGGTCTTGGCGACAACTCAGAAAAGTAAATATCATCTTTTGTAAGAAAAAATTCGACGCCAAAAATTCCTGCACCGCCTAAGTTGTCGGTGATTTTTTTGCACATCTGTTCTGCTTTTTTTAACATGGAAGAATTCACTTTCGCAGGAAGCCAACTTTCCTGATAGTCCCCACGCTCTTGTCGATGACCAATAGGTTTTACAAATAAAGTTTTACCCTTTTTCTGTTTAACTGTTAGCAGCGTAATTTCACTTTCGAAATTAATAAATTCTTCGACAATCAATTTTTGTTTATTTCCACGCATACCAGCGATGGCATAATCCCAGGATTTTTTAATATCTTTATCAGTTTTAGCCACCGACTGCCCTTTTCCCGATGAAGACATGACGGGCTTTATAACCACAGGAAATCCAATTATTTTTGCATTTTTTAAAAGTTCGTCATAGCTATGAGCGTACAGAAATTTTGCAGTTTTTAATTTTAATTCGTTGGCGGCTAGATTTCTTATGGCATCTCTGTTCATAGTCATATGTGCGGCTCGGGCTGACGGCACCACATTGAACCCTTCTTTTTCTAAGTCTAGTAAAACTTCGGTCGCAAGGGCTTCGATCTCAGGAACAATAAAATCAGGTTGATGTTTTTCAATTATTTTTTTTAAAGCTATGGGATTTAACATATCAACAACTTCGAACTTATGAGCCACTTGCATGGCGGGAGCGTCTGGATATTTGTCCACCGCGATAGTTTGCACACCTAAGCGTTGGCATGAAATTACAAATTCTTTACCCAATTCTCCAGAACCCAATACCATTATTTTTTTCATAGATTATGGAATTATCATAAGCCTTAGACATTAACAATCGGCGAACCTTTGATGCATTTAAGGTTATTAATTTTTTTCGAACTCAAGGCCAACAAATCCATTTTTTGTTGAGCGCTTAACTTCGCCTTTAAATCTTTGGCTTTTATGAGGTGATAGTACAAAATTAAGGATCACCAAAGTTGCCTTTTCGATCTTTATGCTTGGATCAAAATCACTAATTTGAACGCCTGCGCCGCCTGTAGATAGATCTTTAATAGACACTGGGTAAATATATCCAGCATCGGTGATTAAATGTCCTTTATAGTCCACGTTAAGTCGGTCGTGTCTTCTTTGGTTTAAATGCAAAGTTCTTAACTTGCGATAAATTAACATTAAGAAAGGCAAAAATAAAAACAAGAAACTAAATTTAGTTTCAGAATTTTTATTGATCATGCTATCGCCAGCATCTTGATATAATGCAGTCACTCGGCCACAGCCCATGCCACCTGCCACGTCTTGAGACGACGCCATACTTCTAGACCCTTGCGAATAACTGGGGCTGTAATTCGGTTGGTAACTTGGTTCACTTGCCAAGGTTTTAGCTTCTATAATAGCTTTATCAAAATTTATTCGTTTACCGGATTCTACATAAGAACTAAACCATGTCCGTGCATCCCCGGTGTTCATGATGATCTGTTTGACTTGATACCCAGAAAGGTTTGGGGCTTCGGCGTGAATTAAAGCCGCAAGGCCAGACACAAAAGGTGCCGACATACTGGTGCCCGTAGAAAGTCCATAGGAGTTTGAAGGAATCGTACTATAAATTCCAACCCCAGGGGCAAAAACGTGAACTTTATCAATTCCATAATTCGAAAATGAAGCGTAACTGTCTTGATCTGTTGATGCAGCTACACTGATTAAGCTGGGCACATCAAGTGACGCTGGATAAACGGGCTTAACATCATTATTCGAGGCTTCATTTCCTGCTGCCGCTACAATAGTAATTCCCCTGCTGTAGGCAAGGTTAAAGACAGAGTGCAAAGTTGAACTGTAACTTGGACCGCCCCAGGAATTGTTAATCACTTTAACACCGACTGTTATTGCGTAATTTATAGCTTCGATGGCGTCAGAAGTTTTTCCTACTCCGTTTGAGTTCAAAAACTTAAGTGGCAAAATTTGAATTCGTGGACTTCTTAATGAGTCAAAACGAACAATATCTTCCGTTGAACCTAGAACAATTCCAGAAACATGTGTTCCATGTCCTGTAGTGTCCATAACGTTCGATGTTTCATTTACGAAATTCCATCCCGAAACATCATCGACAAAACCATTTCCATCATCGTCAATTAAATTTCCAGGAATCTCGCGTGAATTTACATAAACTCTGTCAGTGTTTTTGTAGACCGAGTGATTTAAATCTAAACCTGAGTCTATAACTGCCACAATAGGTAAATCTTCAATAGATTGCGCTGTTGATAACTTGGTCCAAGCTTGCGTCACTCTCATGTTAGCGGATGATTGAGAAAATGAACCGGCGTTGCTAGCTCTGACATAATAATTAGGTTCAGCAAATTCGACACTTGGATCATTTTTTAATCTAGAAATAACGTCTTGTAAATTATCACCAGGTTTAGTTGAAAAATGATGTAAATTTAGTTCTGGCCAGGACTTTTTACTGATCACTTGTGCCTGAGAAGCCACTTTTCCTAAAACAGTAAATTGATTGTGGCTGTTTTTAAATTTTACTATCACTTCGTTTGGAACAGCATCTAAGAACTCGTCCTGAGCAGAGGCTTGAAAATGCAGAGCTAGAAGTCCGAGAAAACACAGTTTTTTTAGCATGTAAACTGATCGGCAGGATCTTAGTCCTAACTAAGCCCGAAGTGAAAAGTTTCACTTTTTTATGTCTCAAGATGATACAAACAAATAATATTTTTTACGTTTTTAAAATAGGCTTAAGATATAAGAAATTGTTAAGATTTAAAAAGATTATATACGATATAAAAATTCAAGATTTTTAATTTAACCATTTCAATTGAATACAGAATACGGGTCAGTACCCAGAATACTGTTAACCGTATTCAGGGTACTGACCCGTATTCTGTATTCAGCCATATTCTTTTTAAAACAAACTCTTGTTCGATTCTAAAGTCGGATTAATTTTAATTTTCACGGTTTCTTTTTGCGCCGTAAACCAATTACCAAGCGAATAATTTTGGCGATTTCCAGAAATGTTTTGTACATCTCCTTCTTTCTTAAGGGCTTGAACAAAAGCCTTACGCTTAATCAGAAAACTTTTACCTTCATCAGATACGATATCCGGGTAAACATCCCCATCATTCTTAAGACTGATTACCTTTTCAAATAATTCTTCATTTTGACTAAAGCCAGGAATTTGCTCAGCAGTGAGTTTAAAATCTGTGGCTGATTTCCATTTCAGACCGAACTTAGCTAAAGTAGCATCGATTGAACCGTCGTTTTTCGGAAGGACAGCTTTAATTTCAGAAACAATAGACTTCATTTTTTCTTGAGATAAAAGATCTTTAGCAACCATGAATTTCACGTCGTCGAAGGAACTTTGAGTGCCAAGCTTTTTTTCTTCAACTAAGACTCTAGCCCAGCCTTGTTCTGTTTTAAATAAGTCGGAAACCTCGCCTACCTTGGCAGAGAAAGCCACTTTGTCCCATGCTTCGTCAAAAGTTCCTTTTTCTACGTAACCTAAGTCCCCACCTTGGGAAGCTGTTGGATCTTCAGAATGAAGTTTCGCCATTTCAGAGAAGTTCTTTGCGTTTAAATCAATTTTTTCCATCTTAGCTTTGGCTTTATCAAAACTTTCAGGAGACATATCAGTGGCTAAAGTTATAATCCATTTCGCTTTAACTTTGTCTTTAGCCTTGTATTTAAAAGCAGTTTTGTCATATTCAGCTTTAGCTTTTTTTGTAAACTCGGCATCTACTAAAGCCTGTTTTATTTCGTCGTCAGATACTTGGATTTTTTCAGACGCTAAATTAAGTGCAGATTCTGAAACGTCCACAAATTCCATCTTGATGTCAAAGTCACTAATTTGACCTAAGATTTCTTTCTCAACATTTGTCGTCAAAAATGCCTCGTTAAACAACTCACGAACGATACCAATTCGAAGATCTTTTTTAATTCTTTCTTCTAACGAATTCGCACTGGATCCCGAGTTTAAAAGGTAACTTTCATACATATCGCGTTTAAACTGACCTTTTTCTTGAAATTCTGGAATATCCATAATTGTTTTTGCAAGAAGGGAGTCTGCGACATAAAGTTCTTCTTTGGATTCGATCTCTGTTAACAACTCAGCATTGATCAGGTCATTTAAAGCTTGAGACTGAAAAAACTGACGAAACTGTTCACTGACTTCAGGCATGAACATTCTGTTTTGTTCTTCAATCTGCTGCGCTCTTTGTTGAAGCACTAAAATCGGTATAACCCGCCCTCCGACTGTCGCTGCTGTCGGACTGCCCGATAAATTGCTTCCACCATTTGGTGACATAAATATAAATGTGATGATGATCATCCCAAAAATAAGTGCCGAGAAAATGTAAAAGAATGGACTGCGATTTGAACCTGGTCGTCTTAATCTTTGAAAGAAGCTGTTTTGCATTTTTATTTCCCTTTTTTTAATTTTTTTAAATCATGCCTTATTTTTTGATTTTAATAAATATTTCGCACTATAATAATATAAATCATGGAGCTGTGCGGGGAAAATATAAAAAGTGTATACGAACTTTGACATCAGAAGATTTTTTGGCTTTTTACTGATTGTGGTCATACCACTTATGACTTACAACCTCGAGGAAAACCGCTGGCAAGTGGCGCACAGGCCGTTCACAGCATCCGCACACATGCTTATTCGAGCTTTCTACAGCCTTACAACAAGCACCGTAGGCACGGTGGACGAATATGTAGACTTGATCAGCATAAAAAAACAACATGATGAATTTCGAAAGCAACTTGCCCTACAAAAGGCTAGGATTGCGACTTTTGAATCCTTAAGATTAGAAAATCAGAACCTCAGAAAAGCATTGTCGCTAATCCAAGACAGTCCTTACAAACTAGAGCTTGCAGAGGTGTTAAGTTTTGACGCTTTACCTGATATGAGATCGGTCATTATCAACAAAGGCTCTAACCACGGAATAGAAAAAGAAATGGGTCTGCTCAGTGAATCGGGACATGTTGTAGGCTACATTATTCAAACCTTAAGTCGAACAAGTACCGCTCTACTAATCACAGACAGGTACGCGGTTGTCGACGCTATGACTCAAAGATCTAGATTTAGGGGTTTATTAGAAGGACGCACTGGATATAGTTTAAGACTTAAAAACTTTCGTCGCTCGGATGACGTTTTAAAAGGCGATTTGATTGTCACAAGTCCTTTTGGTCGAATGTTTCCAAAAGGTTTGCCTATCGGTATTGTGGAAAGTGCAAAAAACGACGCTTTTAATATCAGCAAAAAAATTATTGTTAAACCACTACAAAGTTTAAACAAGCTTGAGCGCGTGCTTGTGATTAAAAACTTTAACAAGGACACTTAAAAACTATGCAATCACAACCAGTTCTTTATATGATTTACTTCTTCGTTTACGGCTTGGTGGTTTCCGTATGTATCGCAATTCAAGGGGTTGTTTGGCCGGCGTTTAATCTTCCGGAGCCTCAACTTTGGCTTTTGCCCTTTGCATTTATTATTTTATATCAAGGGTTTTGGTTTAGTGTGTTTTTTGTGTACTTAACTTCGATTGTGATCACAGGTTTTACGGTGATGCCTTTTGGGCTTTGTTTGGCTATTTTAATGATTTTGTTCATTATCATTCAGTTTTTTAAACAGCGTTTTTTTTGGCCAGAGTTTTCTTTTTATTTTTTAGTGTCTTTATGTATTGGTTTTTTATTTCCAGTGCTGCATTTCTTTTTATCGATCACTTCGAAGAACACGCCGACAATTATAAGACCAGAATATTACCAGTGGTTTTATCAACCCTTTATGATCAGTCTAATGTCGATTGTGCTATTTTATACCTGTCGCAGAATCGACAAGGCTTTAAAGATTAATGAACTGAATTTGAATAGATAATTTTTTGCGTGATTTAATATTTATAAGAGTTATTTATTGAACATTAAAATAATTTATAAAGTGTGACTGCATTATGAAAAATGAAAATATAATTTACGACTCAGAAACGCAGATCATGAATCTGTCCTCACGATTTTTAATCTTGTATGCCTTTCTCTCTCTCTTTTTTTTCGTCTTATGCGTGAGACTTTGGCATTTACAAATCATTCAAGGAGATGTGCTTAAAGTCATCTCTGTTAAAAACCGAGTGAAACAAAAAAAAATTATTTCTCCGCGAGGATATATCTTAGACCGTGAAGGCCGAGTCCTTGTGGATAACAGTTTGGTGTCTCAGCTGACCGTCAACTTACAAGGTTTGGATAAACAAGAGAAAGAAATTATCGCCAAAAAAGTTGGAGTGATTTTAGAACTTACAGAGATTCAAATCTATGATCGCATCAACAAAAGTATCACGCAAAATGGAAGGTACTTTCCTGCGGTGATCGCGGATAATCTAACCATCGATCAAGCTTATGCTTTAAAACTTTTAAGAATTGAACACCCATTGATAAATATCGAGGAATTTATTTTTAGATCTTATCCCTATGGTTATAGCGGGTCACAGCTTTACGGCTATGTCTCCCAAGTTTCAAAAAATCAACTTTCAAACCAGGACGTTATCGACAAACAACTCCAACCAGGTGACATGATCGGTAAAAAAGGAATTGAAAAACGTTGGGACAATCAAATACGTGGAAAAGATGGTCTGACGTATGTGCAAGTGGATGCCCACGGTCGTGTGACCGACATCGAAGATAACATTCTAGAGAGTTCGAATTTAGATCCGATTCCCCCACAGTCTGGGGATCATGTGATGCTGACCATTGATTTAGATATTCAAGAGGCTGCAACAAAAGCATTTCAGCGCGAGGACCTTATTGGACCAAGAATGGGCGCTATGGTTGTCTTAAACAACAAAGGGGAAGTCTTAGCGTGGGTTAGCGAACCTTCTTTTGACTCGAATCAATTTCTTTATGGAATTTCAAATGAAAATTGGAATGTCTTAATGAAAAATCCGTTCAAGCCTCTTAGAAATAAAGTGATTCAAGATAACTTTTCACCAGGCTCAACGTTTAAACCTTTTGTCGGATTTGCAGCTTTAGAAAACAATGTGATTACACCAACGAAACTTTTAGACTCACCCGGATATTTCACTTTAGGAAGAAAAAGATATCACAATCACACTAAAGATGGCCACGGACTTGTTAACATCTCTACCGCTTTAGAAACTTCAAGTAACGTTTTCTTTTACAAGATTGCCATGGAGCTTGGAATTGAAAAGATGGCCAAATATGCCAGAGCATTTGGACTGGGCACAGCCACTGGGGTTGGTATTGACGATGAAATTTCTGGCTTAATTCCTGACGAGGCTTGGAAGCTAAAATACAGAAAAGAAGTTTGGCAAAAAGGTGAAGATTTAAGCCAAGCTGTGGGTCAAGGATTTATCAACGTAACGCCTCTTCAAATGGCTATGGCTTATTTAGCAATAGGTAATGAAGGCGAACTTTACCAGCCATTAATTGTTAAAAAAGTTTTAAAAGGTAGTAACCAAAAAATTGTTTTGAAAGAATATAAACCTCAAATGGTACGAGATCTTTCGAAAGAAAATTCTGAAGGTTTTAAAATTTCTCCAGAGTCTTTTGCCGCTATTAAAAAAGGTCTGCATTTAGTTTCTAATGGTCCTCGGGGAACTGCTCGTCGATACACAATTCCTAATGTGCAGATAGCGGGTAAAACAGGAACTGCACAGGTGAGAGCTTTTAATGAAAGTGAAATTTATAAGTCGTGTTTGAGCCGACCTGTAGAAGATCGTCACCACGGATGGTTCGTAGGATATGCGCCATCCGATGTTCCCGAGATCACAGTCGCGGTTTTGACAATGCATGCTTGCTCTGGAAGTGGTGGGGCGGCGCCCTTAGCTCGGGATGTGATTGAAGCTTACATGCGAAAATATCACCCCGAAAAATTTAAAAACTCTGACGATAAAATTGTAGGTTTATGATGGATATTTCAGGAAACTCAGAAAATAAAAAATTTGATTTTAACTTTGCTCTGATCATTTTATCTTTAAACCTGGTTGGACTATTAAACCTTTACAGCGCGTCCCACGGAGTGAACACCGTAGGTTTAAGCCGATTGTTTTTTTCTCAAATAATTTGGCTGACGATGGGTTGGTCTGTTTTTTTAATTTTAACATTTATAAATTATAACATCATCAAAAGTTGGGCGACTTATATTTATTTTGCCAATTTACTATTTCTGGTGGCTGTTTTATTTGTAGGTCGAACTTCCTTAGGCGCTCAACGTTGGATTGATTTAGGATTTTTTAGATTTCAACCTTCAGAGACTATGAAAGTGGCCTTAATATTAGTTGTAGCTAAAATCCTAACGGAACGTATTCGTCCTGAAGGCATGGGTATCAAAGAACTTATCTATCCGCTAATTATTACTTTAGTTCCGTTCGCCATTACTGTTGTACAACCCGATCTAGGGACATCGCTTTTGTATATCGCGGTTGTTGGAACAATTATCTTTTTTGTAAAGATCAAGAAAAGTGTGTTGATAACTGCAATAGTTGCATTGGCAATCACTCTTCCGATTGTTTGGAAGTTTGGTCTTAAACAGTATCAACGCAGTCGTGTTTTAACATTCATATCTCCAGGTCGAGATCCTCGCGGCGCTGGATATAATTCGATTCAATCTAAAATCGCCGTTGGAAGTGGGCAAATTTTTGGAAAAGGTTTTAAGAAAGGAACACAATCTCAACTTGAATTCTTACCTGAACGTCACACTGACTTTATTTTTAGTGTTTTAAGTGAAGAACATGGCTTTGTGGGAAGTATCACAACCATCATGCTTTTCGGAGTGCTGTTCATCATAGGGATTCGAATAGCTCAAAGTACGAAGGACCCCTACGCCTGCATAGTCGCCGTTGGTCTTCTTTCAATCTTATTCTGGCACTTTTTCATTAACATCGGAATGGTCATGGGCTTACTTCCCATCGTCGGAGTTCCGCTTCCGCTGATTTCCTACGGAGGATCTTCGCTCCTGACCACCATGGCATCTCTCGGTATAATCTCAAGCGTCGCTTACAACCGAAGCCTCTTCCAATAGGTGCCAGGTTCTTTTTCAGAATTTGGTACCTTTTGGGAAAAACTAGTTCCTGCAGATTTGACTTAGTGAGTCCAGCATTCGGAACCTGGCACCTTTTGGGGAACTTTTTTAGATGTGGGGATTAATTTTGGACTGGATGTCTTCTTTTGGAAGGTTACCGATCATTTGCTCGACGACTTGACCGTCTTTGAAAAGAACCATCATGGGGATTGAACGAACACCGAATTTGGCAGCGCTCTCTCTATTTTCATCAACGTTAAGTTTCATGATTTTGACTTTCTCGCCCATTTCTTCGGCGATCTCTTCAAGCTTAGGCCCTAATGCGCGACATGGTCCACACCACTCGGCCCAAAAATCAACCAACACAGTTCCTTTGGCATTCAATACTTCCTGTTCAAAAGTGCTATCTGTTAGTTTCGTCGTGGCTGACATTTTATCTCCTTGAATAAAGATTATTTAATTTTAAATTCATGCATTTAAAAACACTATGTTCTTTGAAATGTATTCTAGTATTTTGTGTCGGAAATTCAATTTGTAAAGGATAAAAAAATAATTAATTTTAATCCGAAATTCGAACCTGAATTAAACCTTTGTATTAACTAGGCTTTTTATCCATTTGCAAAGTTCAATAAATGATTGAATTTGCCGAATTGTCCTTAATTGCACAAAAACATCAGTTTCACTTGAAAACTCACGAACTTCTTATGCTTCATAAGAGTTTAACAACAGAGTCTTTTTCGGTCTTCCCATCGAATCAAACTAAAGTTGATTTTCTTAAAAATTTTTACTCAAAACCTTGGCTTAAGACAGAAATTCAAAAAGCCAAGGAAGACATCGAAAGTTTAAATCATCGGAAAAAAATTAAGCTTATTAGTCTTGATCATAAGAACTACCCAAAATCTTTATTTAAACTCCCGAATCCACCTCCTCATTTTTTTGTGATCGGCGAATTTGTTGAATCGACGAATAACCTAGCTATTGTTGGTCGTCGTGAAGCCAAACCCTACACTTTAAAGTGGATGGAAGATCATGTTAGCCCCATACTTAAAAAACACAAACCGACTGTCATTAGTGGCGGCGCTCGCGGAGTAGACACTAAAGCCCATCAGCTGGCTTTACTAAATCAATGCCCTACCATTTATGTAATTCCATCAGGGCTAAGTAATTTGTACCCATCTTCACTTCAAAAAGATTCAGATTCCCTTTTGAGCTCGGGAGCGATTTTTATGAGCACGTACTTGCCCGATGCACCGATGAGAAAGCAAAATTTTGCCAATAGAAATTGGATCATCGCCGCTTTAACTCATAAAATACTTATACTCGAAGCTGAAATTCGAAGTGGGACTTACAAAACAGCGCAATATGCCCAAGAGTTAAATTTAGACATTGCAGCTGTACCATCGTTCCCGACCGATCAATCGTACTCGGGCTCCTTAAAGCTTTTACACGAAGGAGCCTGTCTTGTCCGCGACCATCAAGACTTAGAAGTGTTCTTAAACTTCAAAAAGATTTAAATGGTCTTAAATAAAATTTTAGCTTTGGTTAATTTGTATCTAGCTTATGGATCTTAAATGAGTCATTTTTGAAATACATCCAAAATAAACCTAAAATCAAAAATGTAAGATTTGGGACATAAACATAAAAAATCATTTCTGCGTTGGCAGCTAAAGATTCAAAAATAAAATATAAAATCCAATAGGCCATAGCAAAAAAGATGCAAACTCCTAGCCCTTCAGATCTAGACACACGTTGAAAAATATTAAATCCAAACGCCAATCCTAAAACAAGAAAAACAATGCAAACTAAGGACAGCTGATATCTTTTGTGTATTTCTAGATCGTGCTCGAATTTAAATTTGCCTGCTTTTTTAATCTTGAATATTTCGTCATTACTTAAGGCTTTTAAAGGAAGCTTTGAATTTTTTTTTGATTCCGCATCCGTCACAAAATTGTACTCTTCGAAATCAATTACAGCATGGTTAACTTCTTTAGGATTAAAATGAACTTGTCCATTCTTCATATTTAGGAATGAGGAACTGTTATTTTCACTCACCACTTGACCAGAATTAGATAAAATAACCGCAGAATTTTCTGTTCGTTGATCCAAAACAAAAAAGTTTGTGAACTGCTGAGTTTTTTTATTCAGACCCTCTACGTAAACCGTCATACCACCTAAACTTAAAAACACCCCTGGTTTTAAATTCGCAGCTAAGGTTTCACTGGCAATTCGTGAAGATAAAATTTTACTAATTTTAATGCCCTGTGGTCCCAGATCTGTAACACAATAAAAACATAAAAAAGTGCAAAACAAACATAACAAATATGATGGTAACAGCAGGGCGCGCCTTGGATACCCTAAGGCCGAAAACGCCACTAATTCAGAATCTTGGCTCATGCGTCCGTAGCCCAAAAGAATTGCCGATAAAAAAGATAAAGGAATAATGATTGGAAAGGTCGAGATCAGTAAACTTTTTAGAAGTGCAAATAATGACTGCAGGTCACTTCCGTAAATCAACATCACATCTGTAAATCTAAACATTTGCACCATAAGAATGGTGAGTAAAAAAATAAAAAGACTTAAAATAAAAGGAGAAAGCAGTTCCTTTAAAATATAAAGAAATAACTTTAATTTAAAAAGTGGTTTGTAAGTGTAATTTTCTAAGTTTGAATTCACTTAATTGTTTTATCACCAGGAATCATAAAATCACGACTTGAGACAACAATTCCCGTAGAAACATCGGTCTCGGACAATACAATTTTAATGACACCGATTTTATTAATAATACTTAATAGTTCTTGCTCTGGATTTCTTTCTTCACGATTTTGCTTAATTTGTATAAGTGTGCCAGGCACAAGTCCGTCCTTTTCCCCTTGGGATAAAAATACGGTTTGACCTACTCCCAAAATGTTATGTCCAAAAATTTCACTTCCTCTTAATATTTTTGCATCAACCGATTTTATCTCTTCGGGATTATATCGTAAATCGTACTGAGGCACTTTGCCCTCAATCAATAAAGCACCTTTATCCACCAAATCTAGGGCACGCGTGATTCGTCCGGCCACTAAACCGCTATTATTTTTATTGTCTTCGGTAATTTGTACTTCACCAATATATTCATAAATAAAAACGTCTTTTAGTTTAGTGCCTTTGGGCGACTTCACATTTTTTCTGGGAATAACCAAAGTATAAGTGCTACCAATTGGTAGAGGCTCATATCTTTGAATGTAAACTTCGTCGAATGAAGATGCCGACAATACATCAACATTTAGAAATCCTTTAATTTCACCATAAGATTTTATTTCACCTTGATGTAGAAAAGACGTCAGATCAAAAGTCATAATATTCCCATCTAACTTGGAAAACTGTCGTTCGACTTGATCAGAATTTAAGAATCCGTCTCCTGATGGAATTTGCCATTCAGGAAAGCTTTTTGGAATTTTATTTAGTAAGGGTCTTTCAGAAGGCTCTGGAGGAATTAACATTTCCGGATTATCTAAAGCATAAATTGTATTTTCCGGTTTTTTTGGCGCTTCACCGCCAAGAAATACCTGTGGGGCAGCTCCTTCAACACTGCCTACATAAAAGCCAATTCTGTTGCCGGGATAAATCAAATGTGGGTTTCCTATATAAGAATTTAGTGACCAAATTTTAGGCCAATAGTAAGGCGTTCCGAAAAAGACCTGGCTCAGTTCCGAAAGAGTATCCTTTCTTTGAACCGTATAAACCTCTGTCTGCTTAGTGCTCGCGATCTTTTCCCAATTCTCAACCGGCTTTGACCAATATTCACTGTAAGCTTGATCAAAGGAATTGGACTCCTGCATGTTTGAAGATTGTGCATAAGATAAAGAGCTTGAAAGAATCAAAAATGAAAAAAACGAAACTATTCTCATAACTTATATTCTATCCATTAATCATCTTTGAAAGCAAAATGCTTATAAAAAAAGTTATCCACATAAAATGTGATTTAAGCTCATAAAAACTACTTCCTCCAGACTTTAGTAGCGGATTTTAGCAGTTTGCTTAAATATTAACATATATGTTAAATATATGAAATTACTGTATAATTTCAAATAAAAAGACTCTAAAATTTTTTGCAATTTAAGAATCTGTCATAGATCTTGTCAGAAGTTCGAAGTCTTAAACTAGACCACACTACGGACAGAGATTAGGTAAACACCCAGCCCTAGGTTTTAGCGTTTAAAATTATTTTGCATGAACAATGTGTGCCTTTAAAACGACAAACAAATTATAAATTTTATTTTTTCGTCTGCTGCTTTTTCATTTGGCATTTATTCTCGCACAGAGTTCATGGTGTCGATGGCTTCGGATTTGTATTTCAAAAATATTGTGTTGAGACCATCGAAGGCAAAAGTCAGTTTGATAACTTACACAAAAAAATAATCTGTTCGTACGATCAATCCCCTTTGGGCACCGAAAGCGAACAATCCGTTTTCGATCTTTTTAAAAACTTAGGGCTAATCCATTTACTCGTGGCCTCCGGAGCCCACCTTATTATCTTGCAAAAAGGACTACAAAAAGTACTTATTCATTTTACGAAGTCCAAGCTTCCCGTCTATTTTCTTCTAAGTGTATTTATTTTGTGTTCGAACTTCAACTGTCCAGTCACGCGAAGTTACTGCCAGTACATTCTTACGAATGAAAGTAAAAAAAGATCTATGGGATGGTCTGATATAAATATCACTCTAATTTCTTCGTTTTTTTACGTCAGTTTATTTCCTGCAAATATTTTTTCACTTTCATTTTGGCTTAGTCTATGTGCCAGCTTGTGCTTAAGCTTATTTACGAAAAATATCACATTGCTTTCTATTGGATTTTATTTTGGATTATTACCTTTCATTTTCGATTTCACGTGGCCAACACTGACATCAATATTTGTAAATGTCTTCATCACACCTTGGCTTTCAACTTTATATATATGGAATTCAATGGTTTATTTATTTTCAGAAAAATATTATTTAGTTGGCGATCACTTTTACATTCTTACAATCCATTTCTTAAAATATATTACTAATCCGAATCAAAATATAATATCCACGAGCTATTCAAACTTTAAAATCTATAAATATCTGTACGGAATAATATTTTTAATTCTTACGCTTTACTTTCAGAATTTAAAGACGAAGAAAATAAAACGCCATCTAAAATTAAACTCACTAAGGTCAGTGAATAAAAATCATGAAGTTTAATTTAATCTTGTTTTACTTTTTCAGCTTAACGCTTTGGACTAAAGAGCTTGCCACAGGAAATTCTTTTCGAAAATTAATAATTTGGAATACTGGCTATAGTCAGTATCAAACCTTAGTAGCGGATAACTTTTGTCTTCATACGGATCCCGGTGGAACGCTAAAATACCCAATTCAAATTATTTTCGAACTTTGTCAGAACAAAACGAATCTTTATTTTTTTCTGCACAACGACAAATTCCACACCTCATATCTGACAGCACTAAAACAATTAAATACTAAAATCATCGACGTCAGGTACTCTAAGTTGTTAATGGCACACCAAATTTCTAAAAATCATTTGATCGTCACTTTTGGCCACTTAGATAAAGATCTTCTTGATCAAACTTTCAATTTTAGCGCAGAGACATCTAAGCCCCAAATTGAAGATCTTAAAGAATCGACCTTCAGTATAACTACGATTTTAGATTTTCTAAAAACCGAAGAAACATCAAAGAATATTAGGCTTAACGAAAGATATAATTTTGAATTTTATTTAGATGTAGTGTCTGAAAATTTTAAATTAAAAAAGCAACTCGAAATCAAAAACAAATTGAGAACAAAATATACCAAAATAAATGAAATTTTTGTTCATGAACCTAAGTTAAGTTTACTTCTACCCAATCACGGACAACCAAAATTTCTGACGAAGGAAAGGATAAAATATCTTTCGAAATTTAATATGGTGATTGCCGGTAGCCAATCCAAAAAATTTGAAAACCATAAAACCACTGAGTCCAAATTTCTACGGGCTCAAAAGCCATTGATTCTTAAAAACCAATGGGGCCATTTAGTTTTTGAAATCAAAATTTAATCATCAAAGTCTAAAATTAAATCACATAAAATTCTTTATATGATTTAATTTTTCCAAAGTTGAGTTCGAAATTCTATTTGGTCTGTGTCTTTTCTTTGAAAACTTCTTCGGTTAACTTAGTGTAGTAATTTATGGCGTTGTACGCGTTTGTTTCAACAAACTTTTTTGAGCTTATGTTGACATGCGAGTTAGATAAAACTTCGATGTGGTCTAACTTTTCTGATAACAATTCAAGTTCAACTAACAGCTTGGAAATTTGATCCCCGCCTTGAGTCGCAAGTTGAATCAGAAGCTCTTCTGGAGAAACGAGAGCTTCATCAAGCTTAATAAAATAATCTCGCCTTTCTTCGGCACTGACCCCATCCTTAAAACCAACAATTAAAGGTGTTATCATTCTTAGTATTGTATTTAATCGATTTGCAGGCTCAAATTGAACTTTATTCTTTATGCTATCCGCACTGAGGTAATCCCCGAAACGGCAAACAGATGAGCCCAATAATGTTTTTCGAAGACAATTCTGCATATCCAGCTGCATCGTTTTAAAAACAATCTCTAAGTTTTCAGCCTTAAGACCGTTTTCTGCAGTTAAATATTCCGGAGTAGAACTATAGAGTGGCAAATATTTATGTGGTTGTGGTTTTCCGAGATATCGAACAGTTAATAAATTAAAAACAGAATCGCTATTTGGTTTATATCCTTTAACCCAGCAGGTATTAAATGAATCGTTAAGTTTGGCACATTCAAATTCTGCGGTAGGAAGTTTTTGTTCTAAGTAACTAATTACTGAATTAAAATCCACCCCGGTTTCAGTCCATTCCATGTATTCGGGTTCGGCAAAAGGAACGCCGTTATGTTCAGGTGGCTGTCGCATGTAATCGCTGATTTCTGATTCATTGTTCGTAATGTAATCATTCCAAACAGTTTGATCCACTGGCAGGAAAATAGGGATTTCATAAGTTTGCTCCGAAGTAAAACGCACATGCAATCTTAAAAGAGCCGCAGAGGTGTAAGCTTTGTGAGTCCCGTTGAGTCCACCGGAACCAAATCCATAACAAATATCGGGTTCTAAATTAAGACCCATCAAAATAGCGAGCTTCATTTTCGGATTTGTAAATACCTGGTCGAAAAAGGTTCGATTTAATTTTAACTTCGGATATTGAGGGTATTTTTCTTCTTTTAAATTGTCACACATCGTGACGTCTTTATAAATATCATAAAATTTATCCCCGGCCATAATCAAGTTATCTTCAAAACTTTTTTTAATGTCTACGTTCTTTAGGGTGATACTTTGTCTATATTGAATATTGTCTGAATCAATGGATACAAATGATTTATCCAATTTCTTACTGCCAAAGTATCCTTGATTTACATCTTGAATAGCCAATAACAAATCTCTCATATGCTTATTGTAAGAAGTGTTATCAAGCACTCTCTTGAATTCATCATTTATTAATTTTTTGTAGGCTGCTATTAAATAGGATATTAAATTTGATGTTTTTCCATCTACATTTGCATAAGAGTTCAAACACTTATCGCTATCGTAAACCACTGAATTTATTTTTTCTAATGGCTCTTTAAGAAGTCTTATATTTTCAGTGGCATTTAAATTATTGCGGTGAAGATAATCTAAATATTTATTGTTCTTACTGAATTGAATTTCGGAAGTTCCATAATTTGCCCTTAATATTGGAACCATCGCCGAACTTAAAACATTAAACAAATAAACATCGTTAAAATTTACATTTGAACAATGTCCCCTTAGGCTTCCATCAATTAGATTCGTGTTTACTAGGTAATCCATTAAACTAAAAATCGCGAAATTTTCTTGCGGTAATCCTGTATTGACTTGAGCTACCACGTTGATCAGCTCTTCTGAATTAAGTGTGAATGATTGTTTTTTCTGCCACTCAAGTTTTAATTTGTCTACGAAAGTTATATGATTCCAATAAGACGAGGTCGAATCTGAAATCGGCTCGCGAATGTATTCTGGATCATTATTCTTTAAAACTAAGGATAACTTTTGCCTTAAATCAGTAATAATTCCACTAATATTTTGATTCGACTGAACAGTGGTTAAGTTTGCGATAGCAAGTAGAGTGTCTTTCTGAAGATTGTAAATTTGCTCTTGATTATCAAGAACTACGATAACATTTCCGTTGGTATTATCCAATTTTAGGTTAAGGCCAAGACTCATTTCTGTGAGCTGAGTTTCAATGGCGTCGAATCGTTCGTGCATTTCTTTTCGCAGTTGTTGTATCTGTAAGGAAATTTGTGCAAGCGCGTCTCCGTCACCACCGCTGCTTCCAAACATACCTGCAACTGTAAATGCCATACTGACCACATTGGTCATACTTGCAGCCATACCGATCATGGACTGCGAGCCCATTTTACCAATTGTTTCAGAAATCTTATAAGCTGTATCCACCGCGAATCTAGCTTTAGAAATATCTTGAGCAAGATCTTCATCACCAAAAACCTTAGCCATAGTTTCAAACATAACCATTGAACCAACTGCAACATCATGAATGTCTTTTTGAAAATTCACATCCCGAAGGTCTTTCATCATCTTTTGATTTGTTTCAGACTTAAGAAGCGCGCAGCGATCATTTGCGCTAATGGACACACAGTTTTGACCTTGTGCAATTAAATCATCAATTTTTTCATAATTGTTAACTTTTAAAAGTTCTTCCTGAAATTCTTGCTGCCGCATTCTTTCGGCCATGTAATTAACATTTATGTTCGTGTCTTTACTGAGTTCAAGAATTTCAGAATTAGAATTATCGACAGCGCTTTCTACGTCACCTTGAATCCGATCAATATTCTTGTTTATTGATTCTTTTGCACCAGCGACAGCGGTTTTAAGATTAGCAAGGGACTCTTGCTCTTTGGTATTGATGAAGTTTTTAATTTCATTAATTGTAAATTCCGACGCATTATCAATTTTACCTAGAATCTTATTTAACTCAGCCATAGCGGGATCATTGGCAACAATTTGTTCATTGGTAAGG
>JANODG010000124.1:0-15624 GCA_031412575.1 Bdellovibrionales bacterium
GTAAGCTGCGATCGGGTCACCAAGCATAACGAAACCCATAGTTAATATGGCCACCTGACGATCGAATAATAAAATCAAAAGCCAAAAACCCACACACATAAAACTTAAGCCCGTTGGTTTGTCTAACTCTTCTTTTCGTAAAAAAAGACCAAAAAACTTGGTGATGATATTTTTAAAAGTAGGGCTGTATAAACGTAAAAAATCTAATCCTATAATCAATATCGAAGCCACACTGATGAGTCCTAAAGCCACTGTGTAAGGCAAAACGTGATAAAGCCATAAAACAATACCAACGCCACCCATATGCCATAACTTTCTAGCCATGTGGGTTTGTTTTTTATCAGCTAACATCATTTCATATCCATTTTTTGCGTGTAACTGTCCGTTTTGACCCTCTATCGAGCTTTCGCTAAAAAGTCCTGAATTATTAATTCCATTTAAACTATTTTTTATATGAGTTTTCAAGTTTTTCGATGCACTATCTTGAGTGTAAGTAGGTTCCAATTTTAAAACTCCTCAAATTCTTTGATGAAAAACCACAAAAAGTTAAACGGTTTATGAATTCAATAAGGTCGGCCAAACTTTTTGTCTTTTTGCTTTCGGTATGAAGCTATTTTCAGCCGCGATTTGATTCGCTTTCACAAAATTTTCTTTTGACCATTCCAAATGTTTTTCTAAAATTCCATATTCTACCAAAAGACTGGATTCAAAAATACCTGGATCATCACTATTCACTGTAACCAATACACCTTGTTCGATCAGACGGTTGATTGGATGTTTTGAAAGATCAGTCACTGCAGAAGTTAACCAATTACTTTTTGGGCAAACTTCTAAAACAATTTTATGATCAACAACATATTTTAAAATTTTCGGGTTTCTAATGATTTGAATGCCGTGACCGATCCTTTGAGCGCCCAAATCCTGAATTGAAACCATAACGTTTTCTTCTGAGTTAAGCTCTGAAGCTTCACCAGCATGAACCGTGATATTTAATCCAGCTTTTTTTGCGCGTTGAAAACATTTGGCGTAGGGCTTGGCTTCAAATCCAACTTCATTGTCAGCCAAATCTAAGCCAACAAACGTATCTTTGTTCGTAATGGCAAAGTCAGTGACTTTTTCGGCCACTTCAACGCCCAAAATTCTTTGCAAAATACAGATTAATCCAACCGCCATGTTGAATTCTTTTTCAGCGCGCACGACACCTTTAACGAAAGCCTGGTGAATTTCATCAAAACTTAAATCATGGTCAAGTTGAACGAACGTGGGCGCATATCGAAGTTCTAAAATTTTGACTCCTTCGTGATGGGCGTCTTCGCAGGCTTCATACGCAATACGTTCTAAAATTTCTTTGCTGCTAAAAAGCTTTTGAGTGTCTAAAAATTTGTGAAGGACACTTCCAAGGTCTTTCATCGGTTCTTGAATGACGAAATGATGTTCATAGGCCCCCGGTTTAGCCATATCAAAGCCATGTTTGGGTGCGATTTCTATAATAGTGGATTTTCTAAGTGAAAGTTCTAAGTGGCGGTGAAGTTCAACCTTTGGAAGGTCCAACCATTTTGATTTTGTGCTGCTAGTATTCGTTGTGTTCAAAAGTGCTCCTGTTCAAGGGTAATTTTCTTAAAACCTTATTGTTTTAAATTTAATATGAACTTGTCAGTTTTCAAACTAAATAAAGGTTTCAAACTGAAAACCTTTATGGCATTAAATAAACAACCCATATTGATTTACAAAACAATTTGTTTGTCTTACCACACAGGAGATAACTCATGACCCCAATAACGCGCACCTTAAAACTCGATCAGGGACCATTTTCTAAGCCTTCATACGCAGTAGATGTGAAGCTGGAAACTAAGTCAGGTGAAGAGGTTTATCATTTACCAAGTCCAAGACATATTCGCGGTTTAATTGGTTTAATGGACATGCAAGCTGTTTTAGGCGGAGCAGCAAGCCATTTTGGTGGCCCGTCAGCATTTGCAGAAATTAATTCAGCTTTATTTGGATACATTTTTAGCAAATCTTCTAAGGGGAGTTCGTGGTGCGACTCGTATAATTTAGTGAACGACGCTGGTCACTGCGAAAATGGAATTTATGCTCTAAAATCTTTATACGGATTTGCTGATTTAAATTTGCAGGCTTTAAAAACATTTAGATCTTTAGACAGCCGTCTGACAGGTCATGGGGAACATCATTTGTTTCCTGAAGGTGTTCAGCTTTCAAACGGGCCATTAGGATCGTCGGTTGCACAAGCTCAAGGGTTGGCGGTTGCGGATAAATTTTTAAACAATAACAGGATCACTGTTCTTACAATTTCTGACGGCGCATGCATGGAAGGAGAAGCCAAAGAAGCTTTTGCTTCAATTCCTGGTCTGGCTAAACAAGGTAAACAAAATCCATTTTTAATGATCATCAGTGATAACAACACCAAACTTTCTGGTCGTATTGATCTGGATGCATTTTCTATGAAGCCGACTTTCGACAGCTTAACGGCGCTAGGGTGGAAAGTAATTACCATTGAAAATGGCCACGATCTTAAAACATGTTTAAAAGAAATAAAAAATGCTTTAGAAAATATAAATTCAGAACAACCTTGGGCCTTACATTTTAAAACTATCAAGGGTTTTGGACATAAATCTTCAATGGCTTCAAGTTCAGGCGGTCACGGTTTTCCTCTGAAAAAAGCGGATGAGTTAGACGTGTTTCTAGAAGAGATTTTTCAAGGTGAAGAAATTCCTAATGACTATTTAGGGTGGAAAGAAGAGCTGAAAAAATTTAAAGCTGAAGATTTGAATTACACTTACAAATCAAATCAATGGTCTTGGTTAAACGAATTGAAGTCAGAAAAAATCCAAGTGGGTGTGTCTAAGGCGTTGATCGAAGCTAAAGAGAAAGGTTTTCCAATAGTTTCTGTCACATCCGATTTACCAGGATCGACGGGTGTTGATGGATTTAGAAAGAAATTTCCCGACGCGTGCATCGATGTGGGTGTTGCTGAATCAAATATGGTCAGTCTTGCTTCTGGATTATCAAAACATGGACTTATACCCATCGTTGATACCTTCGCGCAGTTTGGTGTTACGAAAGGTGCCTTGCCGATCACTATGGGTAATTTGTCGATGGCTCCGGTCATTGCTTTCTTTTCACATACCGGGTTTCAGGATGCTGCTGATGGAGCTTCCCACCAAGCTTTAAGTTATTTTTCAATGATGGCTTCAATCCCTGGGAACAAGGTGTACGCCTTAACTTCATCGGAAGAGGCCCACTCTGCGGTGCTTCAAGCCATTGAAGATTTTAAACACCGTATGGAAAATGACGAAGAGCTATTTTCTTATATTTTCTTTTTAGGCCGTGAAAATTTTAAACCTAAATTTATGAATTCATCTTCGAAGTCGAAATATAATCTATCTGAAACTCAACTTGTTTCAGAAGCGACAAAACCAAAAGCTACAATTGTGGCCGTGGGTTCTATGCTTGAACAGGCAGTGATTGCATCCGATGAGTTATTACAAAAAGGAATTGAGGTCGAAATATTAAATCCACTTTGCATGAATGCTATAAACTTAAACCCAATCTTAAAGTCATTGAAAAAATCTAACCGTCTAATCACAATTGAAGATCACCAAGTGACAGCGGGCTTTGGATATTACTTGGCAGGATTGGTTGCAGAGGTAGATCCAACACTTATTAAGAAATTAGATATCTTGGGTGTGAAGGGTGAGTTTGGACAAAGTGCATATTTAGCACAGCAGCTTTATGACAAACATCATTTTGGCTTTAAAAATATCGTTGAATTATTGGGTTAATTTATCTCAGATAGCCGTTACAAACCAAAGCGGCTTCAGGACTTGAAGTTCCGATAGATCTTAATGAGTTCATCATTTTGCCAAACCAGCCTTTCACGTCTGGAAGCTTTATGTGCTTCACATAAAGTTTTCGATCACTGTAAGCATTTACAGTATTTAAAAAGTAAAGTCCCGGTACTAAATCAGCCACGTTTAATCCAAACACAACGCCTGTCGCATGGGTTCTTGGGGAGGAGTCACCAACCATTGAAAGCACTGGAATCGACGGTGGATACCAAGCTGTGCCCACATCTGCAATTGTGTCTTCTGGGGAATTTATAGATGAATATTTTTTAAGTTCTAACTTTACTCCAGCGCTAAAAGCAGTTCCTGCGTTCATTCGCTCTACTCTTTGACCTACGCTAACAATAACTTCTCGAGTGTCACGTTTGTAACCAATGTTTATGTTTATGGGTAAATTTTTTGTAATGTTAAAATCCCCAATACCAAACTGAAACTCAGCTTTAAAGACAATGGAAATTCCAACTTCGTTGCTGTGCTTTTTCATATAAGTTCGGCTTTCTGAATGATGTTTTATCGATTTAAAGGTTGATAAAAGCACAGCTTCATTAAGCATTTTCAAAAAGGATTTTAATTTTGAATTTTTACTTCTGTAAGTGACTAAATTTGTAGAATCCAACCCCAATGCATTATCTATAGGATCAACCAAAGTTAAATCGGCATCATCTAGAGATTTTTGATTAGGTTCAACATGTACCGCTTTATTACCTTGAACGATCGAAAGGCTGTTTAATTTTCCTTTTAAACTTAATTTCGCAAGGGCAAGTACGACGTCTCTTCTAATTCTTTGTATTGAAGTTTTATTTTCGTCACTTAGATTTCTATAACTTGTGTAATCCTCAGAGTTGGTTGGAAATTTATCAATTTGAACTCTTTGAGCTTCGGATAATATAAGTGTGTCTTTATTTGAAGAAGCAACGGACTCAATTCTGACATCAGAAGGCAGCTGTATGGATTTATTTTCCCAACGGACTGGTGGTTGCCCATTAGCCAAAATAGGAAAAAGTAATATAAGTACAAATTTCAACCAACGTTCCACAGATCACCTTTAAGAGACCAAAAAACTTTGATCTCTACAGGTATTACAGCAATCTAGGCGCCGGTTAATTTTGCTCTCGCAGTGGGTTTAAAGAGATTTGAGACAAGCCTTATGTAAAAAAGTAATTTCAAAAAATTAAGAGGCCTTAAAGTGACAATTTTAAGCACCGAAAAAGATTAATGAATTAGGGTATTTAGATGATTTATGAAGTTAAAATTAAGCGTTTTCTTCTTCTTTTTGTTTAGAAGATTGAGACTGGCCTTGGTTTTTTTGACCAGGTATTTGTTCGTGTTTCGCAGACTCAGTGACATCAAGAGTGTCATCTTCTTTCATAGCTTTTTTAAATCCACGAATAGATTCACCTAAAGATTTGCCAAGACCTGGAAGCTTTTTAGGTCCAACAAAAAGTAAAACAAAAACCAATCCAATGATTAATAATTCCCAGTGACCAGTAAACATTTGTAACCTCTAAGTTATATGTACAAGTTGTATGTACAAGCTGTTTATGAATTGGACCATACCCTATTTTTGGATGCCTTCCAATTTTTTATTTTCCCTTCATTCAGTCACCATTTCGGCTTCTTAGATGAGTTTTGCTATTTATGTATTATCGGAATTCTTAAGATTATAGTTAAAAAATTCCCTAGTCCATTGGCTGATTTCGCTTAAGGGAACCAAATTAAAAAGGTAAGCGGTGTTTATCGCTTCTGCGAAGCCCTTTTGATTTAAGAAATCGACTTTTTGTCGGTCCCTAAAGTCTTGATATTTTCGGAACTGAAAGACCTGAGGTAGGAACTTAAGTGCTTGATTTAAAACATGAATTTCAGTATTAAACATCCCAAGCTCGTTCTTTAAGATATCCATGTTTTTTTCATTTTCAAACCACAAATAGGCATCATTGGGTGAGTGGGTGGAAAACACCAAAGGCATAACTAAAGTCATAAAAAGCTCATAGGGCTCGCAAGTTAAACGATCTTCGTTGGCCATTTTATAAAAAGGCTCTCTAAAGTAACAGCTCGCTTTAGGTGATGTAAATAAGGGATCTAAGCCTGGGCCTAAGTATTTCATCACGCCCAAATCATGCATTTGATAAAAAACGCAAACAGGGTGTGGAAGTCTTAAAAATTTCAGAATTTCTTCGCGCCGACGGGGAAGTGCTGCGGAAACTAAGTTGGGTGCAAGATTTGAAATCGCCAATTTCAAATCGTAAGTCATTTCGCAATTAGTTTTATGCGCAAATCGAATGGCTCTTAAAATTCGGATAGGATCTTCCACAAGTCGAATTTCGGGCTGACCAATCATTCTAATAATTTTATTTTTTAGATCCTGAACGCCTTGATCTGTGTGATCAATAACAAGGTTAGAAACGGGGTCGTAAAACAGGGAGTTAATGGTGAAATCCCTACGGTGGGCATCCTGATGACTAGTTCCAAAAAGATTGTCATCGCTGATCTCTGGATCATTCTGTTCATCAAGAGTTGGGTTTCGTCTGAAAGTTGAAATTTCAAATTGATCTTCGCCTTCTTTGGCTAAAACTAATCTAAAACGTCTTCCGATAATAAAAGTATTTCTAATTAACTTTTTAACCTGGCGTGGTCGAGCCGTGGTCGCGATGTCAAAATCTTTGGGATCAAGTCCTAAGAGTAAGTCTCGAACGCAGCCACCAACCAAATAAGTTTCGAAGCTTTCTTTTTGTAGTTTTTTAACAATAGACAAAGCTCTTGGATCAATACCTTTGGGATTTAGTTTGGGTTTTGATTTCAAGTTAAGAAACTCCAAGATGACGTTTAATGGTTATGCTTTGGTCTAAAAAGATGCACTAAACTATCCAATTAGTCCATATTGAATTTTTACTTTTCAGTTTATTCGCGGAACGCTAACGCACACTAAACCTATGGTTTAGTTACAAATTGCTAACGCACTCTAAACCTATGGTTTAGTTACAAATTGCTGACGCACTCTAAACCTATACGAATTGACTTCAGTTTAATTATTGCTGTTTAGTTAAGGTCTATGACAAATTCTGCATCAGTATCAGAACGCTTTTTCATTCGAGAATATGGCCAAAAAAAGCACCAAGCTAAAACCCTAGTTTTTATCCATGGTCTTTTAGGATGGGGATTAAATTGGAGCCCCGTTATTAAGTATTTTGAATCCGATTTTCATATATTAACCTATGATCAAAGGGGTCATGGGCGTTCGATGCATCAGACGAGTGCATACACCACAGAAAATTATGCTCAAGATTTAAAAGATATTTTAGATTTCTTAGAAATTAAGTCTGTGCATTTGGTGGGCCACTCCATGGGAGCCAGAACAGCTCAAGCATTTTCCGTTATCTATCCGGGGCGCACTACATCTTTGGTTCTAGAAGATATGGGTCCGCAACCTGAAGTTAATTCTACTTTAGCGACCCAACAAATGATACTCAATGTGCCCATACCATTTGCATCCAAAAATGACATGGATCTATTTTTTGAATCTGAGTTCAAAGTAAAAACGGCTTCCGAAGACACGCAAAAACAAGTGATGGCTAACTTTTTAAAAGCCAATTTACTACGCCAAGACGAAGGTAAAATTTCTTGGCGGTTTCATTTAGACGGAGTTCTACAAACTTTAGAGCAAGGATTAAAACCAAGGTGGTCTGAATTCCGAGCCATCAGTGTACCAACATTAATTTTGAAAGGCCAAAATTCTAAGCATTTGACTTTAGAAACTTTTAATCTAATGCTTCAGACACTTCCTCACTCCGAGGGTCACATTGTCAGTGATGTTGGTCATTGGATTCACTATCAAGCTCCCGAGGTTTTCTCACAATATGTCTTGAAGTTTCTACGTGACTTAAGTTAAAGCTAAACCATGGATGAAATACAATTAGAACCTACTGAAGCTACATTTGCTCAATTTCCTTTTGAGCCCGAATTACATCAAGCGATCAACGAAGCAGGGTTCAAATTACCTACGCCTGTGCAGTTGAAGGCCATTCCATTAATCTTAGACAAAAAAGACGTTGCCGGATTAGCGCAAACTGGAACAGGAAAGACTGGAGCATTTTTACTTCCAATAATTCAAAGAATACTTTCTAGCATAAACAACACAAATCCAGAAATCGCATTTGATTCTTGGGGCAAAAGAAACTTTTGCCTTATTTTAGTTCCTACTCGTGAGCTTGCAGACCAAATTGACGAAAATATTCAAAAGTTCGCCTGTGGAAAATTAACCTCTGCTGTAGTTATTGGCGGTAAAGATTACGACGAACAGATTCAAAAAATTCAGTCGGGTGTAGATTTTATTGTGGCTACACCGGGAAGACTAATTGATCTTTATAAAGAAAAGAAAGTGGATTTAAGTTTCGTTAAAGCGTGTATCTTTGATGAAGCTGACCGTATGTTTGATATGGGTTTTAAAGACGACATGATTTATCTTCTTCAGCGAGTTCCCGCTGACCGTCAGCTGCTGATGTTCAGTGCTACAATGAATTTTGATGTTTTAAATGTGGCCTACGAATTCGGCTCAGAGCCTGTTGAAATTAATATCGACAAAGATCAACCCAAAGCTGAAAACGTCGAAGATGAAGTGCTTCACGTATCAACATCAGAAAAACCAATGTTTTTATTATCATTGATAAAAAAATATAATCCTGATCAAGCTATTATATTTAGTAATTTCAAAAGAAATATTCCGAAGATTGAAAAATTCCTTCGCGACAACGACATCAAGTGTTTGGGAATTTCGAGTTCTTTAAATCAAAATCAGCGTCAACGTGTGATGACTCAGTTTAAAGAAGGTGAAGTCAAAGTATTGGTAGCGACAGATGTGGCGGCTCGCGGATTAGATATCCAAGGTGTAGACGTCGTGATTAATTTTGAACTTCCAGACGATGCAGAAAATTATGTTCACCGAATTGGTAGAACTGGTCGCGCAGGTGCTAAAGGTAAAGCTTTTAGCTTAGCGTCTGAAAAGGACGTTGTAGCCTTGGGGCGTATCGAAGATTACTTAGCTAATAAAGTTGTAATAGGTTGGATGGGTAGTGAAGATTTAGTTTTAGAATTTAAGCCTTTTGATAATCACTACGATCCAACAGGTGAATTTACTAAATTTAGACAAAACACGCGTGATAAAAATTATAAAAAATTTGACGCCAATAAAGACGGTGCAAACAGAAACAAAAAGGATTTTAAATCCGAACCTAAAAAATATTCCAAGCCCGGCGAAAAATCTACTGGTTCTTCTGAACGATCACCTAACAAAGATTTTAGTAAAGATAAGTTTAAATCAAGTCGTAAAGATGCTTCTGCGGTCGAAAAAAATCCAAATGCAGCCCGAGGTCCAAAGCCTGGTGGAAAATCTTTTGAAGCTAAAAAGGACTTTTCTGAAAATAAAAATTCACAGTCTAAATTTAAAGATAAGAATTCGTCTTCGAACGCTAAAACAGATCGCTACAAAGACTTTAAAACTAGAAAGCGTGTTTCATCTGAAAAAGTTGGACTACTTCAAAAAATAAAAAACATATTTTTTCAAGGTAAATAATAAATAGTTGTATTAAACAACAATTATAAATTTTTTGTTTAAAACGTATTAAATTGAGACAAGAAATTTCTCTTGAAAGTAAAAACATTCGATATGAATATAATTCTTTTAAACTACTTTTATATCGGAGCTATGGAATGCGTTTAAATCAAAAAGGTTTTTCTATTGCACAGATGGTTGTTGCTTCTTCGGTTATGTCAGTCATAGGCTTAGGTTTAACAGGCATGATCCAAAATCAAGCTAAAACTGTTTTTTATCTCGAAGATCAAATGTCGCATCAGAACTTTAAGAAAGAACTTGAAACTTTGCTTTTAGACAATGGTATTTGTGGAGTTTCATTATTTGGAAAAACTTTACCAACAGCATTAGTTTCTGCATCACCAAGTTCTGGAACTGATTTCTCAATCATAAATCCATCTGGAGCGGTTTTATTTAACCCGGCAGACACTGATAAAAATTCGTTTGATAATTTAATTGTAGATCAAATAAAAATGCAAAATATCGATGTTACTAATCCATTAGTTGGTGGTAACGTAAACTTACAAATTTCAATTCGGCGAAAAAGAGGATCAAGTAATCAAGCTTTAAAAAACGTTAATATTGTTAAACTTGTAACACTTGATGCAAGTTGGAATGTTCAGACTTGTCTAGGTAGTTCGAGCAGCGGAAATTTAGGTCATAATGTAGAAGGGATTCAAGCTATAGTTCCTAATTCAACCCAACTTATAACTGGTGCTTGGACTTTAGCAAATATTTCTGGAACTTATGTTGATACAGATGCATCTGCATTAAATGGAACTATTTGGACCGATTCCGCGGGAATTACCCGCGCATATTTAGTGGGTGGAACAGGTGGAGCCGCTTCTGGTGTTGTCACACCTACTACTCCTATCTGTATTTGGGATGCAACTTGGCTAGATTACAAGTTGTGTGTAAGAAAAAATATTGCTGGCCAAGTTTCGCTTGAGGCAGCAAGTCGAGCTAATGGCTATATTGTTAAATCCAAATAGAATTATAAGCTTTGTCTTTTGAAATTATTTTTTGTCTACAGTGTGTTAAATAAAGCGCGAGTTTCATTTTATAATATGAATCAGATCAGGTAAGTTGTTCTTTATGGATCAATTGGCTGAATATTTAAAGTTTATATGGATGTATTTCAACAAACCCTTCATTGTTCTTGGCGAAAGTTCGATCACTGTATGGTTTATTCTTTTAAATATTGGTTTTCTTTTTGCATTCTTTTTTATCGTAACAAAAATTAAAGGATGGATGATCATTCGCCTTGAACGCAATCCAGACGCCAACATCAGTAATTGGCGGGCGGTTATAACACTAAGTTATTATGTGGTTTTGGTGATCGGTTTAATAGCCTTGCTTCAGTCAACAGGTTTAGATTTAAGTTTGTTCACGGTTTTTACGGGTGCCATAGGTATCGGTATCGGTTTTGGAATGCAAACCATATTTAGTAATTTTATCAGTGGAATAATTATTTTGTTAGAAAAACCAATTAAAATTGGCGACAGGGTTGAAGTTGGGGATGTGTCTGGGAACGTCCAAAACATTTCGGTTCGCGCCACTACCATCGTAACAAATGATGATGTGTCGATCATAGTCCCAAATTCTGATTTTATTTCTGAACAAGTCATCAACTGGAGCCACACCGGCCGAAACGTTAGAGCAAATATTTCTGTGAGCGTTGCTTACGATTCTGATCCGGAAATGATTCAAAAGCTTTTACTTGAGGTCGCGGATAAAGAACCCTCGATTTTAAAATATCCTGCACCGGCAGTTCGCTTAGCAGAGTTCGGTGAAAGTGGACTCAAATTTACACTTTTAGTTTGGACCAGCGAATATAGTGACAGGATTGGAGCTTTAAAAAGTTTACTCAATTTTAGTGTTTTAAAATCTTTCAGAAAAATGAACGTACAGTTTCCTTTTCCCCAGCGAGATGTGCATCTTTATGACCAAACAAATAAAATCCTAAAAGAAGAAAAGGAAATCTTATGATTTTCGGATTACCGCACGACCAAGTTCTATTCATGCTTCTAATGTTCGTAGCCATGTTTCTTTTTATAACTGAAATTTTTCGCGTTGATGTTGTTGCTGTCTTAATTATTTTAGCATTATCAATTTCTGGCCTAATCGATCCAAAAGAAGCCTTTTCTGGCTTTTCAAGCGAGCCCGCCATTATTGTCGCTGCAGTTTTTGTCCTGTCCGCAGGTCTTTCATTGACGGGGGTGACGGACATTATTGGTGAGTGGGTTACAAAACTTTCTGGAAAAAGTGAAACCAGAGCTTTAATTGTGATCATGATTTCTGTAGCAGCAATGTCTGCATTTACTCACCACTTAATGGTCACTGCGATGTTATTGCCGATCATCATGAAAATCTGTAAAGACGAAGAAAATCTTCATGCATCCCGCTTGTTAATTCCAATGGCGACGGCAGCGTCCTTGGGGACCACTTTAACTTTAATTGGGGCCCCGGCATTTTTGCTGGCTAATAATATTATTAAAAGAAGTGGCGAAGCGCCACTAAGTCTATTTTCGGTAGGCCAAGTTGGAGCTCCCTTGGTATTAGCTGGTATTATTTATTGTGTGTTTATGAGATGGGTTTTACCTAAAACAACTGGTGTTGATGAAACCGAAAATAATTTTAAACTCACCGACGTAACTACAGAGATGATTGTACTGTCAGATAGCGATTGGATAGGGAAATCGTTTAACGAATTGACTGAAGCAAAAATTAAACACTTTAAAATTATTAGTTGGACCGACAAAGAACAAGCTGTAAAAAATAGAACTCCTAATGCAATAATTTCTGCGGAAGATACATTTGTCATCCGTACAACACCAGACGAGTTGGTCTCAAATGAAGGAAAAGATGGACTTATACTTAAAGCTTTAATTAATTTCGACTTAACCAAAGAAAATACCAATAATTTAATTGGCGAAGAAAAACGAATTTTAAAAGCAGTTATTTCTCCGAGGTCTGAATTTGCAGGAAAACGTTTAACAAACATTAATTTTAGAAAGCGTTTTGGAGTTGCGGTCGTTGGATTATGGCGACAATCCGGATGGATTTCAACTTCGCTAGAAGATACAGTTATTAAAGCCGGTGACATGCTTGTGTTGTGGGGACCTAAAGAAAAGTTAGATGGGTTAAATTTGCATCGTGGCTTTTTGATGTTTCTTCCTTTCTATGGAAATTCGATCAAGAGAAATAAAAGTCCTATTGCCACATTGATTATGTTAAGTTCTATCGGTCTTTCGGCCTTCGGAATTTTACCAGCATATATAGCCTTCGTGTCAGGTGCAGTGATGATGGTATTAACGAAATGTGTAGATTTAGATCAAGCCTATGCATCCATCGAAACTAAAATCTTTGTGATGATTGCAGGTGTAATTCCATTAGGTATTGCCATGGAAAAGTCTGGGGTAGATCAGTTGCTGGCTGATCAATTACTGAAACACATGGTTGGATGGCAGCCGATTGTTATGTTGCTCGTCTTCTTTTGGATAGCCTCTTTACTGACCCAAATATTATCTGATGCCGCAACAACTGTTTTGCTAGCCCCTATTGCAGTGGCTTTCGCAAAGTCAGCTTCAATATCTCCTACTGCGGCTGTGATTTGTGTCACAATTGGATCTGTGGCTTCCTTCTTAACACCAATCGGTCACCATGGAAATTTACTTATTTTAAGTCCTGGAGGATATCGCTTTCATGATTTTTTAAAAATTGGTTTGCCGCTCACAGTGATTCTTTCTCTAATCACATGTTATTTAACATTAAATATTTGGGGCAGTTAAAAAAAAGTAAACCAAATTTTCAGACTTAAAAATTGGGTCATTCTACCCATTGAAAGTTTCTAGCGATTTGGTTGCAAGAATTTAAATCGATCTGAAATTTAAAGCGATGGCCCGTACAAGTTAGAATTACGATGTTATTATTTTTTTTAAAAAGAATTTGTCGGGATTGTAAATCATCTTCTGTTTTATCTAAGTCCAAAACTATGGCATTATATTGATTAATTTTTAAGGGTCTTAAATCTAAAATTTTAAAACCAAATCTACGGTAATCTTTTACTGATTTTTTAACATATTGAGATAGTGATAGTTTCTTTTTTAAGGATTCAGCACGAACCGTAAGTTTTGATGGGTTTTGATCGTCTAAACTGCGGTATTCCGCTTTGACAGATTTAGATTTTACTTTCGAAGAGTCCAGCTGAAACCAATTTGTGTTATCGGTATGAATTAAATAACCTTGTTCCCCAAAGTAGGTGCCTTTGTGATTTTGCATAATATCTGAAATTGTAAATGGAGGAATAGAACCGAATGCCAAATTATGACTTAAGATTAAGATACCCAATAAAAAATAATTTATTTTTTTTAAAATCAATTTGGCTAGATTTGTTTTCCTATTCACTGTTCTATGATGAATAGTTTTTTAAATCCTGTCTAGGTCCTGTTTTCTTTTTTACCTAAGTGAGGCCCTCAAGAAGGCTTAGACAAACTCAGTGGCTTTTTTCATAAGTGAAAAAGGTGATATTTGAGCTAGTTTTTTTACGCTCACAAAACAGTTTTTTGCTGAAATATCTTTTGGCTTAATTTTGGTCTTCGAGACGCTCACATAGATTTCATGATTTGTAATAGTGTGTTTATAGTCGAATTTATCTGGTTTCTTTTTAACTTTTGAAGCTTTTCCAGGAAATATCCATTTGTTTTTTAAAAAAGGTACATCGTCTTTTTCAACTAGTAGAAATTCATTTTTAGTATTGATGAAGACTTCCGGTGACCATACCCAAATTTCCTTTTCTTTTTTTGGTCTTGGTTTTGGAACTAGATTTTGAGTTTGCAATTTAAAAGAAGAACAACTTTCAGACCATGGACAAATCAAACACGCGGGGGATTTTGATGTGCAAATTGTAGCTCCTAATTCCATGAGCGCTTGATTCATGTCTGAGGGATTTTGGTGTTGGCAAAGTGCATCCGACCACTTTTGTATTTTACTTTGATTTGCTGTGGTCCACCAATCTGAAGAGTCATTAAAAATCCGGCAGTAAACTCGGTTGACGTTACCGTCGACAACACCAACTTTTTCTCCGAAAGCTTGGCTAGAAACCGCTCGTGATGTGTAGGGTCCAAACCCCGGTAAATCGATTAGCTCTTTATGCGTTCTAGGAAAACCAGTTTGAGATAAAATCTTTGCTGCTTTATGAATATTTCGTGCACGACTGTAATAACCTAGTCCAGCCCACATTTCGTAAACTTCACTTAAATCTGCATTTGCTAATGAAGAAATATCGGGGAATTTATTTATGAATCTTTTAAAATATTCAATCACAGCTTTTGTCGTCGTTTGTTGAAGCATAATTTCTGAAATCCAAATCGGATACGGATTTCTATTTGCGCGCCATGGAAGAGGTCTTTTTTGCGATTCATACCAATTCACTAGTTTTTTTGCTGATATTTTGTTGTCTAACATAGGCTTGTCCATCATATTTATGTTATAACATTTGGTTAAAGTGCTTTAGTTATCCTGAGTGAAAACAATAGGATCAATGCACGTCAGAGCCAAGTGTGAAAGCGCTGTAGTAAAGTCATCCAGATCATATGATTTGCTTCAAAGGATTTAAAATTGTTACATCATGAGTACTGGCCTTCTCAATTATTCTATTTACCAGTGCTTTTCCTCTATCTAAAAAATGCTATTAAATTAGGCTCATTAAATTTTTTCAGTTGGACAAATCCAAAAATGCAAAATGGTGGTCTGATCGGCTATTCGAAACTTCAAATGCTAAATCAGATTCCAGATCAGTTCTGCCCTAAGACTGTTGTCATCAACGCTAGCATTCCTTTGTCTGATGTTGAAATTTTACTTTTAACTCACAAGCTAACCTATCCATTCATTGCTAAACCAGATCAAGGAGCGCGTGGGTATAGAGTTGAACTGATAGAAGACATTAGAATGCTTCGCGACTATCACCGAACAGCAAAGCAGCCTTATTTAGTGCAGGAGTTCATTGATTACGGCCAGGAGTTTGGGGTTTTTGTAGTCAGGGCGCCTGATAAATTTTACGTCTCGTCTTTGGTTCAAAAAGAATTTTTATCCTTGGTTGGTGATGGGAAGTCGACGCTGTTAACCTTGTTCAATAAACATGAACGAGCCTCTAAATATTATAAAAAATAAGATCTT
>JANODG010000125.1:0-2472 GCA_031412575.1 Bdellovibrionales bacterium
CTCTTCTGCGTTTAGGTGGGCGACAACCATTGTGAGGAATTGGAGTAATATCTCTTAAAGAATTAACTCTAACTCCCGCATTACCAACAGCACGAACAGCAGGCTCACGACCAGCACCTGGGCCGTTCAAAAATATATCAACTGATTTAATACCTTGATCCTGAGCTTTTTTAACTGCGTCTTCAGCGGTTAACTGAGCCGCATAAGGAGTGCCTTTACGGCTACCTTTAAAACCTAATGCACCTGCAGAAGACCATGCTATTGCATTTCCTGAAGGATCAGTAATTGTCACGATGATATTGCCGAAAGCGGCGCTCACATAACATTTACCGTTAGGTATATTCTTTTTAACTTTCTTTTTAGTAGCTTTTTTATCTACAACTTTCTTATTATCAGCCATTTATTTTATCCCTGCCTAAACTGCTTTTTTCTTGTTAGCGACTGTTTTCTTAGGACCCTTACGAGTTCTTGCGTTCTGTCGAGTACTTTGTCCACGCACTGGTAAACCTGATTTATGTCTAAGACCACGGTAGCAACCTAAATCCATTAGACGTTTGATAGAAAGACCTACTTCACGTCTTAAATCACCCTCTACTTTGATTTTTCCGTCAAAGAAAGTTCTAAGCTTAGCGATATCGTTATCTTGTAAATCGTCTGATTTCATACTTGCAGCAAAACCTAACTCTTTACACATTTGACGTGCTTTAGGACGCCCAATTCCGAAGATATAGGTTAACGCAATTTCCATTCTTTTATTTTTAGGTAGGTCTACACCCGCTACTCGAGCCATATTCTAATTACCCTTGCTTTTGTTTATGTTTAGGATTTTCACAAATCACGCGAATAACACCTTTACGCTTGATCGTTTTACATTTGTTACACATTGGTTTTACTGATGGACGAACCTTCATGACTACTCCCGACTATATCATCCAAAAAAAGGAACTAATTACATTCTCTAGAACGCGTGAAATTAGCACTTCAAACTTTGGAAGTCTACAGTATATTAAAAATTTTTTACAATATTTTCTATTCGTTTTTCTATATCGCTTAGCTCGCCTTGTCCATCAACAATCTCAAGAATATCCATTTCCTGATAAAATTTCTTTACGGGAAATGTAGTTTGCTCATAAGTCTTTAATCTATGGGCAATCACATCATGAGAATCGTCTTTTCGCTGATAAATCTCGCCACCACAAACATCACAAACACCCTCTTTTTTAGAGGGTTTATGAGAAATGTGATAAACCGTACCACAGCTTTTACAGACTCTTCGACCAGTTAGGCGCTTAAAAAGCACTTCATCAGGAACTTCCAAAAAGACAACACTTTCGATGTTGAAATTAAGTTCCTCAGAAAGGACTTCTAATTGACTTGCTTGGTTGAGGTTTCGAGGGAAACCATCAATTATAAATTTGTTTTGTCTTGTATTTTCAATCGCTAACTTAAGCATGTTTAGAGTGATCTCGTCGGGAACTAAATCACCTTTATCAATATATTTCTTAGCTTCCAGTCCTAGCGGAGTTTCATTCTTAAGATTTTCTCTAAAAATATCCCCCGTAGAGATATGTCTAAAACCATGATGTTGAACTAGAAGTTCCGACTGAGTGCCTTTACCAGATCCTGGAGCTCCAAAAAATAAAAGACATTTTTTTGAAGCTAAAGTCATTCTAGTATTGAACTCTTCGTCTTAAAACTTTTTGTTTTGCAAGACCTTCGTATTTAGAAGATAGCAATTGTTCTTGGACTTTTTGAACGAAATCTAAAGCTACACCGACTAAGATCAAAAGTGACGTACCACCAAAATAAAATGGAACTTTAAGTTCAGAGGCCATAACCGTTGGCATGATACATACGAAACTTAAGTACATTGCACCAATGACCGTTAATCTATCAACAACTGTTTTGATGTAATCCGCAGTGCTGTTTCCGGCTCTAATTCCAGGAATAAATACACCTTGTTTTTTTAAATTTTCAGCGACGTCTTTTGGATTAAATACGATCTCTGTGTAGAAAAAACAGAAAAACACAATAAGGCCAATGAAAATAACATTATATAGAGCGCCTGCAGGAGAAAAAGACTCCTGAAGAGATCTTAAAAATGGACTATCTACAAACTGCGTTAATGTTGCCGGAAACATCAATAATGAAGAGGCAAAAATTGGTGGAATTACGTTTGCAAAGTTGAGCTTCAAAGGTAGATGGCTAGATTGCGCTTGAATGGCATTCATTCCAACTCCTCTTTGAGGACTTTGAACTGTGATTCGTCGTTGTGCCACTTCCATAAAAATAATGAAAGCAATAACCAACACCATGGCAAGAACTAGGATGATGGCAAGAAGAGGTGACATTAAGCCTTTAGATACTTGTTCGATCAAAGCTTGAGCGCCAGACAACATACCAGAAGCTATACCTGCAAAGATGATCATACTGATCCCGTTACCAATACCACGCTCTGAAATCTGTTCGCCC
>JANODG010000126.1:0-2079 GCA_031412575.1 Bdellovibrionales bacterium
AAAATTATATTTTTTTATTAAATTCAAACATTCAAATCTTAAAGACATAAGATCATCAACGTAACCTTTAAAACCTTCAGTTCCTAAAAATTTCCAGGTCATCCACAAAGAAAGAGCATCAACTTTACGTCCACATTGAATTGCTTTTGTACCTGTATCAAAGAATGAATCTTCATCTTCGTGGAAAATATATTGTGTTCCTGCACATGAATTAGCTTCGGACAATAAATTTTCTTTTTGAGTGATAAACAAAGCTTTAGTTAAAGTTCCACCAAGAAGTTTGTGAAAATCATATGTCACCGAATCCACATGCTTTAAAGCATTTTGGATTATTTTCGACGAAAAAACTAAAGGACCACCCCATGCACCGTCAACATGATGCCAAAGTTCATACCTTGAGCAGACGTGTTGGATTTCAGTAATAGGATCAATCGCACCAAAAACTGTAGTGCCTAAAGTCGAAACTACAACCGTTGGTTCGTACCCTAATTTCAAATCTTCGATAACCATGGACTCTAATTTCATCACATCCATTTTGTAATATTCGTCTGACGGCACGACTCGGACTTGCTCTTCGCCGTAACCCAAAAGATGGGCTGCTTTTTTCATGCTGTAATGGGCTTGATCTGAGACATATACAACATGTTTATGAGTGTGACCTTCGGTCTTAGATTTCGGATTTTTGACAAAACGTGAAAGATGCATCGACATCATGTTGGCATAACTGCCACCCGGAACCATAATTCCATCATGAGTTTCCCAGCTCATTAAGTTTGCCAATGATTTTAAAATTTCCTTTTCGTACATCGTGGCTACCGGCGCGATTTCGTAAGTCGCCATCGAAGTATTCATGAAAGCGCCAACCCATTCACTGATGACAGCAATCGGATGAGCTCCGCCATAAAGTTGATTAATAAAATAAGGACTTTGCGTGTTCACAGCAAGGTCCATATATCTCTTAAGCTCCGAAGTAATAGTATTTAGATCTGTCGACTCTTCCTTTAACGAAAAATCATTTTCCGATATTAAATTAAGTGCGGGAACAGGATTCGAAACTTTAGGCTGATTTACTTTAGAAATTATATTTTGAACTAACTCTTGCATCCATCCAGAGGCTTGGATGTCTTGCCAAATACTTTCATAGCTTTTATTTTTCATTAGATCACCAATGTACGGTAGATATGAAGACTTAATACTTCATCAGTTACTGCTGTCATTTGATGAAATCCTAAAGAATCGTCAATATAATTCCAATTGTTTGCAGTCGCTAAAGACGTTGTCTTAGTTTTTTCGATTTGAGTCCAAGTACTTTGCTCTTCATATATCGCAGTTAAAGACGACCAGTCCCTTAAACCCGCCTCTAAAGCAAAGTCTGGGGAAGGCGTTAATCGAACTTCTTCAAGAGTTCCTTTAAACATATAAATCCAGCACGATTGATTAGTGTGGAAATGAAATGGTGTTTTTTGATTCTTTTTCCAGGAAGCTAGAACAATTTCGTTATGATCATCGATCTTGTAAATGACATTTCTATTGTAACCAGTTTCTTTATACTCTTGTAAATTAAAGGCCCATTTACTTAAAGCAGGTAAGAATTCTTTAAATTCCGGCCTGGGATCAAATCCGTGACTTAATATATGACTAAAAAGCTGTTCCATCTTCTGAGGGATAAAACTATCTATTTCTGTAATAATCAAGCAATGCCCTCACTGTGGTGGTTAAAGGTTCTTTAATTTTACCATTTTCTTTGTTTTGTGAAGCAATTTCAAACATTTTATTCCAATGCCAGAAAAGATCTTTATAGGCCTTTTCTAAACCCACTTTCGGGTCATAAATATGCCCCGGCTCCGCGCTAATCCCGTTAATTTCCATGATCTTAAAATCGCCGGATTTCAGTGATTCTAAGGACTTAGCTTTGACATCAAAACGGCCATAATAGAAATCTGGCATACTAGAAACCAATTTTTCGAAGGTACTGGTTAATTGCGAATCTATCATTGCATTTGCATTAACAAACTTAGTACCACGGCAATGGTTACCTATGGGTTCTAATAGAATCGCTTTGCCTTCAACAAGAACTCT
>JANODG010000127.1:0-37554 GCA_031412575.1 Bdellovibrionales bacterium
GTAAGAATAGATTTTAAACCATCCAAAGATTTTAAATCTTCACCCGCTTTTAAAAAAATAACTTCGAATTTTTCTGCTAGATCTTTGATCTCGGGAAAATCTTTTAGATTTTCATCGATAAACAATAAACTGTGTTTTTGATCAAATAAGGAAGGTTTTAGGTGATCGACGATTAAAATCTTTTCTTTAAATGGACCGAAAATTTTTTTTATCATAATTCATTAGACCATATGCTATTTATCATTTCACGAAAAGTCGTTTTTTCTAGACGTGTTGTAAGCGCCAATCAATTGGTTTTTGGCCCTTTTTGATTAAGAAGTCGTTCGTTTTTGAGAATGGGCGACTTCCAAAAAAGCCTCTGTAACTTGATAAAGGGGATGGATGAACAGATTGAAGTACAAGATGTGTATTTGAATCGATCAGCTCTGCTTTTTTAATCGCAGGGGCACCCCACAAGATAAAAACTTTTGGCTTTGTATCCTCAGATAGTTTTTTTAAAATCACATCTGTAAACGCTTCCCACCCTTTTTTTTGATGGGACCCAGGTTTGGACTTTTCTACCGTCATCGTCGTGTTTAAAAGAAGAACACCCTGCTTAGCCCACGACGTTAAATCCCCAGATTCAGGCGCCGACCAATTTGGACTTAAGTCAGCTTCCAGTTCCTTGAAGATATTTTTTAAAGATGGAGGAAGCTTGATTCCTGACTTCACCGAGAAGCTTAAACCGTGCGCTTGATCATCCCCGTGATAAGGATCTTGACCTAAAATAACAACCTTAGTTGCTTCAAAAGAACATAGCTTTAGAGCGGCAAAATAATTTTGAGGATCGGGAAAGATAGTCTTTCCTGCTAAATTTTCTGTTTTTAAAAAATCTAATAATTTCAGCATGTACGGTTTAGTGATTTCTTCACTTAGTTTGGACAACCAAGATGCTGGTAGCGAGCTGAAATCAAGATCTTTTTGAGATGAGACAACTTCCATAAGTGCATCTTAAAGTTAAGATCATAAAAATAAAAGTCTGCCCACATCGGCATTTTAGAATTTGATTTTTGAAATTATTTTTTTAAAGTCCGGGAAAGTTTGAACAAAATAAACCTTGGTCTAAGAAATTAATTTTTATTTTTTAGTTCTTTACTTACACATAACTTACAAATAATATAATAAAACTTACACATAAAGATTTTCAGCAAAAACAGAAAATCTTCTTATCAAAGTAGACATAAATTTAAAAAAACTGGAGTTTGAACGTATGGCCAAGTCACTGACATCAAAAGAAAAGCTAATTCTAGAGTTCATCGAGACCTATGTTAAAGGCCAAGGTATTTCGCCAACCTTCACTGAAATAAAAAATCACTTTGATTTTGCGAGTATCAATTCCGTTCAAAGGTATATCCAGCAGCTTGAGTCCAAAGGATATCTTCAGAAAGGTAACTCAAACGAAAAAAGATCCCTTAAACTATTAAAGTCTTCATCAGATTACCTTGCCGATCTGATGGAAAAACCCTCCGTTGCCGTCACCCTTCCGCTGCTTGGAAAGGTGGCGGCCGGCCTCCCGCTTGAGGAAAAAAACTTTGACCAATGGGTGGATGTTCCAATGTCTTTGGTTCATAAGCCTAAGGAAAGTTTCGTACTTCGCGTTCAGGGGGAATCTATGATTGATGAAGGTATCCATAGTGGTGACTTAGTCATTATCGAAAAACATTCTTTTGCGCCGGATGGAAGCTTGGCTGTTATTTCTACGGAAGATGAATCTGCAACTGTAAAAAGAATTTTTTATAAAAACGGACAAGTCGAACTCCGCCCTGCAAATTCAAAAATGAAATCCATGTGGTACGAACCTCACGAAATCACTCTTCAAGGCCTAGTGATTGGATTGATGAGAAATTATTCGAAGGGCCAACTCAGAAAATAATTTATTTATAAAATTTTAATTTTTTAGATGTGTTTGAAATCAAGCACATAATAGGAGGATATATGAAAAGTTCAGTTCTTAAACACCAAGATTACGAGCAAATCGATCTCTTTGATGATCTCGAATCTTCAAACGACATGATGGGGCAAAGGTCTTCTTCAGATTATTTTGACCCGTGGGATAACACTCGGGGAAGAAACATCATCAAGGCCTTAGGCAAAGATGGAAAAGATGTGACTTTGTACTTCGATGCCTTAGATCAGCAGTACCATTTATTTGATGAGTAGTTTTTATCCGTTAAATTATTTTAAAAAAGTCATCTTCAAAGCCTTAAGAATTTCTTCCTACGAGGCTTTGTCGAAAGTCCTGTTTCTCCTAGATACTAATCCTTAAGTATCAGCCCAAGCCGGCGGTATTTATTTAATCACGATTAATTATTTGAAGTCGGCGCCTTGAATGTTATCCTTAAATTCTATTCAGGAGATTTAAGAATGATATTCTTTCCGTTCATCGAATTCTGGTGGCTTTATTTTGGATTCACACTATTTGTACTTTTAGTTCTTGCACTGGATCTGGGGGTATTTCATAAAACCGCACACGAAGTGAGTTTCAAAGAAGCCTCACTTTGGACAGTCTTCTGGATCGGCTTAGCCGGTGTATTTAATTTTCTATTTTATTTATTCGCGCTCAACGAGCTGTCAACAAACGAAAAATATCTTAATTTAGTTAACTTTGACCACGCCCTGCAGTCCAAAAATCTGGCGCTTGAGTTTTTAACTGGATTCGTTGTCGAAAAATCTTTAGCCATTGATAATATTTTTATTTTCGCTGTTGTTTTTGGTTATTTTGGAATTCCCAAAAAATATCAACACAGAGTTCTTTTTTGGGGAATTCTTGGCGCCTTAATTTTCAGAGCCATCTTTATTGCTATGGGTTCTATACTGATGAAGTACCATTATGTGGTTATATTTTTTGGGGTTCTGCTAATCCTTACAGGTCTTAAAATGATGTTTGCAGGAACAAAGCCACAGAATTTAGAAAATAACTTTGTTGTTAATCAGCTAAAGAAATTTTTTCGATTACATCCCCATATTGAAGGCCAACAATTTTTTATAAAAAAAGATGGCTTGGTGTTCGTTACACCTTTGTTTTTGGCTCTTATATTTTTAGAACTTACTGATATTATTTTTGCTGTTGATTCTGTACCTGCGATTTTTGCTTTAACAAATGAACCATTTATCGTATTTACCTCAAATATTTTTGCGATCTTGGGACTGAGGTCGATGTACTTTATGTTATCTGGGGTTATGAATAAGTTTATCTATATAAAATACGGCTTAGCCAGTGTGCTCGTTTTTGTAGGATTAAAAATGGTATGGCTTAATGAATATTATGGAGGAAAGTTTCCAATCCACTGGTCATTATCGATAATTACTTTTCTGATTGGCTCTTCAATTTTATTTTCGATACTACAAAATAAATATAAAAAGTAATTTCTTTCTTATGTTTTATTTTTAACCTAAGGATTACAATACATGCAATACTTGGGTTCAATCTCTTGGATACCATCTGATCTTAGTTCATGCTTTTCATATTTACAGTTTTGATCTGCACAGCTCCAAATGTCGTGGCTAGGATAGTTTGATTCCAAATCGCAAATAACACACTTAAGATGGCCAAAGCCTTTTGTTATCGAAAACCCTGGGAGTGAACATTTGGGGCAAAGACTCAAAATTTTTTCTAAAAGCTTCTGACCACAGTCCTTGATGACCTTTTGTCGTTTTTTGTTCATATGCGCTCTTAAGTCCGATTCGATCCAAACAGAAGAGCGCGTTGATATTAAATGATCAAAAATTTTTGCAGCCTCTTTGTCATCACTGATACCTTTAAAAATTAACGACCTATCTTTTGAGTTTTTAGAGTCTTTTAATACAAGGGGCTGTTGATCTGCGGGATTTTTTTTTAAGAAAGCGTCTAACTCAAACTTATTCTTCAGACTGGCAAAATTAAATGAGGTGTCATAACTTTGCTTGGATGCAAAAATTTCGATATTATTTTTTAAATCTAGAATCAAAAGGTTTTCTTGATTACAAAACAAAAATGGATTTACAGGATCAGGTCCAAAGCTTCCTTCGCTGGAAAGATATAGAGAAATTCCATTTGTTGGAGTACCAAGCAGAGCTTTACTTTTTAATACAGCCTTAAGATCGTCTGCCCTTTCTATTTCACCCGTAAATGTTCCGAATTGGTCCGTATCAAGACCTTTCGGAACCACAAACTTTATCTGTAGAGCATTTTGAAAATCAGCTTCAAGGATTTTGTCTTTTTGATGAGCTGTTGAAAACACAATCGGCTCGCCAAAATAAATATGTTTCATTAATTTAAACGTATCCATGATTCAGAACTATATAACATTTTGTGTCCTAATGTTGGATGGATTGAAATTAATTTAAGCCAATCATTATCAAGTAGTTCTTTGACCATTGAATGCTTTTGGATTATTGAATCAAGATTGTCTGGAGCAGTTTCAATAAATACTTGAAGCCTAACTGGTTGATGCATCAACTGTCCATCTCTATTAAATAAAGATTGTTGGCTTAGCCCCATTAATAAATCACTTCCGTTTCCACGCATAAGTCCTATTTGTCCAACGACGTTATGCAAAGCTTTATCATCACTTCCGTAGTTTGTTGGGTTCACTGCGGACACAAAGTATTGCATATTTATCCAGTTAGCGACAATCATCGGTGCTGTCATGATCAACTCTAAGATTGATAAATCTTTGTCTATTAAAGAATCGTATTCATGAAGAAAAGCTCGAGAATTAAGATTTACGTTTTTTGTTAAGTGTCTTCGGCCCGCGATAAAAGCTGCATTATTAGCTAAAGCCCATTCGGGTTGAACCTCAGACCAGTTTCTAGATTTTAAGTTTATTTCTTGCAACAATTCAAGGTCCGTTAAGTCCTCACAATAGTTTAATGTCTTAGATCTTTCTTTTGTCGATTTCAGTTGCGCTACTTTTAAAGACTCCTTAATAAAAGCGAAGTTTGCAATCTGGAAATCTTGGGTAAAATGGTATTCATCATATTCAAATTCATCCGTTGTTGTGACATGAACACCTGACACAAAACAGGTGTCGGCAGGGATATTAAGCTCGTATTTTGAATTTAGTAAATGTCGGACTTCTTTGTCATTTAAAAGACCTGATAGAACGCGTGCATTAGAAATTCCACTGTGACCTGCGCAAGCTCCGCAATCTAAAGCCGATGATTGAGGATTATTTTGAGTTTTACTTTTATGCCCCATAAAAAAAACAAGCTGGCTGAAATTACTTGTTAATCCCATGTTCTTTAAAGCTCCAAAAGCTAGTTTCACTTTTTGATCCAATGATATCGTGGATAAATCTGGCCTTAGCATTTCGTCTTTATGTTTGGATCCGAGTAATTCAAAGTTAATATTTACCGGCCCTTTCGAGTGATTAGTTTTAATCAACTTAAAAATATAAGACCAACCAAAAGTTTCCACTAAAGTGAAACACGAATTAATACTCGATTTTAGCATTTTAAATAGATTCATTGACTGAAAACTTTCAATCCTTTTCTTCAAAATTTGCGTTGAATTTGAAGTTTCAAAAATTTCACACGCTGGATTTAAAAGAACGGGGCACTGTTGCTCGGAATGTGTTGCACCTAAAACTTTATAATCAATTGGTACACCAAAAAAACCTGCAAAACCAAGCGTTTGAAAGTTACCCACGGATTCAACATGACGTCGAATCACTTCGCTTCGAACATCGATGCAAAAAACCAATTGTGCAGCCGGCCTTATTTTTTCAGCCGGAAGCAATGCTTTGGATTGATCAAAACTCTTTAACATCGAATCTCTTAAATTGATTTCACTTGCGCTCAATAATAGAAATTTATAAATATTATTTGAAATATCAAATTTATAGTCTAATGAATTTTTAAACTTTGCTTTTTCCTGGGAATTAATTCTGGTTAAGAAGAAGCTGTCATAACTCATCACTATTGCTAAGACGTCGACAAATCCGCCCATTTTTAAAAGTTCAATTTCAGAGCCAGTTCGCTGCGCTTCAAATTCATATTTATGAACATAAGAGGTCCAGCCCATTAATAAAGTAGTCAGTTTTAAAAAATACAGCTGAAGTTCTTTTTCATCTAAGTTCAAATCGGACACAAGATTAAGGCTTAAAGATTCAATCGTATCTATGGGATCATTCGGCAAATCTGTTATATATTTAGCGAAGCCTTTATGGTTTTTTTCGTAAGCATCATCATAAATTGCCAGTTGTTTCCAAGCTGAGAAAAGTCTTTCTTCTTTTGTCGGTAACTGCCACACACTTTGACCTTCGTCAAAATAGGCACTCAGCCATTTAGACACCGTTCTTTTTAAAACCGCAGTTAAATTTGTATTCTGGAATGAATCATAAACTTCACATAAAGAATGGATTTTTAAAAATTTTGGTTCTATTGCCGCATCAATTTTCGCTTTTAAATCAGAAGCTGAAATTTTTAAAGTACTACTATATTTTAGACTGCACTCAGTAAGAGCTTTATCTATATCCTTATCCGTTAATTCATTTTTTTTATTTAAGCTGCCAAAATAGGAATATGGCGGCAACAATTCACTTCCTAGTAAAGATTCATACAGACTAAGGGTCTCTAAAAACTTGGTGTCTTTAAATCCAAAAAAAGGATTTACAGCTACATTATCTCGAAGATCCCAAATAGGAGTGATTCGCTTTTTTATCGCATCGATATTTTTTCTGATATCAATTTTGGAGGTTTTTGCGAAATTAAAACTTTTTTCTACATTAAAGTGATGTTGGTTATCTTTATTCTGAGAAACTATTGATTGAATCATAAATTCCTTTTCATCCGAGATTAAAAGCCATTTAACATTTTGACATAAACATTTTTAAAAAATTTATTCTTCTTGAGATGATTAAAATTTTTCTGAACCCAAAAGAGAATTCCGAAACTAAAAATCAAGATCAAGTTTAAATAAAAAGTCCAACCTGCAACAATTCTATTTGATGCCAAAATTGAAGCGAATATGTATCCAGATGTAAAAAATAAAACACCGTACAAAGTAGAAATCAAAAGACAATTTAAAAAACCATCTATCACATTTTTTGAAAGGCTAAAGGTCTGAATCAGACCAAAAAAGAGTATTCCAGTAAGCACTAAACTTTGAGAATTAATTTTTTCAAGGCCAACTGTGGCGACATAAAGTATTACGATCAAGAACAAACCAAGGGCTGCGTAAAAAAGCAATGAGGGATTGTTGGATTTTTCTGTATCTCGATAAATACGATTTAGTCGACCATAATCCACGGACTGACCGATTGTAAGAAATGAGTACGCCTTATAGAGGGCATGACCCAACATGTGCACCAATGCCAAACCATATGCCCCAACTCCAATCTGCAACATCATAAAACCCATTTGTGAAATGGTAGAATAAGCTAAGCTTTTTTTGATATCTGTCTGAGCCCACATCATCATCACGCCTAAAAAAGCGGTCAGGGCCCCGATGGTGGCAAGAAAGGGTAGACTATATAGAGTTTGATTTAATAAGGGGCTCATACGAATCAAAAGATATCCGCCAGAGTTGATGATTCCTGCGTGCATTATTGCCGAAACAGGTGTCGGTGTATTCATAGTGTTCGGTAACCAAAAATGAAACGGCCATTGCGCCGATTTTGTAATCGCCCCTAGAACTAATAGAAATCCTATTAGTTCTAGTCGAAAATCATTAACCGAAGTTAACTCGCTAAAGTTAACAAAACTAAACGTCTGAAATTCGATGTAATAAATCGAAATAGCAATGACTAAGAACAGATCCCCAAGGCGACTGATCCAAAATTTTTGTCGTGCAGAATTTAAGGCTTCCTTATCATTTGGCACGTGGGTCAATAATTTATGCAAGAAGTAGGACGTTAGTACCCAAAAGATAAAAAACTGAATGAAATTATTGGATAATAGCATCGTTGTTACAGCGCACAAAGTGTATGACGTTGATCTTAAAAAATCCTTTCTTTTGAGGTCCATTTCTAGATATCTATAAGAAAAACAAACAACAATTGCACCAATGACAAGAACAAAGCTTAAAATAAAACCTGACAAAATATCTAAATAAAATCCAACGCTTAAACCTTCTATTTGCGAAATGTAAAGATCCACCTTCAATGGAGTTTCAGTCACAAACGAAAAGACTGTTAAACTTAAAGCCATAACAGGCCCAAAGTACACCATCAACCAGCTCCATAAATTCATCCGAGATGAAACTGCGTATGGAAGAGCCAGAGAACTTAAAACAAGAGACAATATAAAAATGGTAAGAATTTGGTGACTAAACACAATTTGCTCCTTTTTAACCAAACTACAAGATTTGGTTAATACATGCAAATTATTTCATGTATTTTATTTCATGTATCAATTTGCCTGTTTTTGAAGTAACTTTTTTAAATGATACGAGACCATTGGACCTTTTTTAGCAATCACGGGCACGTTTACTTCATTATCGCTTTAGAAGATGATGTGGTTGTACGCGAAATAGCTCAAAAAGTTGGCATCACTGAAAGGGCCATATTAAATATAATCCAAGATCTTGAAAATGCAGGCTACATAACCCGAGAAAAAGTCGGGCGAACAAATAAATATAAAGTTGAAGCTGATAAAACCCTGCGTCACCCTTTAGAAAACAGTGTTCAGCTAGCAAAGCTTACAAAAATCATAAAAAATTCTAGATAGATCCAAAAAAACTAATCCATTTGTAAATCAAATGGATTACCTATATGTAGACAGCATGCCTGAATTACCAGAAGTTGAAATCATTAGACTTGGAATCGAAAAAAATTTACCCCCCGACCCGATTTCAAATATCAGTCTTTTACGAAAAAATTTAAGGTTTCCATTACCTATCAAAGAACTTAAAGATTTAAAAAATAAAAGTCTAAATTCGATCGGACGGCGCGGAAAATTTTTAATTTTAAGATCAGAAAATTCCGAATTTATTTCTCACTTAGGTATGACCGGTCATTGGCGCTACGAAAAAAATTATCAACCCCTAAAACACGATCATGTAATCATTGAATGGGAAACCACAAAATTAATTTACAACGACCCGAGACGATTTGGTTACATCCTAAATAATACAGAATTAACATTTAAAAACTTCGGACCAGATCCAATCTTAGATCCCTTAGACAAAGATCTTTTTTTTAAAAGCGGAAAAAACTCAAACACACCCATAAAATCATGGTTATTAAATCAAAAAAATATCCTTGGCGTAGGCAACATTTACGCCTCAGAAATTTTATTTAAATCAAAGATTAACCCAAAAAAAATCACATCTAAACTTAAACTCAAAAACTGGGAAGACATCCTTACAAACACAATAAAAATCCTAAACGAAGCCATTCACCAAGGTGGAAGCTCCCTTCGCGACTACAAAAACATCGACGGCGAACAAGGCAATATGCAAAATCATTGGCAAGTCTACGCTAAAGAAAACTCCTCCTGCCCCACCTGCGCCAATAAGATAAAAAAAATAACCCAAACCAACCGCTCCACCTACTTCTGCCCCCACTGCCAAAAATAATCTTCTTAATTTAAAAACTGTAATTTTCCTTGGGACTTTTAGTCTGACAATTAGGCTCGTTGGCATAAAGCCTTGCTAGAACCAAAAACTAAATTTTTAGTCCATTTGAACTTTTAAGATCGGCGAAGCCTTGTCATTCGCTTTGCAAAATGAGCTAGTGGAGCACGAGGTTCATGTCTGCAAAGCTTCATGCCAACGAGCCGATCTTAAATGTTCAAATGGACTAAAAATTTAGATTTTGGTTCTAAGTGCAAGGCTGAATGCCAAGGCTTCGCCTAATTGTCAGACTAAAAGTCCCAAGGAAAATTATAGTTTTTAAATTAAGGGCGATGATTTTTGGTCAGTAGAAGAATTCAGGGCGGTATTCGAAGTGCATGGTGTCGAAGTGGTGCCAATGCCCGCCCCAGATGAAACCCTCGTCTGCAAAGACTTGTACAACTTCAGGGGGGAAGTGATCAAAATTTTGTGGATATATTTGAACTGCAAGAAGCTCTTCTGCTAAGTCCCGCCTTTCGTTGGCACCTTTGTCAGTTCGCGCAGGATTACATTTTAGAGATGGGGCGCATAGGGAAACCCACTTCCAATAAGAATCAAACCATTTTAAATCCGATGTTGCATTTTTTAAAGTGAAGTCGACAGCAATCCCCCAAGAGTGCGACGACAACCGGTTTGTTCCACTGATAAAACGCATGTTATAGCCGCCCGACATATTTCGAGTTGTCTTCAACCATGTTGCGGATTTTGGAAAATCTTTTTCTAATCTTTGACTGACTCTGGATAATGCAGATGCAGCTCCGTTTCTTTGATTCATGTTGATGTTAAAACCTAAGAAGTTCACTTTTACGATGTCATTTTTTAAGGATCTAGCCAAAAATTTTAAATCGTCTTCCACTAGAGTGTTCGATGCACTTCTTTGTAAGTGATTGTTGGATAATGAATTGATATTTACATAAGTGTTAATAAATAGCTGATCATTTCTAAATCTACCTGGGGAATAATTCTTTTCATACAATGGTGCTGAATAAGTTTCAGGATATCCTTGAATCAAAACATCACTTAAATCTACATTAGCCATTTGCTTCTGAAAACTTTGGTCGTTCTGTAAGTCATATTTTTGACCATCATCGCAATCCATCACGTGCCCATTTAAAAAAACAACTCGATTTAGCTGGACACTGTAATCTGCAATCGCCCCCGGATACGCGTTAAAAATATGAATGCATTTATCCGCGCTAGACAATCCACTGACATCCAAAACATTTGAAAATGCCAAGCTTGATTTCAATATGATCATTAAAAATAATGTCATTTTAATTTTTCCTTAATCTCTTCTATCAAAACCTGACAGCCATCTTCTAAAATATCCAAGACATGTTCAAACCCATCATGCCCACGGAAGTAAGGATCTGGTACTTCTTCAATATCATGAACACGGCAGTAACTTGTAAATTTTTTGACTTTATCTAAGTCTGCCCCTAGATCTTGCCCTAACTTCAAAACTTTATCAAAATTGGAATTATCCATGGTTAAAATCAAATCAAATTCAAAAAAATCATTGGATCTGATTTGTCTTGAAACACTAGTCAGTTTGTATCCACGCATTTCAGCATGATTGATCGATCTTGCATCGGCCGGAGCACCATCATGATGACCGGAAGTTCCTGCAGAGTCCGCATGAACTTCGATTTTTAGACCTTCCTTTTCCACAAAATGCTTGAAAACACCCTCTGCTGTGGGCGATCTACATATATTGCCTAAACACACAAATAAAACTTTCATAAGCTTATTTTTAACTATATAACCCTAGATCTGTCATGAAAGATTTTGTTAGTCCCCAAAAAGCTGTAGATATTTTGCGCTCAGGCGAAATCGTCGCTATTCCGACAGAAACTGTTTATGGATTAGCTGCAAAAATTGACAATTCCGGCGCTTTAAAAAAAATCTTCGAAACTAAGGGAAGACCATATTTTGATCCACTCATTGTACATATTTCCAGTCTAAATATGCTTTCAAATTTAGTGGTTAATCCTGATCCTATACTTATCGGCTTAGCGCAAAATTTTTGGCCAGGTCCATTAACCCTTATTTTTAATAAAAATCCTAACACCGTTTCAGACCTGATTACCGCCGATGCCAGCACTGTCGCTATACGCTGGCCTAAACATCCAATCACAGAACAAATCATTACCGAACTTAAATCGCCTCTGGCTGCCCCTTCTGCCAATCCGTTTAAAAAAACAAGTCCGTCGGAGGCTGAACATGTTCGAAATTATTTTCCAAATCTTGATATCGTTGACGGGGGGCCCTGCACTGTGGGCCTTGAGTCCACCATCGTAAGGCTAAACAGTAATGCTTTAGAGATTCTTCGCCCCGGCCAAATTTCCAAAACAGATCTAATGAAGTTCGTAAAAGCGAAAAACCTTGACCTCGTGGTTATAGAAAATTTTAACCTCGAAGGGCCTGGTTCTATGAAAGAGCATTACCAGCCCGAAGCTCCTCTTTATATTTTTAAACACAGGTCCATACACTTTGATCACTTTGATTTTATAAACAAAAAACTAAAAATTATTGCTTTCCCGAATGATCCCTTTTTATGTGCCAGAGTATTATATAAAACGTTGATCGAAGAATCTAAGGGAACAGATATTTTAGCATTGGAGTGGCGCAATGATGAGAATGATCCGAATTGGTCGGCAATCTATAATAGGCTCGAAAAAGCAGCCAAAGTGATAATTTAGATTCAAAAACTTTTTTAAAAAAGGTAAAGTTTCAAAATGAATAAAGAGGAAAAAAAACTTCCAGCAAAATTTTATGTGTCAATCACAGGGTTAAAGCCTAAAAGTTTTTGGACTATCCTATTATTCTGGCGCCATGCGATCCCCAGTAAGATGCAAGCAGATTCTGCACCTGGAATACTTTTTTCTGATGTTAAGAAAATCAATAGTATTCAACACACGCTAACAGCTTGGGAATCTAAATCCCATATGATGGCTTTCCTTCATTCCGGCGCTCATTTAATTGCTATGAAAAATTTTAGAAAAATTGCGACCGGAAAAACTTTTGGCTATGAATCAGATCGAATCCCTAGTTGGGATGAAGTTCATGATTTGTGGCTAAAAAACGGAAAAGAATACTAATAATTAAAAATCTCTTTCAAGCCCACGTAAAGATTAAACCAAAGGCGATCTTATGAAATTACAACAAGATAAAAAATCAGGTCTAAAATATCTTTTTAACGCCGGCAATCCCGATCACCCGACCGTAATTATGCTTCATGGTTATGGAGCAAATGCGCAAGATTTATATTCAATTTCTGAATTACGATTTATTAAAGAATTGGATCTGAATTGGCTATTTTTAGACGGACCTTTAGTTCCCCAAGAGCTTCAAGCTTTTGGTGGACGCGCCTGGTTTACTTTAGACATTGCCCACTTTCAAACTCTAATTCAAGAAGGCAGATTTAAAGAATTTTATTCCCGTGAGCCTGAAAACATAAACGCGCTTCATGAAAAACTAAGTTTATTTATTGAATCCATGCGACTTGAAGCAAAAGATTTTTATATTGGAGGATTTAGTCAGGGTGCGATGGTGGCTACAGATTATTTATACTCATCAAAAATTAAACCAAAGGGATTAATTCATTTATCTGGTACAGTCATTAGACAAAATTTATGGATGTCAGGAAGCTTGGTAGAAACTCCGATTTTTCAATCCCATGGTAAAATGGATCCTGTTTTGCCCGTCCAGGGGGCTCAGCATTTTAAATCTATTTCTAAATCTAAAAAGCATCACCTTGAAATCTTCCAAGGCGGACACGAAATTCCCTTAGATATTTTATTAAAATTAAAGGACTTTTTAAACTAATAGATTTGTTCAGAAATTAAATTACCCTTTGAATCAAGAACGTAAAAGAATTTAAATTCTGATTCACGACCCCACTCGCCCCCATAGGCAGAGTATATAGCCACGAAAAGCACTTCAGATTGCAAATTCACAGTCACACTTCGTACAATTTTACCCGAGACCGAATATTCTCCGGAAGGATCTATATAATCAATAAGTGCGCCCAACTGGTCGTCATCTGAAATAAAATACTTGTCGTCGGTTAAAGCTTTTTTCAAACCGCCAAGAATTTCTACTGGCCAAGTTTTTAAGTACTGAAGACTTACGTTGTCTTCAAGCATATCTAATTTGTATTCGTCGGCCTCAACGCGGCTTTGAATTAAAACGAGCACATCTTCAACGCTCATGGATTTATCAATGGCAAAGGCATTGATAGAAATTAAATTTAATAGAATCGTTGTGACTAATGATAAGAATATTTTCACATTTCCCCCTTAAAGAATTGTTCTCAATAAAATATTGAATTTAAATCCAAAGAACAAGCAATTAAATTTTATTAACAATAACTTGATAAGTCATTTCCTCCGGCAGGCCCAGCTGTTTAGGGCTTTAAGCGTTCTTTGGTGCAATATCTATTTCACCTAAACACTTTGAAGTGTTGGTAATTATAGCGCAGTACAATGACAAAGATTTCTTAGGATCGTTGACAGCAAAATTCATAAGGCTGAATATTTAAGGGAATAATTAATCCACCATAGCTCCGGGTTTTGTTCAAGGGAACACAAATGAAAATTTTCGTATGTTTACTTATTTTTATCAGCTCTTTAGCAAATGCAAGTCTGGCAAAATTTATATGCAAAAATGGTATTCTTGATGATGCCGATGGAAAATTAAAGCAGCAGGCTTTTTTTCGGTTTGTTCCAGCGAGCGATATAAGATTTTATTACATACAAAAAGGCGCTGACGATGAAGGTGGGTACTATACAGGGCATTTTTCATCTTATGAGAGGCCCAACGACCTTATTCAGCTTGAAGCGAAAACTTTATCAGAAGATACCTTTAACGGAGTTGCAATAAGAACCCGAGAAATTCACGTGCGCGCGCAACGCCTACCTCAAAACGGACCGTGGTCTATCCGACATACCGTCCGCATGAAAACTAAAAAATCAGAAGAAACTTTTGTCGATGTTTATCACTTTGCACCACAAGATTGTGGTTGGTACTAACTTTTTTAAATTAAAATTCGTACTGAACTTTAACTCGCTTAGTGATCGGCTTGGCCTGACAGGATAATATTCGACCTTCATCATAATCACTTTGATTTAAAATTCCCGTGTCATTAAGTTTAACAGCACCATCGACAACTACACACTGACAGGCTAAACAATTTCCATCTAAACAAGAATAGGGTGGATCAAAACCTTCACGCAGCAGAGCTTCTAAAACAGACTCACCCTCTTGGGGTTTTACAGTGCAATCACTAAAATCAATTTCAGCTACGATCTCGGTGCAAGTTTCAACATTACCATTAAACTTTCCAACGATCACTTCATCGGCATCTAAACTTGCCTTTGAAGAGACAAAGCTTTCTTTTCTGATCTGTGAACTGTCATAGCCTTTATGTCCTAAAAAGGATTCAATAGACTCCATAAAACCTTCTGGTCCACACATATAAAATATTGGGTCAAAAGGGCTTTGCCACAGTAAAAATAAACTTTCTAAGATTGGGGCTGATAATCGACCTTGGCTTACATTTTCCCAGTCTGGAGCTTGTTGAGTAAAAACCCATTTTACAGAAAATTGTGGGTACAAAAGCTCTAATGCTTTTAGTTCCTCGTGAAAAATTGTATTGGCTAAGTTTTTATTCGAGTAAACTAATGTCACTTTCGAAGCTTTGTTAGACACTAAGGATTTTATCATTGAAAAGATGGGAGTTACTCCACTGCCAGCCGCAAACATTATATGATGACGATCCAGGGCGCCGGCCACAAACTGCCCTACCGGTGGGGTTACAATTAAGAAATCACCTTCGTTAAGGCTGTCGACAAGGTAGGTCGACATTTTGCCGTTAAAAACTTTTTTTAAAGTCACTTGAAAAAAATCGTCGGTATCGGGACTTGAGCTTAAAGAATAACTTCTGACTACTTTTTCTTTATTAATTTCAGCTTGAATACCAATAAATTGGCCGGATTTATATTGGAATGAAGACTTCACGTTACTTGGGATTTCAAACTTCAACGACACCGAATCTACGGCTTCAACTTTTTTTCCAATAATCTTTAACTTATGTTCGCTCAAAACCAAAACTCCTAAATAAGAACATCAACAACTTTAAAAATCTGAGCAGGGCCACTAAGTGAAGTTCTGCTTTCGGATTCATCTATTGTTAATACACCACCAGGCATTTGTACATAAATTGGAAATTTAACCCCTAAATTATCATTTGCATAATAGGCTGCAGCTATAGCGCCGGTGCCGCAGGCTTCGGTCCAATCTTCGACACCGCGCTCAAAACTCACGGCACATAATTCATGACCATTGTGCCGGGGACTTTTCCGACGACTTTTCCAAAAATAAGTAACGTTTGAACCTTTCTCATCTAACACTTTAGGAAATCTTAGGGATTTAGCTTCAGTTTTAAAAGTGCTTCGCACAAAATCAAAGCTTTCATCGTTAATATCTGGGTTATCTAAATAAACACACAGATGTGGAACACCAGAGTCGTAGATTTTATAACCATGATCTTCAGCAATAAATTTAGCAGACTTTAGCCAAACTTTAACTGCACCAATTTTTAGCTCATCATCAGATTCCAAAATCTCTGCACTTAAATTTTGCGTAGGAGTTTTGAAGTTCACATGCTTTTTGTTTTTTACTTCGCTATAGTACCAATAAGACACAGCCCTTGCAGCATTACCACACATGCTCGCTTCGCTGCCGTCGGAGTTAAAAAACTCCCAAGAAAAATCCATCTCTTGATTTGGAAAAACAAACACACAACCATCGACTTCGACATCGGGATGAATACAGATTTTATGGGCCATAGATGCTAATTCATTTTTATTTAATGCTTTATAACCATCTACCTTCCCATTTAAAAATGACACCAAAGCAAAAGTATTTTTAGCCCCATCAATTAAATATGTCTTCATCCAAACTCCAATCAAAATAATGATGCGACTTTACAAGGATACGTCAAAAAATACATTAATTTTTAGATATTAAAAAAATAAGTTTGTCTTATTTTGATACAACTTCATAGGTTTAGATCTTTTATTTATAGTCTATAAAAGCGCCTGATTAACCCTTTGTAAGAGCACAAAGAACTAAGATTATGACTAATGTAACAACACCCACAAAAACGTTTTTATACACATCATCTGTAAAAAATGTAGACAGTTTTTCACCCTCAGATGCCATTATTTTGACTCTCAATTTGGCACAAATCGTGATTTAGGAGGTATGGGGGAAAGTATGAAAAATCTATTAGCACACCAAGATTTGAAATTTTATGGGTTTAAATCCCATATCACTCAACTCTATAAATTCACTTTAGTTATCGGTATATGTTTCATGATTGGCTGCGCAGATTCAGGATCAGGCGGCGGTGGAACCGACGGCAACAACGGTGGATCTGGTGGTGGAAACAATCCTCCTACTGGAGCTTCAGGGGCATCTTGCGACGGGTACAAACCACTTAGTAATGCCTACGATGCTGCGAACAGACATATTTATTTAGGTGAATTTAGACTTGATAGAGACAGCGGGCCACAAGGTGCTTACCGAAAATTACTTGGGGACTTTGCACCCTTTTGCATTAACAACAGTAATGGTTTTAAGTGGCAGTACAATCAGTACACAGGTCGCTACGAATATTCTTACTTCTATGCAGCAGGACAAGCTAACTGTAGTGAGTGGGATGACTTTTTTAAACTATGGATAATATTTCCACGAAACGATGCACGCCGTGCTCACCTTGTGATTGATGCAACAATGTCTGGATACCCTAATGGGTGGACTGGTCAGGGTTATGATGTTCAACGAATCGAATTAGCAAATGCACAAATCGACTGCAAGATCACTGATAAGACAGTTATTTATTATGAGCCACAACCGGGATTACAACTACGAGTAAATATTTATCAAGGAAACAAAAACAGTGAAAGACTACGTGCTGAAGTATTTTACAAAAATGCTTCTATTGGTAAAACAGATTTCTTCATAATTCAAAATTAATCCAAACAATTACTTTACAACGCTGATCGAATCGACTGGCTTGGTTTAGCGATTCGATCAACTTCTTTAATGATCTGATGTGGGTTGTAAGTAAACACCTTATTTTAAGACTAAGTCGTTTACTGATCCTCATAAAAAAATAAAAGTCAAAATTAAGTTAATAAAAAAAGTATTGACCCGCATTTGAAATGCAGCTTCAATTAAACCTGTACAACAACAATAGATCACTCCATGGGGGATACAATATGAATAAAGCAGAATTAATCGAAAAATTATCAAAAGAAGTGGCACTTACAAAAGCAGACACAGAAAGAGTTCTTGATGCTTTCATCGAAACTGTAAGAAGTTCAGTTAAAAAAGGTGATGAAGTTAAATTAGTTGGTTTTGGAACATTCACAAAATCAAAAAGAAAAGCTAGAACTGGAAGAAATCCACAAACTGGTAAAGCGATTAAAATTCCTGCAGCTTGGTACCCAAAATTTCGCCCAGGTAGCGAATTCAAATCTATGTTAAAAAAATAATTAACTGTTAATTTAGTTGATTTAATACAAGGCTGGTTGAAGAACCAGCCTTTTTTATTTTCTTCAAGTTGCTATTGTTAGCCCTAGTAAGATATGTCACTATGAAAGGGCCTTATGAACATTAAATCTATCCTTTATTTTATCTTATTTGGTTCACTTATTTTCGGGTGTGTTTCTGTAAAACTTGGAACTTCATCCATCAAAAAATCCGAACGCTATACTTATGAATCTCCACAAAAAGAATTTTATAGGATCAAAGACGAAGCTGTTGACGTCGCATGGATGTCCCAAACTACCTCTTCAACATTATCTGTAAAATCTAAATGTACAAAAAACATAGAGGTTGATTTAGACAACTGGCTATTAGATTTGAATTCTAATTTTAAAAATAGCGAAATCACTTCCAATGAAAAGGTTAAGTATAATAATCGTAAAGCTATTCAAGCTGAGATTAAAACCAGCTTAGAAGGCTTTGATAACAATATCGCCTTGACTAGTTTTATCAAAAATTCTTGTCAGTATATAATTGTTTTAACCTCATCACCTACAAGCTATCAGCAAGATCTGCCTACGTATAAAGGCTTTCTTCAGAGCTTTAAAGCATGGTAAGTCAATTAATCAAAAATCCATTAGAAATCATGGGCGGCTTAGCTGAAGTCTTCATGGAATCTATTCGTGAATTTAAAAGAAAAAGACCTAAATCTATCGATGTCTACACACAGATCTATAATTTAGGGATTTCATCGATTCCCTTGATTGCCATCACAGCTTTGTGTTCTGGATTTGTAATGACTTTACAGTTTGGCTTAGGATTAGAAAAATACGGCGGAAAACCTTACGTTCCAAAAGTAATGTCACTTGCGATATTTCTAGAATTATCACCGGTATTTACAGCGCTGATGTGTGCAGCCCGGGTCGGCGCTGGAGTAGCTTCTGAAATTGGATCTATGAAAGTCACTCAACAGATTGACGCCATTCGCGCCTTAGGAAGCTCGCCTTATCAAAAAATTTATTTACCGCGTATTTTAGCCTGTTTAATTTCGTTTCCAATTTTAACTTTGCTGACCTCGTTTTTGGCTTTATTAGCAACGGCTGTTATCGCCCGTGCCGAACTTGGTCTTCCATTTCTGTTCTCGTACCAAAAAATCGTGACCACTATTACGCCATGGGAATTCCTGTCAGGTTTTTTTAAGCCCTTTGGTTTTGCACTGTGTGTGGCACTACCAGCTTGTTATTTTGGGATGAACGTTTCTGATGGCACCAAAGGCGTGGGTCGTGCAACGACAATGTCTGTAGTCACAGGATCTATTCTAATTTTTATTACTGATTATTTTATGACTAAAATTTACTGGATCATTTATCCATACTCTTAGAGAAACCAATGATTGATATTTTATTAGAGGTAAAAAATTTAAAGAAATCATTTGGCTCGAAAATAGTCCACGAGGATATCAATTTTAAATTGTATAAAGGCGAATGCCTTGGGCTTTTGGGCGGATCAGGTACAGGTAAAAGTGTGATTTTACGTGCGTTGATTGGATTAGAGAAAATCGACTCTGGTAGAATTCTTTTTGAAAACGAAGAGATCCAAAATTTAGATGAAGACCATTGGCAAGATATACGTAAGAAAATTTCTTATGTTTTTCAAAACGGAGCTTTGTTCGATTCGTTAAGCGTCAGAGAAAACTTGGCTTACCCTTTACGTGAACATTTTAAATTAACAGAAACAGAGATTTCTAAAAAGATTAAAACTCTGCTCGGTGAAGTTGGATTAGAAAACACAGAAGAACTTTTTCCATCGGAACTGTCTGGCGGTATGCAAAAACGTGTGGGTTTACTTCGAAGTATTATTTTTTCCCCAGAAATCATTCTATTCGACGAACCAACAGCGGGTTTAGATCCTTTTAATACATTGAATATTCAAAAAACAATTTTAAAAATGAAGTCATTGGGTTTCACTTCTATTTTTGTGTCCCATGACATGCCCACAGCCCTTGCAGTATGTGATAGAATATTACTTATTAAAAATGGGCGTATTGCTGAAGAGGCTTTACCTGAAGATATCGAGAGTTCAAATAGCAGTTTAAGAAAATTTATGGAAGGAACATTAAAACTTTAAATAAATAAATTTTAAGTTCGAAAGTTGATCGAAATTAATTATAAAGATTTATATATAAAACTTGATAGTAAAACTTTAAGAGATAGGTGAATAAAATGATTCAAAAAAATGAGCGAGTATGGACAGGAGCATTTGTCATTATCGGATTTATTCTATTTATAGTGTCATTCACTTTACTCACAAGTGATGAATCTTTATTAAGTCGTAAAAACACATATCACGCCTTTGTAACAAATTCCCAAGGGATTTTATTTGGCTCAATTGTTTCGTTCTCCGGGATTGATGTAGGCCATGTGTCTGACATTCAGTTCGATGCCGAAAAACAAAAAATAAAAATCACCGTAAAGGTCAGTAAAACCTATGGGCAGCTGATCACTGACCGAAGCCTTGTGTCCATGAAAACCCAAGGGGCTTTGGGCGATAAATACATATATATTTCACCAGGTGTAGGTGGAACACCACTTGCTAATAATTCTGCAATAGCCGCTGATGATACCCCTGATCTGATCGATCAGATCGGAAGTAAACTTTCAGATTTAGAACAAGTGTCAGAAACTATTAAAAAAATTGATGCTGTTATCACAAACTTTTCTAGTGGCGCAAATTTCGAACGAATGGGCCGTAACGCTGACTTGGCTCTAGAAAATTTTGCTGGCGCCGCTAAAACAATAAAAGATCAAGCGAACGTTAAGCCGACTTTAGATCGTATTAATCAGTCCCTGGATGCAATCAATTCTAAACAAGGTACGCTTGGACAATTAATCTATGACCCATCTCTTCATACAAAAATTATGAAATTTTTAGGTGAAGAAAAAGATGACAATTACATCAAGTCACTTATGCGTAAAAGCATTGAAGCTAAAGAAAAGAAAACTAACTAAGTCTATATATTAGAATTCGAAATTTTTTAGTATAAATATCACGCTAAGTGTTGCTGGCCAATAGTGAATGAAGCCTCTGATAATGGTACGAATAAATGGTGTAAATAACTTTTGCCAAATCAAATCGGAAATAAATAGAGCAAAGAGTGCGACAAAAAGATAAATAAATATATCTAATACAGAATTCAGTATTTGGCTGTTTCCAAATACTTTCACAATTAAATTCGCAAAAATTATAAATAAAACGACAAATAGCGAAATAACAACAAACTTTCCAGACAACCATTTCACTTGCTGAGTATCCGGCATATGAAAACTATTATAATTTCCTGTTGCAGGAACGTAATTGTAAGCCAGATTTTCGTAAGCAAGATGAAGCTTATCTTCAAGCTCTAAAAGTTCTGAATAGCTCATAGTATTTAATCTTCTTTGAAGACTTTCAGGGGACTCTAACTGTGGGATCATAAGGTCACCTTCGGCTTGAAACAAATTACAAAAAAGGATTGTGTGTTTGTTGATGGTTCAATACTTTCTAGATCTGATTCTTTATCTTTGTTGAGAGGAGTGATTCGATTATCCCCACGCCAAAATCCCAGTGGTTCATCTAGTTTTGGAAAAGGATTAAATAATTCGATTTCATCCTTCAGTGGCAATCTATAGCCTTGACCATGATCATTGCAAAAGGATTTGGCTTCCCTGTAAGGTAAAGCGACTAAAAAACCTTGATCATTGTGGTGAATAAACCAGTTTTCACCTTGGTTTACTTCTAAGGCTTTATACTTATTGATCGTTTGATTCTGCATTTGAACATTAATATTGTAATGCCAATCCTTTACTTTTTTTCGAATGTTTAAAAAATCCCAAGGATTTAAAGCAATAATAGCTACGACAACAATTCCAAAAGCCGTGATTGCGAAAACCCCAGACATCACTATTGAGACTTCATCGTAAATAATTCCCCAAGCCCAATCGCTTAGATCAACGGATAAAATTAACCAAAAAGGTAAAAATACTAAACTGTACTTAGCATTAACATTGTTCGGAAAAAGACTTTCAACAAAATACATGAAGCAGACTGCAAAAATTCCGGCTAAAAAAGTAGTTAATAGAAATCTTAAAAACCAGTGGCGACCCATACCAGTTTCTGTATTTTCAGAGAGCAGTACCTTTAGACGTTTTCTTCTGAAGTATGAAAAGTAGTTTGTAATTAGATTCAAAATAATCCCAATGATGTGCATGAACAATTAATTTACAACCGTATACGATCTTTGATTAGTATAAGATTTATTTTGTTTTATGCTAGCTGATTATTGTTCTATTTATTTTTCGATCAACTTATCTAAAATCTTTTTATCTTCTTCAGTTATTTTTTCTAACAAACCTTTGTTCTGTGTCCATGTGATTTTGTGGACCCAGTTTTTTCCGATATAGGAATTAATCTTCTTTTGAATAATCCCCGAAACAAAATAAAACTGCTGTAGGCCCGACGACGATGACGCCCAAATGTACAAATGTCCTTTGTAGTATTTAACCGGAAAAGTTCTTTTAGCTAACTGGGGCCCAATGATTTCGTCCCAATTTTGAATCAATCGCCAACGATTATATTCATTTGAAATCGGCATCGAGCTTTGGGTCAACAAGCTTTGAAGGACTTCCGTGGCGGTATTGAGTTTAGGTTTCTTAATCACACTTTGATTAAATCAGCTATCGGACTGTGTTTCCAGTCTTTGACTTTATTTTAAAAAATTTAATCCTTTGTACAAAAAATCGTTTATATTTGAGGATTTAGTGGTACGACGAACTATAAAAAGACCTATGAAAGGACCTATGGAAAAGTTTAAAGACAATGCAAAAACTGTGAATGTGGTTGGCGGGGGCCTGGCGGGCTCGGAATGTGCCTACCAATTAGCCGAACACGGTTTAAAGGTTAAACTTTACGAAATGCGTAGAATTAAGCTCACTCCGGCTCATAAAAGTAAGGATTTTGGAGAACTCGTCTGTTCAAATTCATTTGGCAGCCAAACAGAATACTCGGCCCCGGGTCAGTTAAAATGGGAAGCTGAAAAACAAAATTCGATCATTTTAAAAATAGCTCAAAAATACGCAGTGCCTGCAGGTATGTCTTTAAGCGTAGACAGAGAAAAGTTTGCAAGTGAACTGACTGAGGTCATTAAAAACCACCCTAACATTGAATGCATAGACCATGTGGTTGAAAGCATTGATGAGCTTCCTGGAATCACCGTTTTTGCTACAGGTCCCCTCACAGACTCAAAGCTTGCCGAAAGTATGCAAGCGCACTTTGACCTAAACTCGCTTTACTTTTTTGATGCTATTGCCCCAATCGTTGAAACTGAAAGTATAAATATGGATATTTGTTGGAAGGCGGATCGTTGGGGAGATGGCTCGGTTGGGGACTATATCAATTGCCCTTTAGACCGCGATCATTACATCAACCTGATCGAAGCTATTAAAGGTGCAAGAAAAATTGAGCCCAAAGAATTTGAAAAGGACACTATTTTTTTCGAAAACTGCATGCCCATCGAAGAGATCATAAACCGTGGCGACGACACTTTACGTTTTGGTCCCTTAAGTTACAAAGGTCTTAGGAACCCAAGAACAGGTCAAGGCTGTTACGCGGTTGTTCAACTACGACAAGACAATAAAGAAGGTACAGCTTATAATATGGTTGGCTTCCAAACCAAAATGGCTTACCCGGAGCAGAAAAGAATTTTTACTATGATACCGGGTTTAGAAAACGCCGAGTTCGTAAAACTGGGAAGCATACATAGAAATATGTACATCAATTCGCCCAAATTATTAAATGATGATCTATCTTCTAAAAAGAATTCAAATATTTATTTTGCAGGACAAATCACAGGGGTAGAAGGCTATTTTGATTCTACAAACATTGGACTTCTTGTCGCAAAATTTATAATTCAAAAACTAAATGATCAAACATTTAGTCCACCACCAAGGACTTCGGCATTGGGATCCTTATATAATTTTTTACGGGAAGAGAAAGAAAATTATCAACCCATGAACATCAACTTTAGTTTATTTCCCAAAGTTTCTGACGAAGAGCTTCAAAAATTATCTAAAGCAAAAATTAAAAAATCTGAATTTAAACGTTTAAGAAAAGACACCCAGCTTCTAATTGCTAAAAAAGATTTCGAAGCTTGGATTTAAATCAAAAAAGCGAACTTTATCGAGTTCGCCTTCCTTATGTATTTTTTTAATAATTATTAAAACGCTGCTTTGATCACATCGTAAGTTGTTGAACCCGCAGTTGTTGTAGGGTTATGCTCGATTGATAAAGTTGCACCATCTTTTTTTACAGCAATATACGGTGACTTCGTCATCTTAGCACTTGGTGTGCAATTGATTGTCTTTAATTTTGCAATTTCTTCTTTATAGTCTGCATCACCACACATGTCAGCTAATGTCGAAACATAGCCCGCACACAGTCCACCAGCTACTGAAATCATGTTGTCTGGAGTTCTACCATCCATAACCATTTTTTCAGCCATAGCGTGGTTTGATTTAACTGTAACAGCTGTTCCACAAGCTTGTTTAAACTTTACTACTTTTTCTGCGATCTCTTCCTCTCCCGCTTTAACAGCCTTTTTTTCTAATACGCCTGCGAAAGCGAATTGAGCCGATAATACTATTATTAATATCATTAAATGTTTCATGGTTTCTCCTTGTTATTTAAATTTTTAAACATCTTTTTGCAGCAACACCTGTAAGCGCTTTTTTATCTAAAAGCGTTTTACAAGTGTTTTTTAAAACGTAATCATTAGACTTAGCCAAGGTCACGACTTCATCTTTAAATTCTTTTTCGCATTTATTTAACGAAATATCGACAGCAGCGCCGATGATTTCCTTTTGATTTGCAGGAAGACCCAATGCCGACATAACTGAAAGTTTCACATCTTCATCTTTGCAATCACCCAAACCTTGGGCCCAAGCTTTTTCAAAAAACGGAATAGCCGTCCAATGACTCATCTTTAAACGTGTCATTTTTCCAGCTTGAAAAGCATCTTTAGGATTTTTCTCGACCCATTCCAATAAAGCTTGGTGACAATAATCACCTGAATAATCTTTGCCTTGGCAAAAGTCATAGTCTTTTATTTTTTCTAAAATGACTTTTCCATCTACAACTTTCATAGCGTTAGCCGTGAATTGAATAGCGAATAAAAAAATAATGCTAAAATACACTTTAGACATATGTGGCCTCGTTTTATTATGTATTGAAATAGATATTTGAATACAGAATGACTATGTTTAAATTCTATTTACATTTTTTTGAATGAAAAGTCTTATTTTATAAACTGGACCAAACAAATCTTGCTAACAAAAGCCATTCATCGCTAACCTAATGGTTCTAGAAAAAATTCAAACCCATCACGGAGTTCAAAATGAAACGAAATGTATTTTTGATTTTTACGGCTATAAGTATTAACACAATATTGACATTAAATTGTTTTGCAAATTCAACAGTAAGAACATTTCAAGCTGTAGATGGAAAAGAAATCATTTTTTTACAAAAGATGGTAGGCGCCAAAGCAGCTGACAAATTTATATTCCTTATTAAAAATTCCCAACTGACAGAAAATGATAAAGCATTCGCTTTCAAAGAAACAAATTCACGTTGGGTGCCAGCTAATGAGTCCATTAATTTAGTATTTATTGACTCCAAACGAAAAACTTTAGTTAAGGGAACTTTGAAAAATGAATTGATCCTTGCTGGAATAAAAAAAGATTTAGCCTTCTACGAAACTGCCAAAACAAAAGATTTCCCTAATCTTCAAGAATTGTATGACAACCAAGAAGGTCAAAAATACAAATCAGAAGCCAACATCAAGAAAAAAGCACAAGAGCTTTTAAAAGCAAATTGTAATGCTGACATCACGGTAAATATAGATAAAAATTTTGAAGTTTCTACGTTCAAAGCTTTGGCAGCTACTGAAGGTCTAACTGATTTGTGTTCTGATAATGACTTTAAAGAAGCAATTCAAGGTTTAAAGAAGATTGATTTTAAATCAACTGCAAAAAACGAAAGCCCGAAAGTATCCGTTAATAAAAATCTACTAACTATTGATTTAGGAATGTCTAGCGAGAACACCGCATATCACATTAAGGCTTTAGCTTCTAAAGCTCTTTAATTACGTTTATCTCAGGACGATTTCTTTAAATCGTCTTTTAAAATTTCGTCTGAAATTTCTTTATGACTGACTTCATTTGAATCTTTCTTTTTCTCTGAATTAATTTTTACGGCAGGTACCCCACCCCATGTTTCATTATCTGGAATATGGGTTTTTGGCATGACAACGGAGTGAGGTAATATTTTAACATTATTTCCAATGGTCACTCCGCCCATCACTGAGCTTTTAAGTCCAACGGTGCAATTGTCACCAATAGTTAATGGAGCAATTACTAATAATCCTGACTGTCCATAATGAGCAACTAAAGTCACTGAACCACCCAAGGTTACTTTTTTTCCTAGCGTGATTAATGATGGATCTGAAATATAAACTGTATTTATGATTGTGCCATTTCCTATTTTCATGCCCATCATTTTATAAAATAAAATAGCTAGTGGCGATGGTGTGATGAAATTTAAAAACGTAAATCTAGGCATGTAAGTTAAACCGTTATGCAAAAACCAAATAACAGCTTCAAATGAATAGTAAGGACCACGCCAAGATTTTAAATATCCACGAATTATAAAATTCATAATTGGTGTTAAAAAAATCATTGTAAAACCAAAAACAAAGTATCCAAACGCGATTGAAAAACCAGTCGCAAATAAACCCAAAAACCCCTCGTTAAAAGATTGTGTAATATATCTAAAAATCCAAATTGCTGGTACGGCGCTTAATCCAAATAAAATACATCCCACAAAATACATCGGAAGCATAATTGCTATTTGAGTGACGATTTTAAATCGTCTTAAGGTTTTTTCGAAAAGACCTTTAAAGCCCTTATGTTTAGATTCAACTGACTCTAAGTCGTAATGCTTTTTATTCATACGACAGTATCGGAGATTTCTGAACAATTACAAAGGGCCTTACAACATAATTGTATCAACATGCGACAATTTAAAAGCACAATTATGTCATTCTTAGAACTTTAGGTTAATAAACTTCACCATGAGATAAGAAATAACCACCTCCACCTGACGAAACAGTACCTTTTAAATAAAATCCTTCATCTTGAGGACAGCCATCTTCTAAAAATTTGTCAGCGACACGCACTTCGATTTCTTGATCAGGTTTAAGTTTTAATGAACAAAACGGGCTTGGATTTGAAGTCTCGATAACAACTAAAACGTGGCAGACTCCGTCTTTAATTTGTGAACCACCAACGATAGCTTCAACCTCTGCACCAGTTTTAGCACCTAGGATTTTGATCTGAATCTATTAAGAAATTACTTTGTAAATAAGTCTTTTACAAAATCAACTTTACTTCTGCAAGCTGATGAATTCCAGATTTTATCCTCAAAATTCGCTTTTAGGACACCTTGGCTATCTAATAAACTAATTTTATATTCATATCCCTGTTGGTGCATAAAGAAATGCGTGACAGTTTCTGCGAAGTCTTCAGTAAAGTCAGTAGTTCCATACAAAGAAACAAAACACGAATCATTCAACTGATTGTAGAGGGTCTGAATTTCACTTTCGCTATATTTCTTCGACTCATCCTCTGAATAAAAACTAGATTTCTTTACAGCAAGTAAAGATCGAGAATCTGGTGGAAGAATTCTATTTAAACTTACCGTCGTTGAACTTTCATCAGTTGAACTCAAATTAACTGCAAATTCCCATGAAGATTGTAAAAATGGATAAACCGTCTTTAATGGATTTAAAGGATCAGCGCTAGTTTGTACTAAATCCTTAAGCGGTATTGGATTTCTGCGATAATCTTTATGGGGATGAATTCCATCGACTGCAAACGCTATCAGATGAGCGGTTTCATGCAATAAAAAATGATAGAAATTATCTGCAACCGTGCTTTTTTCACCGGCTTTAGCATAGCTCATTTTAAGTGTTCGTAATTTTTTTGAATTGGCTGTCAATGCAGTTTTTTCTCTGAATTCAAGCCAGTCATTTAAGGTTTTATTCTTCATGTTATCTGCGTTAATAAGTATAACTGCGCCAGGCTTGTACTTTGAATTATTCGCTTCTATATCAGAAGCAAAGCCAGTCCATCCGACACCTTTAACTAATATAAACCCATAAAAGTGTTCGTTGATGTAAATGTCTAATTCCAATGGAAGCATATTGAGCCCATTGTACGCTTCTTTCAAAATAGAATCTTCGGTCTCTAAAGCCACGTCCATGTAAGGATAATCGTATAAAAAATTATCTATTGTTAAATAATCAACAACCATTTTTTTCCACTTACTATTTTTACTAAAGTTTATAAATCTATCTTTAACAGGCTTAGAAATAGCTTCAATAAAGGGAGTAAATTTTTGTGTTCTAAAAACGTGATTATTATAAAAATGTTCTAAGCACATCTTTTGATATTTAAATTGCCCATTATCGATAACAAAAGGACATCCCAAAAAGCCTTCTACGCCTTCGAAGCCGAATTCTTTTTTTGCGCAGGATATATTTTCGGAATCACAAGATTCAGTAGAAATATTTTTAACGATGCAAACATTGTCATTGGGTTTACAAAAATTATCGCTGTTCGCAAACGAAGTTAAACTAGCAAATAATAAGTAAAAATAGGTCATAAAAAAGATCATAAGCCCCGTTCAATCGTATAGATTTAAATTACGAATTAGATAAACTAAGATAGTTTAGACGTTTTATTAGTGCAAGTGCCCTGCAAACTCGACTGCGTTAAATTTATTCTACAGTCACAGATTTGGCTAAGTTTCTAGGCTGATCAACATCATGACCTAAACTTTCAGCGACGTGAAAGGCCAGAAGTTGTAAGGGAATAGTTTCTAAAATGGGATATGTGATCCAATTGGCAGCTGGTAAACCTAAAAAGTGATCGCACATGTTTTCTAACTTTTGGTCGCCCAGACTTCCAATTCCAATCACTTGGCCTTTTCTGGCGCGCACTTCTTCTAAATTACTCATGGTTTTTTCGTAAAGATCATCTTCGGGACAAAGCATTACAATCATCATGTCTTCATCAATTAAGGCGAGTGGTCCGTGTTTCATTTCGCCGGCAGCGTAACCTTCGGCGTGTTTATAAGCTAACTCTTTTAACTTCAACGCCCCTTCCATCGCGATCGGAAAGTTTGTTCCACGTCCCATATATAAAAAACCTTTTTTATTTTTTAAACTATGACTGACTTTTTTAAAAAATTTATCATAAGCCAAAACATTTTCCATCTTTAATGGCAGACTTAACAAACTTTGAATCCAATTTTTTTCTTCATCCGCATTGATTTTATTTTTAGCTTTAGCAATCGCAATCCCAAGAGTCGCCATAATCACAAGTGTACTTGTAAAGGCCTTAGTGCTTGCCACACCCACTTCGGGACCGGAATTCATGTAAATAGAAAATTCGCTTTCTCTGTCGATACTGGATTTATAGGTGTTACAGATACTTAATGTTCTTGCACCCTTAGATTTTGCAAGTCTTAAAGCTGCTAAGGTGTCAGCGGTTTCCCCACTTTGAGAAATAAAAATCACTAAAGTTTTTTCGTTTAAAATGGGACTTCTGTATCTGTATTCGCTAGCAATATCAATCTCAGTACTGATGCCGGCTAACTTTTCAAAGACGTATTCCGCATACATACCTGAATAAAAACTTGTTCCACAGGCCACAATTTGTATGTGGTCCAATTTTCTAAAAAACTCTTGAGTTTGATCTTCAGATTCAAAAAATCCTTTGATTTTTAACTTTTGGTCTAGGGGGTCAATATGCGGAATCAAAGCATGGCTAACAGCATTTGGCTGTTCATAAATTTCTTTAAGCATGTAATGGGAATACCCTTTTTTATCTACGAGCTCAGCACTCCAATTTAAAGTTTCAAATTGCACGGCAATGCCCTGACCTTGAAGTCCATAAGCTTGAACATGACCATTTTTGACATGAACCAGTTCTTGATCATTTAAATAGTAAACTTTTTTTGTGTATTTAATGATAGCTTGTACGTCACTGGCAATAAAATAGTCGTCTTCGCCTTCGGCTAAAACCATTGGCGGACCAGATTTAAATGCAATCATTTCATCAGGGTTTTTCTTTGAAATCACAAGAACAGCATATGCCCCTTCTAATAATTTTCTAGACTCAAAAACAGCTTTTAAAAAGTCCCCAGTCTTTTGCAGCTGTTCATTGATCAAATGTGCAATTAGCTCGGAATCTGTATCCGATGCAATCTTAGCACCCCTTGCGATTAGCTGGGCGCGAATGGCTTGATAATTTTCTATAATCCCATTGTGGACTATACAGATGTCCCCGACTTCATGGGGATGGGCGTTTTTTTCAACAGCAGGACCGTGGGTGGCCCAGCGGGTGTGAGCAATTCCTACTCGACCTTCGATTTCTAAATTCAAAACTTTATTTTCTAATTCCTTAATTTTTCCAGCGGCTCTGTATTTTATAAAATCATTTTTATTTAAAATACAGATCCCCGAGCTATCATACCCACGATACTCTAAAGACTTTAATCCTTCGAATAAAATATTCTTTGTATTTTTAGTTCCTAAATACCCAACGATTCCACACATATTTTTATTTTCCTGAATTCAAATTTTTTCTATAATTGGACTTTACAACAGCTTTAGCTCGGGTCACGTACAAGCTTTGGGACTCTACATCTTTTGTCACTGTAGAACCAGCAGCCAAAACTGCAAAATCTCCAATCGTGATCGGAGGCACAATTTGCGTGTCACTGCCGACAAAAACATTTTTACCAATTATAGTTTTATATTTCTTACCATCGACAGCAAAATTACAAGTGATGGTACCTGCACCAATATTTGTATCTTCCCCTATGTCGGCGTCGCCTAAGTAACAATGGTGGCCAGCTTTGACTCCTTGTCTTAAAACTGAATTTTTCACTTCTGCAAAATTCCCGACTTTTACCTGTTCGTGAATTTCTGAACCTTCTCGTAAGTGCGCAAAAGGGCCTATTGCACTTTGACCTAAAATTTTTGCACCTTCAATGTATGACCCTGCTTTAATCAAAGTGCTAGGTCCTATTGTGGAATTTTTAATATGTGTGCCAGATTCAATCACTGTGCCTGACTGTATTTTACAGCATCCAAAAATATATACGTTGGGATAAATTAAAACGTCAGGTTCTATTTCTGATCCTTCTTCAATGTAAGTAGCATTAGCGTTAATAAACTTAACACCTTTTTTCATATACTCTTCGTTAATAAGAACATAAGCCAACTGGTTGGCTTTGTTTAAGGCAATAGAATCATTCACACCAAAACCCATAAGATCTGTGGTTTTAAGCGCTGTCACAATATTTTTTCTATCATGCAAATACTTAACTATGTCTGTGAGATAAAATTCTTTGTGATCAAGTTTAGATTTTTCAGAGAAAAATTCCATCAAACGCTTTGAATTGCAAAAATAAATTCCGGAATTGATTGTGTTAATTTTAGATTGCTCTTCGGTGCAATGTTTAGCCTCTACGATTTCAACGGCATGATTAGCCTGATCAACTATCACTCGTCCAAATGACCCAGGATCAGGTAAGTTTAAAACTCCAACTGTTAAATCAGAAGCATGTTTTTTTGAATGAGAAATAAAAGAATCAACATCCACTGAGTTAATTAAAGGATGATCTCCATTACAAATAAAAACATAATCACTGAGTTTAGCTTCAACGGACTTCACCGCATCCGCTGTCCCTTTCGGTTCTTTTTGAATGTGTAATTGTAAATTTTTATAAGTGTCGCTCAAAGGTTCTAGGATTGGTTTAATTTTTTCTGAAACAACCAAATGAATATTTTGCGCACCTGACTTTTTAAGGGCTTCGATAACTCTAACGACCATGGGACGACCAGCTACTTTATGTAAAACCTTAGGAGTTGTTGAAACCATACGAGTTCCTTCACCAGCGGCAAGAACTATTGCATCCCATTTCATTTAAAACTCCTTGTGGCAATACTAGCCCAAACTGTAGCAACTGCCCTACTCAGGTCAAATCCATAGGGCATTTGTAGCTAATTCACCACAAACCTAGCCCTTAAACCATTTAACAAAAGGGCCTATATTTAAGATGATAAGCTATGGGGCAACAACATATATTTTCGAACTTAATGGTTTGGGGTGATCCCCTTAAACTTTCAGAAAAATTCGACCTTTTTCACATTGATAGCCTTGAATCTATTAAGGCCTTGTTTTTAGAACAAAAAATTAAGGTATTGATTTTTAATCGGCCCGAAATCGAAATTAAAAATTTAGAATACATTACAACTTCAATTAAAGACTCGCATCAAGACTCTGAAATTATTCTTGTACTAAAGGCTGACGATCCAAAAAACAACTTTTTAATTTCAACACTTAACCCGTTTAGCATTATTTACGACAATGCCTTCGATACTAGAAATTTGGAAGAATCTATAATTTTTGCCATTCAACGGTATGATTACCATCAGCAAAACCTTAACTTCTACTTACTTTTCCAAGAACAAAGTGAACAACTTCAAAAACTTAACGAAGAGCTTGAGGACCGAGTTCGTACTAAAAACTTAAGCCTTAAAAGATCCCAATCCCGTTTACTTGCCATTAAAGAGCAATTAAATCTTATGTATGAATGCATCCTTGGGATACAAAAAGCTAAATCTATTCCAGAGATCGAAGATTTTTTAACCGATAAATTATTCGATCATCTAGGTGTTAAATGGATCAGGTCCTTGGTGGGACAAAAAGAAATTTACAACGAAACCATGATCATAGAAGGGCAAGATAAGTTCAAGATTTTTGGCACACCACTTTATTTTGGTAAAAAAAGTATAGGTCATATTTATTTTGCAAAGCTTGAAATTGATTTTAAAAAAAAAGATGAGTCATTTCTATTACAGCTCAGCGAAATCGTAAGTATAAAAATCAATCAACTTGTGAATTACAATGACTTGGTCATCACCCAATCCCAATGGCAGCAAACGTTTAAAGCGATCCAACATAAAGTTACCGTGGTAGATTCGGATTTTAATTTGCTAAACACCAACTTTGATCATCAGATTCAAGTCGAAAAAAGATGTCACATGGTGCTATTTAATAGCCCCACGCCTTGCCAAGGCTGCCAAGTGGGTAAAAAGTTCGAGATCGAAAAAAATAATGAATGGCACAAAGTGACTAGTCAAAAAATGAAAGACTATGAACAAAAATCAAATGTTTTTATTAATATTTATCAAAACGTCACTGAACAAAAAAATATTGAAATGAAAATTATCGAAAAAACCAGATTATCAGATCTTGGAATCCTTGCTGGAAGCCTTGCTCATGAACTTAATAATCCTCTTGCCGGAATTATCACATTTTTACAACTGATTTTAAGCGATAAGGAATCCTTGGACAATGAGTCCCAAACCGATATTCAAGACTTGTTGGATTCTGCGTTAGATTGTAAACATGTCATCCAATCTATTTTGGAAAGTGTAAAAGAAAATAAAAGTCTAGATCTAGAATAGTTCTAAAGTCTGACCTTGGTCGTGTTAAAAATTTGACGTCCATTTTTTAAATCTCTATGATTAAAGTGTGATTGGCTGCTACAGCAAAATCGAGGGGATTTTTGAAAAGCAATTATAAGATACTTGTTGTCGATGATGACTCTATAGTTCGAAAAAGCTTAGCGAAAGTTTTGCAACGCTACGATCATATGGTCATTACAGCTCAAACAAAAACCGAAGCTGAGTCGATCATGGCCAGCCAACTTAAAATTAATTTAGCGATCGTAGACTTAAGATTACCTGACGGTAATGGATTAGACTTATTAACTGAAATTAAAACTCAACAGCCAGACTGTGAAGTAATTATTTTAACAGGCTATGGAAACATTGAACTCGCTTTAACCGCTGCACGAAAAGGTGTTTTTCAATTTTTAACAAAGCCATTTGAGCTTGGCGAAATGATGAGTTTAGTCGAGCGCGCTTTAACCCACAAAGAAATCAAAGCCGAAAACGAAAGATTAAAATCAGAATTATTTAAACACTTTGGACTTCATCAAATTATTGGAAAAAGCCGCGAGATGCGCCAAGTGATTGATCTTGCCGAACGCATCGCACCATCAGACTCTACGGTTTTAATCTCTGGCGAAAGTGGAACTGGGAAAGAATTAATTGCAAAAGGAATTCACTTTGCATCTGATAGATCCAAGCAAGCTTTTATTGCTGTGAACTGCGGAGCGATTCCTGAAGATCTGCTTGAGAGTGAACTTTTTGGCCACGAAAAAGGATCATTTACGGGCGCGCATCAGGAACGTAAAGGGCGTTTTGAACTTGCCCACAACGGCACAATCTTTTTAGACGAGATTGGCGACATGAGTCCTAAGCTTCAAGTTAAACTTCTTCGAGTGCTTCAAGAAAAGCGTATTGAAAGAGTTGGGTCATCTAAGCCTATCACTATCGACACTCGTGTGATTGCGGCAACTCATAAAAACTTAGAACAGTTGATTAAAAAAGGTCAATTTAGGGAAGACTTATATTTTAGACTTAATGTGATTCCTGTTCATATTCCTTCATTAAAGAATAGAAAGTCTGATCTTCCTATATTAGCTAATTACTTTATCCAAAAGTTTAACCAGGAAAAGAAAAAAAGAATTTCTGGTTTTTCAACCGAAGCTTTTGAAGCCTTACAAAATTATAATTGGCCCGGCAACGTGCGCGAATTAGAAAACTTAATTGAACGCTTAACCATTATAATTGGTGAAGGTGTAATTCAACTTGCCGACTTGCCACCAAGATATTCAAATGTGGTTTCAAATACTATTCACGATGATTTAGAAATTCCAGAATCTGGTGTGGATTTTAATCAAATGGTGTCAGATTACGAAAATAAATTGATCATGAAAGCATTGGAAAAGACAGGTTGGAATAGAAATAAAGCAGCCCATTTGTTAAAAATCAACAGAACCACATTAGTTGAAAAAATCAAAAAGAAAGGTCTTAAAGAAGACCATGAGTTGAATAACTAGTCTTAGTTTTATCCTTTTAAATTTTAATAGAACATGAAGTCTTTTAAGTTGGAGAAGCGACTGTCATTCGCATTGCTACCGCTTCGCTAGGCAAGGGTTTATACCCAGGATGACTTACGTACACTAAACCAATGCTTCTTGCTATCGATCCAACTTAAATGACTTCATGTTCTATTAAAATTTAAAAGGATAAAACTAAGACTAAATAAATTTCAATTGTATGAGTTATAAAACTAAGCATCCAGAGTTGGTAGGAATAACAATAAATTGATATAAATTACGAAGATCAAGATTTCTTGAGGAAATCTTTTTATTCTATTTTAAAAAACGGTTTCGAAACCAAAGATTAGCTTCGTCATAAATTTCTGCCGTATTTTCTCCGTAACCAATCATTAAAACTTTGTCTATGATCTTCATTTTAAGTTTTACATCTGATTTTGTAGTGTACATACATTTAACAGCGCTAATATCACTGGCCACTTTTTTTCTGTAATTTAGTTCTGGGCATAAATCATATTCTAGGACTTTAAAAGCATCTGCGCAAAAAGCCCCAGGACTGGAACTTGATGCTAAAAAGTTTTTGAACCTTTCAGGTTCAAATTCGACTTTAATTGTTTTTTTGCAGGCTTTAGCCATGGCTTTTTCTGCAGTTTTAATTTCAGACTTCCACTCAGAAAGTCTTTTTTTATCATTAGATTCAGATCTGGCATACTTATCTACAGTGTTACTCTTTATTCTGCTTGCACCATCTGTGATTGAATTTACGGCATTCACTTTGGAATTCAATTCATCTAATGGTCCTGCATTCGTTGCCGGTGAAAAACATAAAACAGCTATGAAAATCCTTGTCAAAATATGCACCAATCCCCCTTCAAAGAGAAAAATATAAAATTAATAAATATAATGACCGTAAAAACAGAACTTATCATCACCGGGCGATTATAGGTTTATGCACGAAGTATATTGAGCGCACGAAACCTAAGTTTATAGTAATCAAAGAAATTTTATTTTTAAAGACCAGTTCTATAGATTCTAAAAATACCGGCCGATATCTGTACGTTTTTGGATGCCTTTCCAATTTACTTTTTCGGCTTGAGTGTAGGCACGTTCAATAGCTTGATCTTTTGTTGAACCAATCCCTACGGCACCTAAAACTCGACCACCATTCACCAGTAATTTAACTTTATCTTTTTTGACTCCAGAATAAATAAAATAACTTTCTTCGTTCGATGAAGACCCACTTTGAACTAAGTCTTTAGAATTGGTTAATTTTGCATTAGATAACTTTGAATCTAAAAATTCAATAGGCGCGCCTTTGACTGGATTTTCCGGGTAACCTTCAGCAGCCAAAACCACACAAGTTGCAAAACTTGATTTGGTTTTAATCGGAATAAGCGAACCCTGAACTGCAGACCATAATATTTCAAAAACATCGCCATCAATTAGCGGCATGATGATTTGAGTTTCTGGATCGCCAAACCTCACATTATATTCAAGAACGTAAGGTTTATTATCTTCAATCATTAAACCAATAAAAAGCGCTCCACAGAATTTGATGTCTCTTTTTTTAAGTTCGTCCAGCGTCGGTTGAACAATGGATTTATCAATTTCTAATTTTAAACTTTCATCAATACGAATAGGTCCAAAGACTCCCATGCCACCCGTGTTTGGGCCAAGGCCACCATCTTTTAGGGCTTTATGGTCTTGCACCAAGGGACATACTTGAAACTTTTCGCCATCAGTGATGCAAATGTAACTAAGTTCCCAACCTGAAATAAATTCTTCGATTAAAGCTTCAGATAGACCAAAAGTTTTGTGATCAAAAATATGTTCAATAGATTTTTGATATTCTTCTTTAGTTTTGCAAATCGAAACACCTTTACCTGCGGCTAACACATCGGCTTTGACTACAATTGGAAATTTAAAATCACCCAAAACACTTAAGGCTTCAGCTTTAGATTTAGCAACTTTAAATCCTGCGGTCGGAATATTGGCCGCTTTCATAAATTCTTTGGAATAAATTTTACTACCTTCAAGTTGTGCACCTTCAGCTCCAGGGCCAAAAACTTTTAAATTATTTTGTCTTAGTAGATCTGCAAGGCCATCAACCAAAGGATCTTCTGGGCCAACTATAATAAACTCAATATTAGATTTTTTTAAAAAGTTAAGGACTTCTGTTTTATTTTTTAAATCTATATTTTGACATTCCACTTCTAGGGCAATCCCATCAGAGCCTGGAATACAAACTACTTTATCGACCTTGGGACTTTTTAAAAGGGCTTTAACAAGGG
>JANODG010000128.1:0-5265 GCA_031412575.1 Bdellovibrionales bacterium
TCCGTACGCACGCCCAAGTGCTCGCTGGAACTTTTCCTCCTGCGGAGGGCAGAACTTTTCCCACTGCGTGGGGCTTACCTACCCAACAAATACTTTACTTCTTGATAAGAAATCAACTCTTCCAAAATCTGAATGATTCGATTTTGAGAGTGATCGATCACGACTTGTGTTGGACTTGGGTCCTTATCGTTAGGATAATCAGTGTAATTCAACAAAACCTTGCCGGTTCTATTCGAACGCGAATTGAAAGCGGCTTCAAGCTCCAAAAGATTTTCATTCAAGACCTGCTGCTGAATTTCTTTTTCAGCTTCAGTTAAATCTAAGTTTGAATTCAAAAGACTCTCAGAGCGTTGCAGAAGTTGCCACGCCATATTGCCTTCAGTTGGATTGAAAATTGTGGTTTTAGTTAATACTTTAAAATCGGTCATGCGACTAACCACTAATGCCTTCAAAGCTTTGTACTTTAAGACTTCAGGGTTTGACACTTGAGCCGATGTTGGACTTTCAACAAGAGCACGAGCAGCAACATCTTCTAATATAAGACGGAAAACACCCTGCAGTTCTGGATTACCAAGGACTGTCGTACGTCCTGAAACGTAGCTAAAAATGTCATACAAATCTTTTCTTACGGCAGATACATCATCAACTAAAAATTGTCTTGCAGCCTTATCTTCTTGATTTTCTGCGAATTGAGTATCTAAACCAAAATCTTTCACAACTTCACCTAAAAAGTACGTGAAGTGCGTGTCCATTTCTTGTTTAGCTGCAGCTGCTAATCCATTTTTATGCTCAAAATTAAAATCAACACAATTTTCGAAACAGTTGTTATCGTCGTTTTCATTTTCAATTGTTTGAGTCAATACACCGTTTATCAGTTCGTCTTGGAAGTATTCTTTATAGACTCTTCCTACCACTTCAGTGAATTCCGGCTCAACGTGTGTAGTCCACCACTGATCAAAATTTTGTACAAAATCATCGCCTGCTTCTTTATATAAAAAATCAACAATTCCGCCATAATTTAATTTAGAATTATTTTTATCTTCAATATAATTATAAAAGCCATTCGAAGCATAAGGACTTACATTTTTCTGCCAACGGTTATTTGGGTACTCATCGAAACAAGGGTTTACATTGCCTTTAAGTTGAATTCTTGGGGCACGAAATTCCGGCTCGCGATGTTGATCGAAGTAACCACCACTGACAGTTGATACCATCCAACCAAACACGGTTTGCTCTTTCATGGCTTCGCCCTTCATCACATCCACACCACAAACCATTTGCTTTAACAAATAGTCAGTCAAACTTGAGTATGTAGAATCGTAGTAACTTGAATCAATTCCATTATTTTGTAATCTTGATTCATATCTAATAAAAAAACCTTGGCCTGGTCCTATTGGTTTAACTCCGTAAGGAATCGCTCTGTTTGTCTGATAACCGGCGTAAAATTGACTGCCGCCGCGAAATTGGTGCACTTCGTTTTCGTCAGTGGCCCATAAAGATCTATCAAAAAATTCTTTTTGAAACTCTGACCAAAAACATTCCACTGTGATGTCACATATGACACCCGATGCAGTTTCAATGTAGCTTGAAATCAAGTCTAACCCGCGAGCCATATTTTTTGTTTCAGAAACTCCATTTCTATTCTTTAATTTTAAAAAACTTAGAATTCTTTCGATCGCTTGTTTTTCATCGCTTCGAACTCGCGGAGCAACAAGTCTTGTTTCTAAAGACTGAATTACTTTTGGTAACACAGTGGTTTTAAATCTTTCTAAACGCTGAGTGAACTGATCAACACCAGTTTTATTCTGATAACGCTCTGACCATGTTGTTGTTTGCCCATCATATTCTGGGTAGAAAATTTCGTTTTGATCTTCCTTAAGTTTATAATCAAAACCAAAATATGGCTCTGATCTAAAAAATGGAAGTGGATGCATATATAAGTGAGTATTCGCATACCCTAACGCATCTTTAGTGAAACTTGATTCATTCTCCACGCGATTAAACACGACAACGCGGCCTGAATTTCTTTGTGTTTTAATTTGTTCAGCAATGTCCTTATAAAGCAAGTACGCCGAATTCTGCAAATTGACAGCTTTAAAAGTATACTCTTGCCATTTGTTAATTGCTGTTTCTACAGGAGTGTAGATCTTTTTTCTCCACTTAGAGTTTGATTCCGAATGATGATCTAAAAAATCTTTTACAAGCTCTTGACCACAGCGTTCTGTGTTATCTAACCAAAAAGCTAAGGGTCTTAAAAACTCAATCAAGCCACCTTGAAACAAATGTCTATCGTCACAAAGTTGAGTCATGTCCCAACCCTTGGATTTATAGGACGCCATCAAGTCACGAATATTTTGCGCGGCTTCAAGAGCAGGAAGATTATTTTGTATTCGTCCTGCAACCCATTTCATGCCGTACATTAAGCCTTCAAAAATAAAGTAAAAAACAACGAAGCCAACTATTCCTGTTACTAAAGGAGCGGCTAATAAACCGCGACTTCGAATGGCGAGTTTATAATTTAATTTTCCACCTTTTTCCGCAGCATTTAAAGCTTGCATTGCTTGTGGGCTTGTCGAATATGCATAGCGACGCATTTGGATTTTATTCATTCCTAAAGCAAAAATGTATTTTGTAGAAAGTAAGGCCGTAAAGGCCATCCAAGTTTCTGGTTTTGTAAGAACGGCTTGAGTCAAACCCAACCAGCCTTGGTCACAACTTTGTTCAAGACGTTGAAGCTCGATAGATGTATAACGACCCGTGTTCGCAAATTCGAGTCGGTTACAGCTTTCCATTTGGTTAGCGTACTGATACACAAGTTGCGAAATTAAAAACCCTGCGCCTAAACCAGTGTAAGAAGTTGCTCTTGTTAAAAAACTTGATGATTTGATACTAGCCATGTTGGCGTTAATAAAGTTAGTGCGTAAATCAGGGCGGTTGGCCATTAAAGTTTTATTTTGCACCAAAGTCAGTAAATTTGCTTTTGCTCTTCTGGACATGTTTAGAGATTCAAAAGCTTTATCAGCAGCTGCTCCACCAATAAAAAATGAACCTAAAGATAAAGGCATAGCCCATGATATGACTTGATCCAATTTGTCTTCAAAAGCTCTTGGGTTCATCTCAAATTGTGAAACCATGCTGGCTTCTGACGAAAGATATAAAAATGCTAAGATGAACATACTCATCTTACCAACTTCCATACTACCAGTTTTTATTTGTTTAAAAAATTCCCGACGATTTGGAACTTTTTCTCCGTCTGCAGATTTTGGCCACGAGATATCTACGTCACGTCCAAAAGGATCTTGAACGCGGATGATAACGTTTCCAGCGGCTCGTTTAACATAATTTACTGGATTATAGCTGGCTCTTCGCGGAGGCTCTTGGCCTGGCATAAGACCGTGAGTGAAATTATATCTGGCTCTTCGATTTGCAGATGACAAATATCTTTGGGACTCAGAAATTTGAGATTGGGCAGATATTCTGATGTGTTCTGGAAAGTCCGCCAAAGTTTGTCTTAAGGTTTCTAAATGAATTAAAGACGATCGATACTGAACATTTGTTTCAGAGGCAAATGCCCCTTGGCGAATTAGCTCAGTTCTTACTGCAGTTCTTTTTTCTTGTGTCGAAGTCACTAAATCCGCATTAGAAACTATGGCTAAAGCAGCAAAAGCCCCTCGATAATATCTCGATAAAGTCTGACGACCTTCAGGTGAATTTAATAAATTTTGATACTGTGAATTTCTAGATAAATCTTCGGCAGAAAAATCTAAAATAAAGTTTTTTGAATTTAATGAATTTCTAAACTCACTAACAGCGATATCCGGAACTGCTCCAGTAAATCCTAAAAGTTGGTAGTGATTAACAACTCGACCTTGCGAAGTTTCTAGGTACAATCTGTTCGGATCAAGTTGACCGGAGAACATATCCACTGGCGACAGCAAAAGTTGATTTGCAGTTTGATAGGACTGAGCTTTAGCAACGTAAGGCGCTGCCGAAGACCAGACTATAACTAAACTTAAAAACCAACTTTTTAAAAACTTCATAGGATCATTCCCAATTATCTTGTCAGTTGTTGTAAAGCATCACGAATTTGTTGACGACCATCTGGCTGTTGAACTCTAGGCGCAGCACCATCTTTCAAATTTTCTATCAATCGAGTAGGTCTGTTGCGACCTGTCCAAGCCATAGCCTGGGCCGTGATCTGACCGTTTCTAACTCCAAATACAACGTGATCCCCAGGGATAAGATCTTGTCTTTGAATTAGATCATCAACAAAACCAATAACATCATTGGCGATTAAGCTAGACACGTTATCCGAACTTGAAGAGATCAATCTTTGATACAATACATCTATTGCCTGGTCTGTAAATTCCATAGATATCTGCATCTCCTGGCCAACGGCAACTTGTAAGGCTTTGTCTTTTAAATTGTCTGCTAAGATAGCCTTTTTCTGTTCTTCTAATAAATGCACATCGTCTAAATAAATTATATGCAAGTTATCTAAAAGCTCATCGCTCATAGGTACCGATGTCATTAATGGATTTTGTGGATTCATTCTTCCTTGAAAATGTTCTTTGATATAACGCTTTAATACGGATTGGCGTTCAAACTCTGATGATAATCCATCTAATTCCAAGCGTTGAGCCTCTGTTAATGGAGGCATTCCACCAGCAGTTAAAAATAGATGAGCCTGAGAAATGTCAATTTCAACATCCATGTTGCTTGTAATCACTTTATTTGTCGCGATCTTTTGGATGAATTCTAATAGGTCAGATGTCGCCATCTCTACACCACTAAAATTAATACCACTTCGCCCTTGGGTCATGCGTAAATGTTTATAAAAACGACCTTCGCCTTCTGATCTGACTAACCCAGCCGCAGAACCTATGATTTTCGACATATCATGAACACTTTTAATTTCAAAGCTGTCTTGTTTAAATGGACTGCTGCCTGTTATATCCGTCACAACCTCTTTCACTAATCGATCAGCTTCAGAACTACGACTATGCACAACCAGAAACGAGGGAATGCCACCGTCATTACCCAAAGCTTTTAAACTTTTAGATCTACGAACAATAGAGGCAATGGCTTGTTTATGTTGACCATAAATTTTTGATGAAACTCTCTCAACGATCTCACTTCTTGTTTCGGCGCGCATCTGTCTTAAGACATAGTCTTCATCTGCATTTAAATTAGAAGCTACAGATTCAACGATATGTTCGTCTTTAAGTTGTCCACCCATTAAGAATGGATTTATATCGACGATTT
>JANODG010000129.1:0-9412 GCA_031412575.1 Bdellovibrionales bacterium
TCGCCAGATCTTAAATGCTGGAGCTGATAAAGTGTCCATCAATTCGCCGGCTTTAGAAAGACCGCAATTAATTCAAGAAATCGCAAAAGAGTTTGGATCTCAAAGTTTAGTGGTTGGTGTGGATTCAAAAAGTGATGAATCCGGAGATTGGGTTTACATGTACACAGGTGACGAGACTAAAACTTTAAAATCAAAGAAAAATACATGGGAGTGGCTTAAAGAGGTTCAAGACTTAGGAGCAGGAGAAGTAGTTTTAAATTGCATGAATTCGGATGGCACAGGCGAGGGTTTTGACTTAAGGCAATTAAAGGCTGCACGACGTGTTTTAACTATTCCATTGGTTGCTTCTGGTGGCGCTAAGACTTCAAAGCATTTTTTAGATGTTTTCAAGGAAGCTCATGTCGACGCGGCACTTGCAGCAGGCGCGTTTCATAGAAACGAACTTAAAATCGATGACTTAAAATTGGATTTGAAAAAGCACGGATTAGAAGTAAGAAATTAATCGAGATTTTGCACTAAATTTGAAATTCTCTTAAGTTAGCAAGAGAAAGTACAATAAACTACATAGAATGGATTTATTATGAAAAACGAAATGCCTTTAAATATCGAATCTTTAAACTTTGATTCAACCACCAATTTAATTCCTGCTATCATTCAAGATTCAAAGACGGACAAAATTCTTATGCATGCATATATGAATCTTGAAAGCTTACAGATCACTCTAAAAACAAAGAAAGTGACATTTTTTAGTCGTTCACGAAATTCACTTTGGACAAAAGGCGAAACGTCTGGGAACTTTTTAAATTTAGTCTCTATATCTACAGATTGTGATCAGGATACACTTTTAATTCAAGCCAATCCTGAAGGTCCAACCTGTCACTTGGGCTCCGAAAGTTGTTTTAAAATCGAGTCTTCGGGTGATATTAATTTTCTTAAAGAATTAGACTTCATCATTGACGATCGCTTTAATCCGAAAAATAGAAATACAGAGTCTAATAAAAAATCCTATATTCAATCTTTAATCGACTCAGGACTTGATAAGATCATTCAAAAGGTCGGAGAAGAGGCTGTAGAAACGGTAATTGCTGCAAAGAATCAAGATTCCAAGGAATTTATTTATGAGTCTGCAGATTTAGTTTTTCATCTCATGGTTTTACTGAAAGCCAAGGGTCTATCCTTAAAAGATATAGCTAAAGAACTCAAAAGCCGCCATGAATAGTTAAGATGCAAATATCCTAAGCATTTATGCTTCGAAAATTAAAAATTATGACATAATTAAAAAATATTTAATTCGCATTATAAAATTAAATAATAACTTACATTCAGGTAAAATAGCCGAGGGATCTCCTGGCGTATTGACTGCAATCTTATAAATTGGTCTAGATAATGTGGGGAAAAAGTCTTAGGGGGACCAATGTCATCAACAAAATCATTTTATATTAGAAAGTTTAAATTACCGAAATTAGGATTTGATCAATTAGTATCAACTAAATCTATTTCAACTCAACTTATGTCAGCTTCGTTGATTGCATTGAGTCTTTTGCCATTGAGCGTGTTTGCACAAAATGTAAATGATCAAAACTACTTACTTTCAAACAAGAATTATACGGACAATCTTATAAATTTTCTTTCCACTGAAGAAACGAATAATATAAAGCTGAGTGCGCTTAAGGATGTGGAAAAAAAATCCAATACAAAGTTGATCAATTCAGAAAGACAACTTAAAAATCTTAAAGATTCAATCACGTCTGAAGAAGCTAGACTAATCTCTTTAGAAAATAAATTAAAAAATAAACCTCAACTTGAAAATCAATTAAATTCAGAGCAACAACAAAATCAGCTGCAGAAATCTAACTTAGATAACCAATTGGCTCTTACCTCAAATGATTTACAAGACTTAAACTTTAAAGTTTCAAGTTTAGAAAGAGAAAGATCTCTTCTTGAAAGCCGACTTAACACTCAAGTGCAGCTATTTCGTTTAAGCGAGCAAACAGTAAATTCCTTAGAACGAGAAATCGACGACAATAAAAGAGATATCCAACAGAACTATCGTCAAATAAACAATCTAAGAAATGACATAGAACGACTGCGACTTGAAAGAGAAGCAACGCAAGACCCTTCAGAAAAGCAAAGACTGCAACAACAAATCGCAAACATCAGAGATCGTATTCAAAACTTAGAGTCTGAAAGTCGACTCAAAGACAGCCAAGTTTCAGTCAATGAAATCAGATTGGTTTCGGAAAATTCACAGAAAAGACAAATAGAAAATACCGTCAGAAGCATTAACATCGAATTACAAGGTAATTCTGATCAACTGAATTCTCAAAAAAGACTTCAAAGACAAGTTGAGGATCAAGCAAATATCATAAAAAATCAAATAGCCAAATTGCTCTCTAGAAATAAAGATATTAATTCTGAGTTGAATTTGCTAGCGAATTTGCCATCGTCGATTGCTAATTCAAAAAATAGCATTTCGAATTTGAAGGTGACATTACCACCTTTAGAAGTTGCAGTTTTAAATGATAAAAATAATTTAACAAGTGCAACCGATAAAGTTGTTAACTTTCAAAAAATATTAAATGACGAAAAATTAAACTTATTAAATTCTGAAAACGTTCAAACCCAAGAGCTAAATGCCCTACTTTTAGAATTGCAAAGAAACGTAAATTCGACACCCGTTGTGCCCTTTTCAAGTTTAGGTTTGGAAAATAATTTAAATATTGAACCCTTAGCCCAATCTAGAGATTGGAGTATTTATAAATCAAATATCACTACACTTTCGAACTCTAGAATTTGTGCGGCTTCGACGAGAACCTTAGATAAAGTGACCGGAACTGTTTCTGAATTATTCGTATTGAAATTAATAAATGCAGACGGTTCGTACTCCTCACCTATCGTTTTAGTGACTCACTCTAGCACGTCGAATCCAGTTTATAGTGGCGAGCTTAAAACGGACCGTGCAAAGCCTCTGGTGATGGCGCTATTTCAAAGTTCAATTCAAGGGGAAGTTTCACTGGTCTCAAAATATTCTGATATCAGCGGAATTATTTCTTCTTTAAAAGCGCATAACGTGACGACGGTGAAATTCACAATACCCAGTTCTAACCAGACACTTCAGTTTTCACTTCGAGGATCGAACGCAGCTATTAGTGAAATGTTAAATAGATGTAAGAATTAGCTCGATAAAAAAACCGTCTAAATATATTTACTCTTTAGGTAAATTTAGACGGTTCCACTCAAGCATACCGCCAATCATATTATAAACTTTAGAAAACCCCAGATCTATGGCCAATGCGGTCGCATTTCCTGAGCGTCCACCGCTTCTGCAGATAAAAGCAATCTGTAATTCTTTATCTTCAGAAGATAAATAATCCATTAAATCAGGGCCTAAAGTTTTAAGTTCAGCACCTTCAATGTGCCCAAGTTCACCCGTGAATTCATCATCCCTACGAACATCGATAAGTTTGAATTGGGATTTGTGACTTAGTAAGTCTTCACAAGTGATTTCTTCAATTCCAAGCGCTGAATTTTTTTTAAACATTTTTTATATCTCGTTAGTTACCTAATTATTCTATTACAAATTATGGTTTATTCAAAAATATTAACCTAACTTAGGTTTCTTTTTATTTTAGTTGTCCTTGAAAACCGGCCGCAGAAATTAACTCTAAAACTAAATCAGAGTCTTTCGGTCCTTTAAAATAAACAACGAAGTTTTTATCATCGGAATGAGTCACCTTATAGATCTTTTCGTTATCTTGAAGAATAGATTTGATTTTAAAAACGCTATTCACGTCTAGGGAATCGATAACAAAAACATTTACACTTTTTAAAGTAGACAAGTCCTTGTCGGATCTATCTACGAAGCCGATTTTATCGTCCTCTGATAATTTTTCTTCAACAACAGGCTTTTGTTTTTTTTCAAAAGCTCCAAGAAAAGAATAAGCAGAAAAGGATGCAAAATGTATGGCAATAAAAATCATAAAAAATTGTTTCATGTAATCTCTCTTTAATTAGCCAAAAAATTTACAAACAATGTACACTTTTAAAAAACGCTATAGTATTTCCACTTGTAGCAATCTATTTAGTTGGCTTCTGTGGAAGCATCTTCCGCAGCAGCATCTTTATTACCAGCTTCTTTACTGTTTTGCTTTTCTAAATATTTTCTTTCTTTTTCAATCTTCTTTTTAAGATCCTTAATCTTTACTGGATCTGGGGCAATGATGGCATAAAGCTGACGCCCTTCTTTCTGTGGCGGCACTTCTAAAATCGCATAATCAGAAAGCATTTTTGCAAACTTATTAATAAGATCATAACCTTGATCTTGGTGGGCCATTTCTCGACCAGAAAACCTTAAGTTCACTTTCACTTTATCGCCGTCCATTAAAAAGCGCTTGGCGTGTTTTGATTTCGTTTCTAAGTCATGTTCTTCAGTTCTTGGACGAAGCTGAATTTCTTTAGTCTGAACAATCACTTGTTTTTTTCTAGCTTCAGTTTGTTTCTTTTTATTTTCATACTTAAAGCGGCCGTAATCCATGATTTTACATGTTGGCGGCTTAGCTGTTGGAGCAATTTCAATCAAGTCTAAACCACGCTCTTCCGCAAGTTTGACAGCATCTGGAACAGAAAAAACACCTAGCATCTCGCCGTCGTCAGCAATAACTCGAACCTCAGTGGCTCTGATGTCGTAATTCATTTTTAGACCCATGTCTCTTTTTTGGGAACCTGTGCGTTTTTTAATACTTTCCTCCTTAAGGATTTATATTTTCTAAAATTTTACTTTCAAATACTTTATTTTCAATGTCTTGACTGATTAAAGCTAAAAACTTCATTAGCGTAATTCCCGAAGTTTGAACTCCATTTAAATTACGCACCGAAATTTCGCCGTTCTGCATTTCCTTGTCCCCGATCACTAACATGTAAGGGACTTTGTCCATCTGAGCTTGTCTAATTTTAAATCCAAGTTTTTCAGATCTAGCGTCGAACTCGGCGCGGATATTCATTTCTTTTAACGACGACAAAAGCTCTTCACAATATGGGATCTGGGCGTCAGTTAAATTTAAGATACGAACATGCAGTGGCGACATCCAAAGCGGAAGACGTCCCGCAGTGTGTTCTAAGTATACACCAATGAATCGCTCTAATGAACCTAAGATCGCGCGATGAAGCATGACAGGTTGTTCTTCAGAATTGGCTTCACCTGTATATGATAATTTAAAGGCATTCGGCAAATTGAAATCACACTGTAAAGTGCCTAACTGCCAAGGACGGTTTAAGGCGTCCACGAACATAATATCTAGCTTAGGACCATAAAATGCCCCATCACCTTCATTAATTTTATAAGGTAATCCTAGCTGCTCTAATGCCGCTTTTAAAGCGCCTTCAGCCTGATCCCAAACTGAATCCTCACCCATGCGTTTTTCAGGACGTGTAGAAAGAAAAATATTATAATTAGACATTCCGAGCTCATTATAAACTTCATTTAAAAAAACCATGAAGTTTTTGATTTCAACTTGCAGCTGTTCTCTGCGACAGAAAATGTGAGCATCATCCTGGCAAAACGTTCTTACCCTAGTTAAACCATGCATTACACCACTGCGTTCAAAACGATGTAGTCGCCCGAAATCCGCAATGCGAAGCGGTAAATCGCGGTAAGATTTCTTTTCACTGGCATAAAGCACACAATGGCCAGGACAGTTCATTGGTTTTACAGAAAATTCTTTTTCATCAATTTCTGTAAAATACATATTTTCTTTATAGTTTTCGTAATGTCCACTTTGATGAAAAAGTTCAGTGTCATAAATCTGTGGAGTTATAACTTCTTGGTAGCCATACTTTAAATATTTTTCGCGCATATAATTTTGTAGCGAATTATAAATTTGAGTCCCTTTAGGAGTAAAAAATGGCGACCCAGGAGCAAGGTGACTAAAAGTAAATAAATTTAAATCTTTTCCAAGCTTTCTATGATCTCGTTTTTTTGCTTCTTCAAGCATGTCTAAGTAAGATTTCAGTTCCTTAGCACTTTCAAACGCAGTGGCATAAATACGTTGTAAGCTTTCACGTTTCTCATCCCCGCGCCAGTAAGACCCAGCCACAGATAAAAGTTTAACAGCCTTAATTTGACCTGTTCTTTGAACGTGGGGCCCACGACAAAGATCAAACCAATTTCCTTGAGAGTAAATTCCAATCGGTTCATCTTTTGGAAATCCATCTATCAATTCAAGTTTATATTTTTCGCCTAAGTTTTTAAATCTTTCATAAGAGTCATTACGACTTAAAATATCTTTTTTGATTTCCAAATCTTCAGATATGATTTTTGCCATTTTCTTTTCAATCTTTTCTAAATCTTCAGGCGTGAATTTATGTTCAGAATCAAAGTCGTAATAAAAGCCACTATCGATCACTGGACCAATCGTAACTTTTGTATTTGGCCATAAATCTTGAACAGCTTGGGCCATAATGTGGGCAGCGGAGTGACGAATCACCTCCCGTCCAGATTCAGAATTGTCAGTTAAGATTTGAAGTTTTGTACCGTCTTTTAGTGGCGAACGTAAATCTAGGATTTCGTCCGAACCGTTTATCTTCCCGCCCACTGTAGAGCGCGCAAGACGTTCACCGATAGATAAGGCGACCTCTAAGATCGTTGGTTCGTGATCGAATACTTTTTTACTGTTGTCAGGGAGAATTATAGAAATAGACATTAAAAGTTATGAAGCAAAATTTAAGGTTGTTGTTACAGCGATTGAGGTTAAAAGTCCCTTGAAAGACTTATAAACGCACGATATTTGAGATATCGCCGCAGTAACTTTATTTAATGATTTTAGTAGCATGAACCCTGACTTCATAAGTATATGTTATCACAATCTGTTAAAATAGTGTCAACAAAAGTTTTGGCATTATTTAAAATGCAAAACCAATCAGGAATTCTACAGATGGACTAATTCCGTCTAAGTCTTCAAGATCATTTTTAAGATCTGTACTTGTCGATGAATCAATGTCTAGGCTGGCATTTTGCACGCCTAAACCAAGCTGAATATTAAAATTTGTCCAGCGCCAGAAGTACCCCAATTTTACAGCTGTTGTGATACCATCGACTGAAGCTGTTTCCAAAGTGTCTTTGTCTTCACCGTCCACACTTATTGTTCCAATGTCTAAACTGCCGTACCAACTATCTTGAAACACTTGATTAAAAAAATAAATCGATCTTATTCCAATTCCAGTTGCATCAATGTCGACTTCGTCATTATCATAATTAGCAAATAACCCATTTACACCAATAGAAATATTAGATGTGATCGCAACATCAACACCCACATTGTAAAGGCCAAGGACGAATCCAATTGGAGAAGTGTTAATGTTTACTCGGCTCACTTCAGCGTCCTGAGCCATAGATAGGCTTGAAGCAAAAAATAAACTTAGAATTGCACCGATAATTTTAATTTTTGCCACTGAACCCTCCGAATGACATTTTTGTTTTCTAATTAACTCAGATATCAGATATCCGATATCTATATTTTAGTACACGACTTGATGGTCTGCCGATTCTTGCAAGAATGGATCGTTCATAGGAACAAGGGAATTTTGTGATAGAAATCGAGTCACGATCAATCCAAAAACCCCAGCAAATCCAGCAAAGATGCCTACTTCCCAGAATGACAACAAATATTTGTGGTCATCAAAGTTAGGATAAACTAACCAATGAATATCTATGTATTGTGTAATTAAAATTAAAACACAAATCACAGTTAAAAAGTTGTAGTCACGTTTTGCCCAGCGAGGAAGTAATGCTAAAAATGGAATGACGAATTTAGTGATCATTAAAATCACAGACGCCAGTGCCCAAGACCCTTCCATACGGTGTCTGAAGAAAATGGTTTCCTCAGGTAAGTTAGCGTACCAAATTAACATAAACTGAGAAAATGCGATGTAAGCCCAAAAGACTGTGAAGCCTAACATGAACTTCGACAAATCATGGATGTGGTTCTCGTTCACCAGGCCATTATAATGACCACGTCGAATTAAATAAATGGTCATTAAAATGATTAATGCAAAAAAGGCCTGAGATGTACCACCAAAGAGATAAACTCCAAAAATTGTACTAAACCAATGTGGTTCTAAGCTCATGATCAAATCAACTGAAAAGAAAGAATAACTTAAAGCAAAAAACGCAATGTAAGCCACACTCTTTGGTACAATTGTGTTTACAATATTTCTGTCGCCATTTTTATCTTGTAGAAGCGAACTTCCAACGATCAGTTTTTGAAACAAAATCCATGCTCCAAAAAAGATTAAAATTCGTATTCCAAAAAATGTTGGATTTAAATAGGACTGCTTGTGCATAAGTAATGCGTCTTGAAGAACATATTCAGGGTTCAACCAAGAATACAAACTTTTTCCACCGAATATTGCCATCACAATTGTAAATCCGGCGGCTGCTGGTAAAAAAGCCGTCAGGCTTTCGAAAAGCCTACGAACTAAAACTGACCATCCTGCTTTTGTTAAAAATTGTATCGCTACATAAAAGAGTCCAATGACAGCCAATGAGGTGAAGTAAAATAGTGCTGTCAAATACGCGTGCCATGTTCTTTCAGGCACGTTCATCAAGCCAATTATAAAAACAATGGCTCCAACAAAAATCATTGCTGAAAGTGTGGATTTTAATCTTAAAGAAGGTTCGAATGATTTGGGTGCTACGACCTTTACGTGATTGTGCATACTGATTATTCTCCGTCTTTAGTTTGGACTGAATTTTGTTTTTGAAGTTCACGAACATAATTCACAACAGCCCATCTTTCGTTGTCATCTGTAATTTGTGTTCCGTAGTTCCCCATTAAGCCCCAACCGTAAGTGATGACATAGTAAAGTCTTGAGTCGGAATACGCTTTATACGCATCCGTAATAATGCTTGGTGGTTTTTTAAGTAATAAATCACCCTTTTTCTGAACTAAAATACCAAGACCATCGCCTTTCACACCGTGGCAAACTGCACAGTTGATGTTGTATCTTTCTTGTCCGGAATTTTCATATTTCAGAGACATCTCAACACTAATTTGTCCTGTCTTTAATGGATTAGATAATTTTTCAGCCTCATCAAGAGTCATTTCTTCCGGGGTATGCTGTCCGCGGGAAACAGTTCCAACTGGCGGAGTTCTAACAGTTTTACCACCGGCCTCTGAACCTTCTTGGGCCTTGATTTGTGGTCCTGCCATCATGTCTTGGATCAGCTCCACGTTGGGCTCTGGGTATTTTCCTCGCCCACATGCAGTTAAAGAAAAAACAACTGGTACTAGGATTACAAATCTAATTTTTTTGAAAAGATAATTATTAATTTCTGTCATGATCTAATACTCCGCCACTTGATGAACTGCATCTGCACCAGACTGTTTAAACATAGATTCAATTTCTGATGAATTAA
>JANODG010000130.1:0-9767 GCA_031412575.1 Bdellovibrionales bacterium
GGTTTTTATTTTTAATTCCTTATTTCTCCTTTAACTCGCGAAGCGACTATCACTTGTCTTGCTTTCCAAAAGCATCAAAAAAGATGCTTTTGGGCAAGACTTCGCGCCATCGAGCGAGTTAAAGGAGAAATAAGGAATTAAAAATAAAAACCAAAGTTCAAAAAAATTCAGATTTATAAAGTTTTTGGATTAAATTCACCAAAGGTCGTGATGACCGAGCACCGGGATTTTTGTTAGCCTTAGGGAATGAACAAAAAGATCAATATTCAGACACTTGTAGATCAGATCGAAAAAATAACTAAAGAAAAAATTGCCAAAGAGTCGGTTGTTTCTTTAGATGATTATCGCAAACTTAAAAATAAAAAAAAACAAAAGTTAAATGTTCTAGTCATTGAAGATGACGAAACTATGCGAAAGGCCTTAGTGCGTCTATTAGAAAGTGATGGATACACTGTAATCAGCGCAGCAGATGGAACGCAGTTAGAAAAAATCTTTATGAAAGACAGTGTCGATCTTATCTTGTTAGATATTGGTTTACCTTGGGTGAATGGCCTAGAGCTGACCCAAGTCTTAAAAAGTCACGAAGACTTAAAAGAAATTCCAATCGTATTGATCACAGGTTTAAGTTCGGAAGCTGACTTAAATAAAGGTCTTCAGCTTGGTGCTGAAACGTACATCAAAAAACCATTTGATGTAGAAGTTTTGAAATCTACAATTAAAAATTTACTAAATCCTGCTTAATAATTAATATTTTTTAAAGCGTAAAATTAGAAAATTTATAATATCTTCATTTCCTTTTTAAACTCTATGAGAGTTTCAAAAATAAAGTTATAGGCTACTTAAATTATTCGAGAGGTAACTATGACTACATTCCTGCTGGTGACTTTGTTTTCCTTTCAAGCCTATGCTTACAAGTGCAATAGCTACTTAGCCTATTCAAAACCAGAAATTCAAATTGGGAGTCAGTGGTATGATTTGTTTCAGGCCTCAAAGAACAGTGATCCTCACATCACGGGTTTAAACTCAAGATACTACGGTTATGAAATGCGCGTTGGTTTTGAGATCGCAAACAAACTAAGACGAGCTTCTATCAACGACATCAATACAATCATCCGTGTTCCTATCGAAGATTACAAATATCTAGGTTTGAAATTTAGCGAAGCTTCAGAACTGATTTCACTACTGTCGCAAATTGGGATCACTGAAGTTTTAACAGAGACCGATGGCTGGATTCACATAAATGCAGCCACAAAGTATTTAAATTATTAATTACAATCTAAGATCGCCCAACATAGTTTTAGGAATTCCTTTTGGAATTGCAGATAATAATTTTTGAGTGTACTCATCTTTTGGATTTTCGTAGATCGAAATCGCATCAGACATTTCGACGATTTCACCCTTGTTCATAACCGCGATTTCATCCGCAATAAATTTCACAACGGCTAAATCGTGGGAAATAAAAATGTAAGTTAATCCAAGTTCTTCTTGAAGATCTAAAAGTAGATTTAAAATCTGAGCTTGAACGGACACATCAAGGGCCGACACAGATTCGTCGCACACGATAAATTCAGGCTGCACGGCTAGAGCACGAGCAATACAGATTCTTTGTCTTTGACCGCCTGAAAATTCATGAGGGTAACGATTTAAAAATTCTGCAGATAAACCACAGCGTTCAATCAGCTCGGCGGCTTTCTTTTGTCGTTCTGATTTCGTGTTGTAAAGCTTATGAATCATCATAGGTTCCATAATGGCAGAAGCAATTGTCATTCTAGGATTTAAGGAGGCATAAGGATCTTGGAAAATAATTTGTAATTTTCTTCTCATGGCGCGCATGTCGTTTTTTGAAAGTGAATTTAGCTTTACACCTTTATAAAGAATATCCCCAGATGTAGGCTCAACAAGTCTTAAGATAGTTCGACCTAAGGTCGTTTTACCACATCCAGATTCACCTACTAAACCAAGGGTTCGACCCTTTCTTACTTTTAAAGAAACTTTGTTAACAGCCTTTAACCACTCTGTGGTTTGACCTAAAAAGTTTGTTTTGATTGGAAAATGCTTCTCTAAATTATTAATTTCTAAAACAACAGGATTGGCTTCTTCGGTCATAGGGCGAGTGTATTTTTCGACCTTGGTGATATCAAAACTATTAGGAATTTCTTTTCCGTCGGCTGTCATGAAGTCAGAAACCATCGGTAAACGATGAGGGTTAGAGATCAATGAAGGTCTACACGCCAGTAAACCCTTGGTGTAGGGATGTTTTGGATCTTCAAAGATTTTTTCGCATGTGTTGTTTTCTACGATTTGGCCTTTGTACATAACAACCACTTCATCGGCGATATCAGCAATGACTCCTAGATCATGGGTGATGAACATTACGCTCATTCCTGACTGATCTTGAAGTTCTGCAATTAAATCTAAAATTTGTTTTTGAATTGTTACATCAAGTGCTGTCGTTGGTTCGTCGGCAATCAAAAGTTCCGGGGAACACGCAATCGCCATAGCTATCATCACACGCTGACGTTGACCGCCGCTCATTTCATGAGGGTACGCAGAGATTCTTTGAGAAGGGTTTGGAATACCTACTTTATTCATCAATTCGATAGATTTTTCCCAAGCCAATTTTTTAGAAAGCCCTTCGTGTAAAATCAAGCTTTCTGAAATTTGATCCCCAACTGTAAATACAGGGTTTAACGAAGTCATAGGTTCTTGAAAAATCATCGATATTTTTTTGCCACGGATTTTACGCATTTGATCTTCAGTTTTTTTAAGTAAGTCTTCCCCATGAAAAAGAATTTCACCGCTTGCGATTCTTCCAGGAGGTGAAGCGATCAAGCGCATGATGGCCAAAGAGCTCACGCTTTTTCCAGATCCAGATTCGCCCACTAAGCCTATGGTTTTTCCTTTTGGAATTTTAAAGCTGATGTTTTTAACCGCTTGGACAATGCCGTCATCGGTTCTGAAATCGACAGTGAGTCCTTTCACTTCAATAATATTGGTTTGAGGTGCTGTGATGATTTCTGACATGGAAGGCTCCTTTTAAACTCTAAAAGCTTTAACTGATCGAAACGACTTGAATATAAATAACAAAATAAGAACAATAATTTAACTTAAAATATCTTTGATAGACATCAATTTGTGAATAGCTTGGAGCTGTTAGACTTGAGACGTTGATTTTCATGGGTTGAATTAATTATTTAGTTAGTTAAGGCCTTGATTAGCCCATAATTTATGCACAAATATCGACATTATAGGTAAGGCTTAGAAATTTGGTTTTGGAATCCGGCCACTCGCAAAAGAAAATCGCGAGTGGTTTTAATTTAGATTGCCGTTCTGAAGTAGACTTCAAAATCTTGCTTTTGCAAAACTTGCTTTGAAGATCCTGGTGCGATTTCTTCGATTTTATTTAATGAAACCTCTAATTTCAGCTTTTCAGATTTTTCGATCAGATCTAAATGAGGTTCTAAAGCTTTAAAGATGGCCTTGCTTGGAATATAAAACTCTTTATTAATAACGTGCGCTGTTGAAGTGTTCGAAAACTCGTCTGTGCTGAAGATTTCGATAACAGTTTTTTCGTCAGCTTCGTTTTTAACGACCAAGCTAAAAACAATTTTGTATTGAGCTTGTAATTGCTCGGAATCTTGATTAGTTAATAACTCGTTGATTTTTAGGTCTAGACCACCTAATAAATTTTCGATCAAGATTTGTTCTTTAGTTTTTGGTGCAGGTTCAAGGATTACAGTTTCATCTAGGATTTGGTTTTCCGAGGTGGTTGCTAAGGACAAGCTTGCTGAGATGGAAACTGACAAAATAAGTATAATTTTTAAAAGCATTTTTTCCCCCGTGTATTACCTAAATACTGCAAAATCAAAGCCACTCAGCCATTCATAGAATCGAGTAAAGTGAATAGCTTTTTTACATCCTATAATTTTACGTACAAAAAAACTATTCAGAAGTTCGTAAAATATTCTTATTTCCGATTAAATCCAGCCTTCACAGAGGTCTCAATATGATGCATTATAAATTAAGGTCCTCTGGTTCTGTTATCTTAATTCATGAGAATTCATTTTAATAGACAAGATATAACAAGGTTTTACTTTTCATGCGAAATGCCAGACTAATAGTACTTTTTCGATTCTTTTGGATGTTTATTCCTGTGGTCTCTGTTTTTGTACCTCTACTTTCGTCGATGAATTTCACCATGACTGAGTTTTTTTTAATTCAAAGTTGCTTCAGTTTAGCTGTTGTCGTAGTCGAGATTCCGTCTGGCTATTTTGCAGATTTGTATGGTCGAAAAAACACATTGATTTTAGCATCCATACTTTCAGGAATCGGATTTTCGTATTTGTATTTCGCTAAAGAACTTTGGCAGTTTTATGTTTATGAAATCATCATTGGCACAAGCATGGCTATGGCGACAGGAACTGATTTTGCGATTTTGTACGATAGCGTGAACGAAGAATTAAAGAATCCAAAAAATGATTCGAAGCAGTTAGATCCAAAATATATCGGCAAAGAAACTGCTTTTTGGGCTTCAAGTTTTCAGTCCGGAGCCATGCTGGGTGAATCTATGTCTGCTTTTATTGGCGGGTTATTAGCCTTCTACAATATGAATTACAATTTGATCGCGACCGGTATTGCAGGGTGGTTTCCATTTTTTGCGACTATATTTTTGACTGAACCTAAAATTAAACGAATGAGTAAGGACTCGCACTTTAACAATTTTAAAATGATCATTCGTGAGATGTTTTATAATTCAAAATTACTGCGCTTATTACTTTTAAATTTTTTAATTTGGTCAATTGCAACCTTATCAGCTGTTTGGTTAATTCAAAAATATTGGACCGATCATAAAATTTCCTTATTTTACATTGGGTGCTTATGGAGTTTATTGAGCTTGATTTCTTTTGGTTTTAGTCGATTTGCTTTTGAAATCGAAAGATATCTTGGTCTTAAAAACTCACTTTTGATTTCGTCTTTATTTATTATTAGCGCCTACATGCTTTTACCTTTTGTGGGTTTTGCTACCTCAATATTTTTTGTGTCTTTTATCTACATGGCTCGAGGAGTCCAATCGGTCGTTTATCGAGAGGAACTCAATATGCGCTTAGGCGAAGAGATTCGAGCTACAGCGAACTCTGTATTTAGTTTGTTGTTTAGACTTGTGTTTATGGTTTTGGGTCCGTTGATGGGCGCGTTTATTGATTTAAATGGAGTTAAATATTTGTTTCCAATTCTTGGTGTTGTGTTTTTGATTTTGTTTTTCGTCTCGTTATTACCATTCCTGAAGGAAATCGAAAAGACCGGCAATAACCACTATTAGATGAATTCATTTTGACTTTCTTTTTTTATGGAAAGATCTAAGCCTTTTAAGTTGGAGAAGCGACTGTCATTCGTCTTGCACGCACTGCGTGCTGGCAAGTCTTCATGCCATCGATCCAACTTAAAAGGCTTAGATCTTTCCATAAAAAAAGAAAGTCAAAATGAACTCATCAAATAGTGGAATGCCGGTCTTGATTTTGGGTCAGCATAACTTGGGAGCTAGGTTTTTGGAGTTTTGAAAGATAAAGAATGATTGCGTGGTTTTTAGATACATATTAAGAGTTTGGGATGCGAAAAGATAAATCTGCGTCGGAAGTTTATATTGAGAAGGTTTTTGTTAATGAGTCTGAAGAGCGTTTGGGGATTTTAGCGGATTTGAATTTTCATGACAAAGATGGGATTCAGGTCTCGGCGAGTGAAGGCCATCTGCTAAAGTTTTTGAGTCGAATGATTGGTGCAAAGAAAATTGTGGAGATTGGGACTTTATTTGGATATTCGACGTCTTGGTTTTTAGAAAGTTTAAGTGATCAGGGTAAAGTTTGGTCCTTTGAAAAAGAAGAGCTACATTTTAATTTTGCTCGTAAACATTTGCAAAAATATGTTGATTCTAAAGTGCTGGAATTATCTTTTGGAGATGCACTAACTGAACTTAAAAAAATTGAAGCGTTTGGGCCGTTTGATCTTGTTTTTATTGACGCCAACAAGTCAGGTTACATGGACTATTTTAATTGGGCTGACCGAAACTTAAGATCAGGTGGGATGATTATTGCGGATAATACTTTTCTGCTTGGTAAAGTGTTTTCGGATCAACCACCGGATAACCATAAAAAAGCATGGGGAGTGATAAGGGAGCTAAACCAAACTTTAGCCAATCACCCAAATTATATTTCTACTATGATTGCGACAAATGAAGGTTTAACGATTGCTCAGAAGAGATAAGTCGGTTTATTTTTAGTTAGAAATAAATCTGTAAATGATAAAATATAAAATGTCTTGTGATCTCTTTTAAAGGATAGTGAAAATGGAAAGTTTGATTGTCCCATCGACAGATAGCCGAGAAAAAATCTATTCTGCTTTACTGCCACAGATTGAAGGTCTTATTTCAGGAGAAGATGATCTTGTCGCTAATCTAGCGAATATCACTGCCGTTTTAAAAGAATCCTTTCATTTTTTATGGGTTGGATTTTATTGGGTCAAAAAAGACGAGTTAGTACTTGGTCCTTTCCAAGGTCCGATAGCTTGTACACGAATTGCTTTTGATCGTGGTGTCTGTGGCCACGCCTACAGTACTAAAAAAACAACTATCGTTCCTAATGTGGATGAATTTTCAGGTCATATTGCGTGTTCATCTAATTCTAAATCAGAAATCGTTGTGCCTGTAATTGATAAAAAAGGTCACGTTCTTGGCGTACTAGATGTCGACAGTGATAAGCTAAACGACTTCACCGAAGTAGATTTACAAGGTTTAGAGTCTATCGTGAAAATTCTTTTAAAAAATATCGATAACGATCTTAAACGAAAATCCTAAATATCTTCATTTTTTACCTGATTATTTGATTTCCCACGTAAATAATTAATCATCAATTTAGGATAACTAAAACCTAAACTTGCTATGTATGTAAGAACGAATACGGATAAAAGTACATATTTTGGAGATAAACCCCAAAGCTTAAATTGAGTTAAAAACAATATAATTGAAATGATCAGTGGATATAAAAGTATAAAGTTTGAGATAAAAATAAATGGCGGGTAGTCAAAGGCTTCTTTAGTTGCAAACATCATGGCAGTGGTGAACAAAACTAAAGGCCAATATAAAAAAACAAGTGTGATCAGAACTTGAAGTACATTTTTTAAGTTAAAAGCCATTTTAGAAAAATAGAATATCGGGGCCACCATAAAGGAAAACAATAGACCAACGAATAATAAAGCAGAAAAAATAGATAAAATTATAGAAAAAAAGTCTTTCATAACTTTATGCTAAATAAAATTGTACTTATATACTAGATATTTATCTTTACCTAAAATTCGAAGTCTGGGTTAATTCGAATTCTAGGTAAGCGACTTCAAAAGTTATACCCAATTGAGTAATGCAAATTAGTTCCAAAGATGCGACCAATCGACATCATTTCTTTTTAACTGAGGTTGAAACTGCTCGGCCTTTTTAACCGATGTTCCTGCATTTAAGTAAATTTGAACTTGCTCAAGCGCCGTCTCAGATAAAACTTTACCACACGCTTTTACAACCGCGTCTGCATCTATGCCGTGGTATTTATAAATATCTTTAGGTGTTCCACATTTAGAATGTTTTCTTACAGCTAAAGATTCGTGTTTCACACCAACGATTGATCCAAGGTTATCTAATAAACCGGCTTCACCATCATGAACGCTTACAATCGGAACTCGTCGTCCAGAAAAAGTCTGCGCTTCGGCCACTGAGCTAGGTGTATTTGGAAATAAATAAAGATCTGAATTTACACCTAAGCCATTTTTTAAATAATCATAATTATTTTTATAACCCAAGTGACCAGCTAACAGATCTGGAGAAGTGACAATGTACACATTGGCGTAAATGCCTTTCTTTAAAAGTTCATTGGAAGCTTTGATGGCTTCAGTTCCCAAAGACCCCATGGCAAAAATATTGACTACGTTGTCACCAGGCACGTATTCCGCATAACCTTCGAAGTTAATTAACGGATAGGCGCCTTTAAGAACTTCTTTACGGATGGTTTCCATGATTTCTGTTTCAGAAATTGTAGACACTTCGCTTTCAGCCATAGCCCCTTGAACCATAAAATCTTTATGACCTAAAAGTTTTGACGAATCCGTTTTAAAACGTCTTTGCATTTTTAAATATTTGAAGAAGTCTTTCTGTTCAACACCACGAGTAACACCTCTAAAAACAACTCCGTTTCTTTCGGCGTTATCATAACCAAAATGGCGTTTTAAAGCGTCACAAAATATCCAGTCTAACTCTTGGCAAAAGAAGGGTTCCCAAGTGATTTGGTTTGGGACTTGAATGTCTGACTTCCAACCATGCTGAGCGCCTTCCGGAGAAAGTGTTACACCTGAAGGTGTTCCCCCTAAGAAGAAAGATGATTTCCAGTACATGTTGTAAAAGTATTGATCTAAGGCGCGCTTAATAAAAAAGTCATAAACAGTCATCAGTGGAAATATAGGAATTCCTAGTAAGTCGCGCATACGCCCGAAACTTCCAGCACAAGACATAACGTTAGCTTCTGCAATTTCAAATCTTAAAAAACGATCTGAAGTGTCTTCACCCGGAATTAAATCAGGAGTTTTGTTATCTTTAACACCACGTTGGGTTTCGATGTCTTCAACGTCTTGGGCGCTAAAAATTTTTCCGTCCATGGCTGGGTTCAAATTTGTTGATGTTCCCACATCAGGGGCCATTGAAATCATAAGTTCAGAAGGGATTTTCCATTTTTGTTCACTTGCAGGTAATGATTTTCCGTCTGCCACGTTGGCGATACGAGTTAATTTTGCTGTCAACTGACCAAGCATCCACTGCGTATGTGGGTAACTTGCCATTTTCAAATTGATATCCATTGAATCCGGAAGTTCAGACACTTTATCTTTAAATGAATTTTGATTGGTTTTTCTTATCTCTTCTTGTTTTAAAATTTCTGAATATAATTTATCCCCGCGAGTTTTTAAGTACTGACCTTCTTTCGTTTTCGAATCAAAGCGTTCAAAAAGGCCTTGGCCTTTAAATCCTAAAGCGTCTTTTAAAGAAGTCATTTCTTCTTCGCTTGGAAGGGCAGAGTGGTTGCCACTGGTCGCTGCCATTTCAAGACCCCAACCTTTTATAGTGTGAACAACGATCATCGTTGGGCGATCCGTTGAAAGTTTAGATCGCTCGAAGGCTTCATAAAGCTCTTCAATATCATGTCCACCCATGTCATTAAGGCCTTCAACTAAGTCTTTAGCATTTTGCGTGGCTACAAATTTTTCTATATTTTTTATTTTTAATAAATTCTTTTTAAGCTCTTCAGCGTCTTTCACTAAAAGTAAAGTTTGAAGATCATAATCCGTTAATTCAGACTCAAACCACGTTTTAAAAGTTTCGCCATTTGGTTTTTCGAATAAAGCTTTACGTTTACGACCGTGTTGAACTTGGATTACTTCCCAGCCGTTAGCCGCCATGGTGCCTTCGATGCGTTTAGCATCTGTACCGTTTAAAGCTTCGGTGTTTGTGATTCGGTGACCATCAAGACTTTGTCGATTGTAATCCACAATCCAAGTTAAATTTCCGATTTGTCTTTCGGCAAAATCAGGTACAGCTTCAAAAAGTGATCCTTCTCTAAATTCCGAATCCCCAATCACACACCAAAAGTGAGCGTCTGGAACATTATAGCCGTGCTTCTTTGCGTATCTGTAAGCTAATGCTAAATAGCCCGCTTTAACTGGCGGAATTCCAACTGTGCCCG
>JANODG010000131.1:0-10730 GCA_031412575.1 Bdellovibrionales bacterium
GACTTTAAAATCAAGATCCTTCTTGCTAGCTTCTGCGCCGCGGATATATTTATGCAGTTTCCACTTCCGAATGAACTGCCAATGATCTATTTTTGTAATTCAATACGAAATACCGGCCATGACCCAATTCTGTTAAATATTAATTCGAGCGTGTCTGCCATGAAACTATACGTTCCATATTACTTTTTGTGACTGCCATGAATTTTACAAAAATATACTATTGAAAAAATTAATGATGTTCCTAAAGAAATCTCCGTTCTGATTAACTGGCGTGCCCATAGAGCTACTGGCATCTGCGGACCTAGTTTCATTTCCTAAATATGGGGCCTGCACGCTGTTTCTAAACGCTTGGTCTCTGGAAACTGCATAGTCAATGTTTGCGATGCCTGGGCCGTAAATTCTATTCGAAGTGTCGATGTGTAAAACTAAACTGCCTTCGCCGTAGACGCCCACACCTGCCGGTTGAGCAAATTTTTGTCTCATCGCTAAGGCTGCTTTTAAGGCTTTGTTTTTTTCCGCCACACTACAAAATTCAATATCTATCGCCGACGCATTTATGTGGCGACTTCCGCCGGCTCCACCGACCTTGCGATTGTAGGGTTCTGGGCGATACCAATTTCTAATTTCACAAACTTTTCCGTAAGCTGATAAACTTTCCGCTATTCCAAGAAGTCGAATGCCCGTATCCCAAGTGCTCTCGGGCGGCATCAAAATAAAGTTTTGATTTGAACCGTAAACGCCGTTAAAAGCGCTTCGTGAATCGGGATTAGGGTAGGTGGCCTCGCGGCACAACTTCTCTGAAATTCCTCGGGAAGTGCATCTTTGAATAAATCTTTGTTGGGTAGCGGGGCTGTGAACACTGTAAGTCAATGGCACCGATGTTGTGATCCCAGAGGGCTGGGCCACTTCTCCAAAGCTTAGATTCGGTTGGGCATGAACTTCCATAACAAAGAAAATTGAGGATAACAAAAAACAAATTTTAAAAGCTGTAATTTTGAAGATCTGCATGCGAGCTCCTGTTTCGGATTAGGTTGAATACCTAAATCCAAATCACTTTCTAGCTCTTATCATATTCTTAAATTTTCAAACTTTCATTAATTAGCGAGGGTGTGGTCTAGTTAGTTTTAAAACCCTCGTCCTCGTGGCTGCCCTGTATGGATCGGTAAAGGATCTTGGATGGAATACATACCAGGAAATGTCGGTAAAATTTTGCCATAAACAAGACTTAAACGCGATAAGGAATAATCATATAAGCGATCTTGCTCGATCACTTCGCCCTCTGGTCCAATTTCGCGCCCTTGCATCGTTCGAATAAAGGTATTGAAATCTCGTTCCCCGCGTAGGGCTAAAAGCCATACGTGGTTTAATAAGTTCACATCGTCTAACATATCACCAGCAGTAAAATGCTGAGTGACATAGTAATAGTTTTCTCTGACCTTAACTGGTTCTTTTGTGACTTCACCTTCGCAGATAAAATACCCACGACTTAAAGCTTCACGAAGACCAAGATGTTTAGAATCAACGCCTTCACTGAGTTGTAAATGATGTTCGTGAACGAGCATTTCTTTAATGGCCTCTGGAGTAAACTGAAAACTTAAACATTTTTCGTACTCTTCTAAAGTAATATCTTCTTCAGCTTTTTGAACTACAAGGAATGTCGCCAAACTAACATTAGTGCTTGCAGATAAGCTAACACCGTAACCTTTGCTGTAGCTCTCTTGACCAATAACTAATCCAGCCGCAAATCCAAGACCCGCACCTACAGCAGCACCCAATGGACCACCTACAGCAGCGCCAACAGCAGCGCCCACACCTGCAACCGGAGTACCAATTAATGCGCCACCGTTTAAACCAAGGCTTGCCATCGTGTTTGTGTCTTTATACGACCCAACATCGAAACTTACACCGACATTCAAATTCGTGTTTTTACCGGCTTTGTGTTCATAAGCCCCAGTGCGAACAATTCTTCGTCGACGATCAAAGGTAATGCCGTCGATAAAAACTCGGTCTATAGGTTTATTATTAAACTGCACTTGATTGTTTAGTTTTAAGACTTCTTCGGAAATAGTGTCTTTATCAATATGATGAATTCTAGAAAAACAATATTCCAATAAATACTCTTCTGGAGTTTTCTTTGCTTTAGACCAAATGCTTGATCTATCTGTGATAATTTTTTGACTCCTTAATAAAGAAGAAATTTGATCTGTCAAAACAGAACATATCTTTAAAGATTCCATTAAAGTTAAATTCTGAGCTCCGCTGGAAAGCCACTGCTTGACGTGAGTTTCGTTCACTTTGGGTGAGTAGTTGGAGTAGTTTTCTTCTAAGAAAGCCAAGGCCTGATTTTTCCATGGTGAATTAGCAAGAGGAGCTTCATAATAAAAAGGACTGCCCGAAACCCATCTGTCGTCTTCTGCAGGCAAAAATCCAAACAGTTCACGTTTAGTTCGGCTCCACAACGGCTCTAAAGTATTTTCTCTGGAGATAACTTCACTCAACCTACGTGCTCTGTTTGGAGGACGAACGTAAAAGTAGCGAGCTAAAAGTAAGGTGTCTTCAACTTTGTTGAGGGAATTTAAAAATGGAATTTTAGCTGTTACATTTTCTTTTTGAGTGTCGAAACAATCTGCATTTGGATCTTCTAAATTACATCCTGGTCTGAATTCTTTTAAAGCTTGATCTGTTAACGAAACATATTCCAAATTAAAAGCACGAACGTAACGTCCCATTTGCGACATGACCTTCATTTCACGTTCGTACTGTTTTTCGTTTTGAATGTGCATCGGAATGATATCATCCACATGCAAATCTTTAAACGGGATCAATGAATCGTGATACGCAGACTCTTCGAATTCACGGTTGTCTGCCGGCGGAATCAGGGGAACATAGATTTCTTGAGAGTTATCAATTCGTCCTGTGGCCGCTTCGTCAATTTTATCTGTAGGACGCATTTCTGACATATTGTCGTTAGCAACCAGCGTACATGGTCCAATAAAAGTTCGAGTTTCTAAGCCTGAATTTTCCCGATAGAGATTTAAATCTACCAGCGGAGTCAAGGGTGTATTTGAATAATTATTGATTTCAAGAACCTGACGGTCGGCATCCGTAATTTGAAGGCCTAAATCGAAATCATCTAAGAAGGTCTGCATACTGGCCAGATAATCATAATAGGACGGCTTTTTACTAAGCTGTTCTAAAGGAATCGGTAGAAGACCTTGATCTTCTTGAGTTTGCAGTTGTCCTTCACGCCAAGACTTTTCGTAGTCGACCCAAAAGTTTTCAACTCTTGAATGAAGTCCATTTAATTGTGTTCGTGCTTCATTCACTCTCTTTAAAAATTCGTCTTCTGGTAAATTGAGTGTGGCTTTATAAGTTTCAGAACTTTTTGCGACTTCTGCACTACCAAGACGAGTTTCAAGCTCTGATAAAATTCGATCACGCTCAACGTAAGCCAAATTTAATCGCTCACGCTCACTTTCAATCTCTTCAAGTTGTATTCTTAAAACTCTTTGAAGCTCTTCGGCTTGTGCCGCATTTTCAGCGATCTTTTCTCTTAAGAAGGCTTCTTTTTCTTCCGGAGTCATGTCTTCTGTGCGAACAGCATAGTACTCTTCGACAAGTTGGTTGAGTCGTGCGTCTGCAATGTTGTCTCTTAGAAGTTTTTTCTCGTCGATGGTTTCAAGCTGAACCATGATGTTTGAACGAATACTCATCATTCGAAGATCACGCATTGAAAATTCCAAAGGTGTGGTGATACGTCCTGCTTGAACACGTAAAAGTTTTTTAATCACAGTGGTGTACTGACCCTTCACAGCTTCGCCATTACAAGAGACAGTTTCTAAACGGTAACCTACTTCGGGTTCTTTTTCATTCACAAGCTCAGGTTCATCCGTCGGGTAGTCAGTGGAAAGGTCAACGCTGTCTTGTGGCAGAATCACAGCACTTGTAGGATCCTCTTCCGCGATCGGACAGTTGATACTTCCGTTAGGCTTGTTTGGATCTATTTTTACAAGTTTAGTGTTATTTTGAAATGGATCTAAATAGTATTTAACTAATGCGATCTTTACTAAATAGATACCATTTCTTAAAGGTTCAAATCTACGACCTTCGTTGATCGTGTTTCTTTCAACTAAGGGGTCTAAAGCCATAACTACGGCTTTTTTAACGTTTAAAGTTAAATATTCATCTATCACGTATCTAAATCGAATCGTTTGATACCTAAAAGCATCAATCATAAATTCAGGAGGGTTAACCGCGCGCTGAGAAAGCTCTTGGTAATAGGCTTCTTGTCCTCTTGTATCCACCCCAAATGTCCAACCAAAGTCCCAAGGGTTAACAGCGATGGTTTGAGAAAATTTATACCCAGAAACCATTTGCGTGATTTCAAATTTTGGGAAGAAATACTGTTCTGGTTTATAATACAGATGGCTAAGTTCATCGTTCCAAATTAAACGACCGTTTTCATCGGTGCTTTGAGTTTCCTCGGTGTCACTTTCAATCTTTTTAATCCTAAAAGGCTGAAGGACAACGGGCTCGCCAGTGATAGAATCCTTAACGATCGTAGTCACTCTGTACATTAATGTTCTTTGCGTACTTGTTTCTCCAGACTTGATGCGAACAAATCTTGGATCAAAGTAATCATAATAAACGGGATGTAAATTTCTAGCGAAGCCTTGGGCCTTAAGAGTTTCGAAGTTTGTAGCCGTTGAAATAAAATGACCGTAGCTAAAATTATCGTTTGAAAAATTACCCTGCACTTGCGTTGCAGACCCGGTTTCTAATATAGATCTAAACGATCCGATATTATGAAGTCCTTCGTAAGCTTGCAGTGGGTAGGGTGTAGAGAGCGCTTCTAATTTTAAAGCAAGCTGTATACGACCCATATGGATTTCGCGAATTAGATTAAAGTTAAGAGTTAAGGAAAGAACACCACTATTAGTCACTTCCACGTCTTGAGGTAAAACCTCAGGGGTAAGCAAAGTGTGTTGCTTTGCATCCGGTCCAACATTGGTACTGACCAGTTGTGCAAATACTCTAAATTTACCTGTAGTCAGTTTGAAAGGCTCAGGCGCGCCTCTTAAACTTCGAGGCTCGATGTAGGGTTTCATTCGTAAAACCATTTGTAGGGTTTTACCATTTTCTATATCGCGCACAGGAATAAGGTCAAAATCAAGTTTCGGATCTAAAATAATTTGAGCCGCACTGTCATCATTATTTACGAATCCTCGACGGAGAAGTTCTTCATCTGATTCATTCACCATTTGATCTGCGGCGATTGTTGTTCGTGACAGATCAATGACTTCTAAGCCTGGGTCATTACGGTACGATAGCCATGGATTGATGGCCAAATCAACTTGCACTTCACCTTTATAACTTCCAAGGCTTCTAAGGCGACGAGATTTTTTTAAATATACAGAGTTCGAAGCGAAATTAAAATCAACGGATTCTTTCCAATTCAAGCACCCTAAGTCATCCGTAAAACTTTCGTATGCGGTTCCATTGGGCTCTATGATCATGAATTTTTGGCCCTGAGGCAATTGCGCATTTGTGGCACGACCGATTAGGCATGCACGAAATTCATAGGTCTTCTGGGTCGGAAAAGTCCAAATATTGTTTTTGTTCTCTTCAATAAAATTACCAGTGATAGGCTGTACTCTGTAGTCCGTATTTTGATTTGTGGCGGAATTAGATTTTGGTTTACTTGCTCCACGTAAACAGCCAGAAGAAACCGTCAACACAAACAGCAGCATTAGGACTTTAACAAGTTCTAACTTTGATTTTAAGTTAACGTGGATGATGTTTTTAGAATTGAACACTAGGCAGCTCCAACATAAATTCCAAAGTTCTTAGATCATTTTGTACAGGGTCGGCTTCAATTAAATTGGCTTGAGTGTAATTAGCACTTAAACTAAATCCAGATTTAATAAAATTAACTTTCAATTTATAATTAAAACCTTCGCGGTTGTTTCGTCCCAAACGAACATCACTATATAATGCAGGTACGGAATCGGACTCCGCAAAAAAGTAAGCCACGCTTGGGGTGAAAGAAAAAGTTTTAAAGAAAATATCAGCACCTACACCAACCCATTGGGAACGGCTTCTATCGCTTGGAGCTTCGCTGTTTTCAATAATTTGTAAATTTAATTTCGGAACAAATTTTTCACTCATCAGAAAATCAAAATGATAGCTTTGTGAAAATCCATCGAAGTCATATAAAAATTTGGATTGCGAAGATTGAATACCTTCAACTTCGTTTCCCAAGCGCCCACTTTGAAACGCAACCACTGAAGGTAAATCGTTATAAGTAAAGTGATGAACTTGACCTTTAATTCTAAGCCACTCTAAAGCGGACCAATCAAAATTAAATCCTTGAGTTAAAAACGACGGCATGGCTTCGTTATCTGTACGGTCCATTTCGAAACTTACCGAGTTGGGAATGCTGTACTGAGCGCGAAGACCTAGCTTAAAATTATCAGTCACTTCGAATTCACTTTTCGCCTGAACACCAGGAAAAGCCCTGTCCATAACCAACATCGGAGTTTGCAAATGATTTTGGTTTAAAGCGCCGGCCTCTAGGGCTAGCTCTTCAATGGGATAAAAGCTTAACGTCAGTTCATTTAGGTTTAAAGAATTAAATGTCGGATTATCAAATCTAGTTTGAACACGACCTGTAGTTAATCCAATAATTCCTTGAGCTGTGAATTTTAAATTTTTTAGTAAATTGATCTTCACCGTAGGCATAATGGCCAATTGAACTAATTGGGATTGATCTTGGACCTCGTCGAAACTAAACACACTAAAAAAACTTTCAATGGTTGCCTGTTCGATTTGTAATTTAGATGAAAACTTAAGGCGTGATTCAGCAGCAGGTGGTGTTGTTGAGTTTGGTGGTAGAGGTGCAAATATTTGAGCTTGAGCTAAGCCAGACATCAAAAAGCCCAAGGCTACAATCCCAACAATCAGTTGGCTTTTAATTTTGATAATGAATAAAGACAAATTCAAGTATTTCAATGTCTTACCTCAAACCCCCGTTGGCACTCTCAATCTTTTTTAAACTCTAACTCAACATCTTTACTGACTTAAGTAAGACGCTTTTTGAGGAACGTTGTAATAAACAGAAATTCCTATTCACAGTCAAGTGCAATAAGCTGACCAAAATGTTGTAGGTCTGTGTATTTTTTCTATTCCAGGAAATTCGAAGTTTTTGAAGTTTAATTTGCTGTCAAATCTTTAGTCAGCTGAAAGATTTTAGATACAGTTTCACATCTAAGAAAAGATATAATTAAGATAGTATTTAACTCTTATGGTCTTAAAATTGCTTTACATTGTTGGGGGATAACAGTGGAAGCTTTCTTAAAAAAAGGTTTTTTTTATTGGTTCAATAAAGAAAAATTTCTGCTGATTTTTGTCATCCAGAATGTCTTCTTCAACTCTATAGGCTTAAATTCGTCACACGCGGTGATGGTCGCAACACTTGAAGGTCATGAAACTGACGTGGTGGCCGATGGTCGAAACGTACATATCATAGTCGCTGGCTACGGCGGCGATATGGGAAGTTTAACTTACGAAATGGCGATCTCTAGAGCCAGATCTTTAAAGCGTGATTTTCCCAATGAAAGAGTAGTAATCATAGGATCTTCACCGCAGTCCGATGGACCTACTTCAGAATTTAGTCCTTCGGCTTTAGAAATGGAATATGATATTTCTGTTCGCTACAGATCCGATGACGACCAATTAAAAAATCGAATCAATGACCAAACTCCACTCACAGGAGATTACCTTGCGGGCGCTATTGTTCAGGTCCTTGTGGCCCCCCAGGACCGAAATCGCCTTCGTGAACAAGATCCCAGCGATTACAGCCTAGATACTGTCAGAAGTGCAATATCCGACGGTAGAGTCGACTTAAGCGGTCGAATCGCCTCTATGGACTTTATGACCCATTCCAGTCCGGTCGATGGCATTTATCTTCACGACACAAGCTTAAGTTACCAGCCTGTCACAAATTCAGACGGCGTGATAACACAGATTATGCGCGACCGCGGCTTCGATGTGACCGCTGACGGTACTTATCGTATTTTGGACAGAGAAACGGCCTTAAGAAACCTTGCGGCCGAAGAATTAACCTTAAACTCCTTAAATCAAATTGTAGATTACAATGGCGAACCTGCAAATTTAGAATTCAGTTTTAAAGATAACCAAGGGCAACGACAGACCTACAACCTTGACTCTAGCGGTGGAATTTATCGGGCTCAAGGCTTAGATAGCTCGCAGCGCATGTTGAAAGCGGAATCCCCGAACCTAGCTATGCTTAACGGTTTATTCACACCAGATGCTTATGTGAATGTTTCCGGGTGTTCTGGGGCTTATGGTTTAACGGAAGACTTATCAAAAGTTTTAGGGGTACCTGTTAATGGTGCCGCAACCGGTTCTTTGGTTGAAGTCATGGATAAAAACGGTGATTTTTTTTATAACTATCCAGCATCTAATCCTTATGGTGATGGAGAATTGTCGGAGTCTTCATTTGCATCTGACGGGCACGAACTTGCCGCGCGCGAAGATAGGCCAGTCATGGGGTTACGGGTTGATCAAAGGCTTTACTACGGATATTGGGGTGACCTAAGATCTGCAGGAACAAATTTCATCACAACATCATGCCACATCAGATCGGGCGAGCCTTCGGCGACTGAGGATCGTAAACGCTGCGAGATGGGTATGGCCAGAAGCATGGAAGACGCCCTTACATCAACGAATGTTTCATTAGGTCAAAATTTATCGTTTGATGATTTCACAAATGTATTGATTGAAAGAATGTGCCCAGGCGGTTTTAGCGAAAAAGGTTTCATCAGTGAATCCGAAAGGGAAGTCACTGAACTTCGAACTTTAAGACAAGGTTGCGTCGACGCCGTTCGAAGCTTAGGGTTTTTGCATCAGCAGTGCTCGGGCGGAAATGCACAATATTTCGATAGACTCTTTCGCGGAGAAGTTTCTAGTTCCAATTCAACAGAAGAGTGTTTATCTGAGGGGCAAAAATTTATTGATCAGCATAGATTTTTTGTGCCTCTGGCTGATCGACTTGGTGAAACTTTATTTTGTTCGCTAGAATCTGGATGCGAAGTTGAATTGATGGGATGTAACGTGACCAATCAAGAACAGCGCGAATGCCTTTTGATCAGTGAAGACAGATCATCTAAAGACTTTAAACAATGTATGATGACTAAACGATGTCAGGTTGATCCTAGCTTGACTAAATCAAGTAACACGAACAATCCGACGTTTATGAAATATATTGCAAACTATATGAACGGCTTTAACCATCTGAAAAATTACCGAAATGGGACTTTACAGTTCACCACTACATCACCCGCACCTGCAGCCACCGAAGAGCTTAAGCGATATAATTTACGAATGGGCCAGGGCGACGAAAGTCTACAGAATGATGAACTTCTGCAGGGGACATATTAAAGTGCAGACATAGTCATTACCTTGGTCGTGTGAGCGAAATATTTTTCTAGTGAGATGGGTTGATAACACGTAGAATTAGGATATGAGTTCTAGTCCTACATGGGCCTTTCTGATCATGCTTGCCCTGTGTCTGGTTGTGTTGTTTTCTTCACCGGCATACAGCGCCTCTTTTGTTTTAGGTAAACAATATTTATTGAAGCAAAAAAGACAAAATTCAAGTTTGGTCTGGTATGCAGTTACTTTTGATCGTTCGATTACAGGTGGTTTGAAGATCACACTCAAAGTGTATTCCGAAAAAGGTAAAAGTTTAGAATTTTTAGATGACTACCGGGATTATGTGGCTGATGACATTGCGGACCGTTGTATCTCAAAATTTGCAATGACTGATTACAATATGGAATTTGATGACACACGAAAAGGGTCCTTAGGATTTCAAGTGAAGTCAGTTAGCGACGTGATTTACGTTCCTTTAAAAGTACGTTACGAAGATGGTTTCGAAGACTATCTAGTAAGGATTCGTATCTTAAACGGTAAGTTTGCGATTTCAACCCGGCCACTACAGCAAGGTATGTTGATCATGCCCGGAGAAAATGCTGTTGAAAATTACCGAGCTGACCAACTTAAACAAAAACAAGATCTAGAGAAAAAAGAGCTGCAACGTAAAGCTAAGCTTGAAGAAGAAAAACGCATTGCTGAAGAGAAACAAAAACAACAAGAAGAGCAAAAGAAAGAAGAAGCTCCAAAAGTGTTTGTGAACGAAGAGTTGTTTGACCCAAATGGTGCAAACATTGACGAGTTACTTAAAGAATCAGAAGCGCAATCTAAATTGAAAGAGGAAAATGCAAAGAGCATCATCACGCCGTCTGAGATGGATGACGCCTTAAACGTTCCTAACACTTACGAGATGAAGACCACTACACCCACAGATAGCGAATTAGGACTAACGCCTGAAGGCGGGTCTATTGAATCGGTAAATCCACCAGCAACAAATTCGGTGATTGCACCGACAGAGCCAGCGGCTCCGGTGTTTGAAAAATTAGAAGATTTTGATCAGCCGTTAACTCCATTAAAAAATGAAACTAATACAAAAAAAGAGCCTGAAGTGAAAGCTGAAGAGGAAGAGATTGAAATCGACGGCTTCGAAGACGCACTCAAAGAGATCGAACGTCTTGAAAATTTAGAAAAAAATAAAGAGTAACTAATTAGGACTATTCTTTTTCGCTTTAAAGAATTATATTGAATCTCCATGAAAATCCCTAAACCTAACG
>JANODG010000132.1:0-11700 GCA_031412575.1 Bdellovibrionales bacterium
GATGGCTGAAGCACAACGGACTTTGGCTAGAATTGTAGATATTTGAGTCGTTCATAACCAGCTCAAATTCATTAAAAAACTGATCAAAAAGCACACCCGCACCGTCAAATTGCATCTTAAACTGTCCATTACTTAATTTCGTAAAAAGAAGTTCTACTTCTGAAGACGAGCTTAATCCGTCATATCTAACAAATAAAGAGTAATCTAAACCGTTTGAAGTGAACTGATCGTCGGTCGCACTTTGAGTGCTCATCAACGTACTTAAATATTTCATGTGCTCACCCTCACCATCTAAATCTTGAACCACACCATTACCTGCTTCTGCATCTACGACGAAATAATTAAAAACGCCTTGCGCTTCTTCAACAGTAACGTACTTCACAACTAACTGCTGTGCTAAAGGCGCAGTAGATGTTTCGCAGACAAATAAATAGACTTCATTTTTTTCAAGTTGAGCAAAAGACTTAAGTCCAAACAAGGTGATAAACATAATTAGTAGATAGTTTTTGATTTTCATAACGTTCCTCTTTTTATAATGCGTTAAATTTTTTTAAGGTCTAGTTTAGATAAGCCTCTCTTAGATAAACTATTTGGTCTAGCGCTTGAGGTTTTTATTCATCAAATGCTGGCCCCTTTAATTTGTAACAACCAACCTATAAGAAAAGTTTCTAAAGAAAACAACGGATTGAGAAAATTACATTAATGCCAACAAAATAAGCAGTTTTAATTGTTCCTCTTAAAGTTTTAGCTGCTAAAAGCGATTCCAATAAAAAATGAATTGATAGGGGAACTGTGTATCATCCAGCACGCCAAGGCTTAAAGATGATTTTTGTTTATTTAGGAAAATAAGCGCAATGAATTGGCTAATTCAAAAATTAATCTAAGCAAAGTGCGCGAATTCTAATTTTGTCTGTGTAACTCGCAAAACCATGGCTAGTTATATACTTCGTATTGATTCCAGTAATTTCATGACCTGGGCATGCCGCCATTAATTTTTGTCTGGCGTCTTCAACGAAATCATTGTTGAAAACAAAGCTTAGGATCACATTTCGTTGCGCCTCAACGTTTATGTATCTGGCACCTTTTTGCTTCCCAGGTAAAATATCACTCATATGGCTAAAGTGAACACTGTGTGTACAGCTGCAAAACAAGAGAAAAAATAAAATGCTGACTAATCTTGATAACATAAAGTTCCTTAACACGTATTAAATTACAAAGACAAAAACACTTAAAATTATTGAGTTAGGCAAAAACCTTGGCTTTTAACAATCATTCGATGAGCTAAGAAATAAAATCTAGTTTCATAGGTCGAAGTTATACCAGTCACTTTTCCATTGGGACATTGCTGCTGAAGCTTAGGAGTGAGATCGTGGACAAAATCATTATTAAAGTTGAATGCTAAAAATACAAGTTTACTAACTTTAGCCTCAACCGGTTTTCTTCGATCTGTTGGGTAAGACGTCATCGAAACACTGTGCAAGGCAGCACATCCACTTAAATAAGCCCCAACAATAAAGACCAAAAATGATTTTAAAACGTATGACTTCATAACTATTTGCTCCATTTTATAAAAATTAATCAATGCAATAACCTCTGACTGAAACAATCTCGCCAGAGATATAAGGGTATTTTCTAGCCTCTCTTACAGAAGTTAAACCTGTAATTTGTCCTGACGGACATTTAGCCACGATTTCATCTAACAAGTAGTCTGAATATTTATCTGTAAAAACAGGCAAACCAGTTCTAGGACCATAGTTCGATAAGGCCAAAATTAGCTCAGCCCCTGCGATGTTATCTGCAGCTTGCGAGCTACCTTTTTCAACGGCTCTTCTTTTTGCTATTGCAAGGCCCGTTGCCGCAGCACCTTTAATGTCAAATGCCGTTTCACTAAGTTTTATGTCGATGACTCTACCACGATCCGTTTTAGCAACATCAGCAATTTGAACATGATAAAGCTGCGCGCAAGAACTTAAAAAAATCACAAGACTGATTTTAAAAACTATATTTAAAAAACTCTGTATCATTTTCATTTAGAAATTAAAACTGATTCGGTAAAAATATTCAAAACATTAATTATGGATATTTGCGTTATGCTGAACAAATAGAGCCTAAGAGTTATTCGAAGGTATTATACGTGATCGACGGAGTTTGATACCACATAAGTCCTATCTTTTAAAACGACAGCGCGAGCGAAGTGGTTAATGTTGAATTGCTTTTAGAAAATTTAGAATCATCTTTAGGAAAAATATCAGAATCCCCTTGAAGATATCTGAATTCAGTTCGCCAAAAAAGATTATTTTCAAGCTCTTGGTCAAATCCTATTGACCCACCGAAAACGTTAAAGCTATCAGGACGATTGGTTACTATGATAATTTGATCTGCGTCTTTAAAATATTCGGCACGTAAAGATATTTTTTGCGATTTTGATATCTTAAATCTTCCCATCAATGAAGCTCCAAACCAACGGCTATAATTAGACTCAAATTCTTTTTGCTGAAAACCAATATCAAATTGTGCCGCCCAATTTGAAGTCTTTGTGTTTTTACTTTTAATTATAAAATTGTGATAGTGTCTAAAGCTTCCCGGTCGAGGATTACCATTAAGATCTGCAGAAACTTCATTCCCAATCAAGGTGTTGTATAAAAAAGAAATGTGATCAAGGGAGTAATCTATTCCGGTTCCTATATTCTTATCAGAATTGTTCTCGGAAATATTTTGCCAGCCATTTGTGATTAATAACTGAAGCGTTAAAGCTTCTGTCGCTTGATGAGTCAACTTCACGCCCGATAAATAATATGGTGAAAAATCTGCGACTAAGGAACGTGTTAGATTAATATTATCTTTAGATAACCAAGTTTCTGCACCTACATGCGCAAAAAAGATTCCTGCATCCACCCAAGTTGACTTAGAAATTCTATATCCAATTCTTGCTTCCTGAATATGCCTTGATACATCTGAACCGCTAATAGAACCAACACTTGGTTCTGCAGCGTAATTAATCTGCACTGAAGTTCCAGTTTGAATGGCGAATCGACTCCTTAATTTGTCGGAATTTAAATTTACTTCAATATGACCCAAGTTCAGATTAAATTCATTGGATCGAGATGGTTGTGTAGTAAAGACCCTATCCACATTAGCTGGATTATTGAAATCATACGCATACTGCGAATCAATAAAGCCACCCCAAGTAATTTTTAATTTTGAGTCATTTGCGAGACTTAACTTGCAAAACAATAGTGTGATTATGGGTAACACTAAACATTTCATAAAATTCCCTTAAATCCTATTTGGAGTTGGCTTTTGATTAGTCTCTAATATTTTTAATAAAGATGATCTAAAAAAGGATTATTAGTATAAAGAAAACATAAAAATTAAGATTATTTAGCAAATTATTTTTTAGACAACATTTGAATCATTATTTATGGGTTGAAGATGTTGAAAATGACTTGGGCCACTTTTTTGTCGATGCCTGGGGTGGCGAGTAGATCTTCTAGCGAGGCGTTTTTTAGGTGCTCAATTGTAGGGAATACTTTGTCTAGGGCCTCACGCTTCTTGGGACCCAATCCAGGGATGTGATCAAGGATGCTGGCTAGGCTCTCTTGGTCTCGAAGCTTTCTGTGGAACTCAATGGCGAAACGATGGGCCTCGTCACGAAGGCTGACTAAAATGCGATAAGCTTCAGTGTTTTCTCGAAAAATGACAGGGTTTTGTCGACCAGGAAGAAAAAATCTTTCTTGTGTAGCAGACACCTCTTGTTTATCAAAAGACGATTCTGTTCTGGCCTTTGCAATGCCAGCGACCGGGATGTCACTTCGCCCAACGGATTCTAAAGCTTCACACGCCATTTTTAATTGCCCTTTACCCCCATCAACTAATATCAATTGAGGATCTGGTAGTTCTTTATGGGCAAACCTTCGGGATAAAACTTCTTTCATAGATTCAAAATCATTAGGTCCTTGAACAGTTTTGATTTTATATTTGCGGTAATCTTCTTTGCTGGGAAGCCCATCAAACGCAACAACTTGGCTTCCTACACTTTCATAACCTTGGAAGTTTGAAATGTCGTAACATTCAATGCGTCTTGGAAATTCGGGAAGTTTAAATTTTTCTTGGATTAATTTTAAGCCTTCATCTTTTTTGGCGGTGATTAAAGCCTGTTTTTCAAAGTGAATTTTTGCATTTTTTTCGGCAAGTAAAATTAAATCTTTTTCTTTTTCATGGGGCACATGATCCAGACTTACTTTTTTGTTCGATCGACTTTCTAAAACTTTTAAAAATAAAGTTAAAAGCTCACGCCCTAAATCAATGGGAATTACAATTCGGTCTGGCACATAATTGTCATCATAATAATGATTTAAGAACGAAACAAACCAGTGACGTTCGTCTTCGTACTCTGCACCCATATTGCTATTGTTAAAAAAATAAGGTCGACTTCCAATCACACGACCTTTTCTAACGGATACAATTTCGACCAGTGATCCAATCTCTTGTTTGAAAAGAGTCATCAAATCTATATCGATCTGATCTGTTGAAATGACAGTTTGTTTTTCTAAAATAGATTTTATAGATTTAATTTGATCTCTAATTTTTGCAGCCACTTCAAAGTTTTCATTTTTTGCAAAGGTCAGCATTTGTTTTTCTAAATCATTGACCGTTTTTTCTTGTTGGCCTTCTAAAAATTCTAAGGATTTTTTAATTCCTTTCGCGTATTTGGCTTTTTCAATCAGACCCACACAAGGTGCGGTACATCGCCCCATATCGTAAGTTAAACACGGACGCTTTCGGGTCTTCATAAATCCATTGCTGCAATCCCGAACTAAAAAAGCTTGGTTTAAAAACTGCATTGTAATTCGAACCGCTAAAGAATTAGTGTAAGGCCCGTAGTAATACGATTTATCGGCTTTGACTCGTCTTGCGATATAAAAGCGTGGGAAATCTTCATTAAGTGAGCACTTAATATAAGGATAAGCTTTGTCGTCTTTTAGCCGAATGTTATATTTAGGGCGATGCTTTTTAATCAATGACGCTTCTAACAAAAAGGCTTCGACTTCAGTTTGAGTGACAATGTAATCAAATCGGTCAATTTGACGAACCATGTGCCTTACACGACTAGGCATGTCTTTGTTGGAAAGAAAGTAACTTTTAACTCGATTTCTTAAGTTTTTAGCTTTTCCAACATAGATGATCACATCGGCTGCGTTTTTCATCAGGTAAACGCCAGGTTCTTTGGTTAAAGAAGATGAAACATTATGCATTTCGGCTAATTTTTTTTGCGCCTCTTCTGTGGATAAAACAGAAACCCTGACCTTCTTTTGAATTTTGATTTGGTTTTCTGAATCATCCATCTTCTTCAGATTCTGCCACCGAATGGCCGTATGTGACTAGAAGAAACTTTTGTTGAAAATTTTGACTTGCCCGATTACAAAATAAATCGAAAACATGACCAAAAAAATTTTATTTCTTATTATAACGTTTTGGGGATTAGAATCTTATTCTGCACAAATTGTTTTCTTTAAAAGTTACACAAAAAAAGGCGAGCCCGTCATCTTCGAAGGCCCATACAGCCACTCTGCCATCAAATATAAAGGCCTATGGCTTCATGCACATCCTTACTATGGCATTCGCCTTAGTCCCGATCTAAAAGCGTTCGGTCCTAATTACATTATTTTAGAAAACCCAAACTACCCCGAACCTAGCGATGAATTTGTGGATAGAGTTTTAAAAATGAAATTTAATATTTTTGCAGACTGGACAAGCTTGGCCGAAACCTACTGCTCAAAACTTCTTGGACAAGCTTTGAATGTTCCGCCTACAAAAATGTATTTCCAATCCAAAGCGTGGAGAAATACAAAAGCGCGACTTCATATCGGAAAGTTAGGTTTGTCGCCCAGTGATGTTTATTGGCACGCCCGTCGGAATTTAAGATTTAAAAAAGTTGAAGCTGATGAAATCAGTCCCAATGAATTTATATTATCGGCAAAACCATCAAACTCTTGTGAGCCTTATCTAAGCACTCATTGATACTTAGCCCACTAATTAAATACTCGTTTAATTTGCATTTGAGCAAATGCTGATTGGCAATTTTTTTGGGTTGTAAAAATATCTGATGAATTACTGAAGTTCAGTTCGAGTCAAAATATCATTTAAAAAACTGATTCTAAGACTTGGCGTTTTTAATTCCAAAACTTTTTGCAAAACATCAGGATCAAAACCGATGATTGAATAGATTTTAAAACTATATTCTTCATCAGAAAGATCTAGCCAATCTTTACTATTTAAATACGCTAATAAATTTTGGTCTTGGTTTTGTACTAATTTAATAAGAACAGAATCAAGATCACTTCTTAGTGAAGTCGCGTTTAACTTCGGAACTTTATCTTGATCCCCGCTGGGCTTGCTTTCATCAAGGTATGGCTTACAAAGTACAATTTTATAAGGCACTTCTTGTTGCTCTTTAATAATTTCATAACGGCTGTCAGTTCTGATTTCTACAAGCATACGACCATCTGCCAGAGTTTCTTTGATTTCAGCAAAGCCGGCGGAAAATATGGGATGAGCTAAGTAAGAGCTTTGATTTTGACTTAATCGTTCTTCAAGTGTTGATTTTGGGTCCACTTTTGATTCCGCAATTTTTTTTATTGTGTGCGCAATACCTATTCGTCTTTGGGCGGTGACAGAATCAGTGATCATTTTTCTATATCTAGGTTCGAATACATGTAAAGGAACAACACTATAAGGTAAGGTCACGCTACCTGGAATTGGAAAAAGTGAGATTTCGATTTCGTTCATGATTCGAAACTGTCAAAGCTTACCCAGCGGGTCAAGGTTATGCTCGGATTGAGTCTAATATTCACAATCCGAACTTAAACCGCTAAGGGAGCAAAATATTCATTCTAAATTAGGTTCTTTTATTTCTAATTCCAGAATTTGAAGACGCTTCATTTCATCTCGCACTTTTGCTGCTTCTTCGAATTCCAGCTCCGCAGAAAGCTTTTGCATTTTCTTTTTAAGCTTTTGAATTTCTTTCTGAAGTAAACTTGGTTGTTTTTCATATTTTTTAACTAAAAATTCAAATTCAAAACCATCATCTTGCGCCAAGGTCGGATCGTACACTTCCATCAAACCACGTTTCACTTTTTTGAAAATTGTTGTGGGCGTAATTCCATGTTTAGTGTTGTGCTCGACTTGAATTTTTCGTCTTCGATCTGTCTCTGACATAGCTTTTCGCATACTTTCTGTGATCACATCCGCATACAAGATCACTTCACCTTCAGAGTTTCTTGCCGCACGACCAATGGTCTGAATTAAAGATCTTTCAGATCTTAAAAAACCTTCCTTATCCGCATCTGTAATAGCAACAAGGCTAACTTCAGGAATATCAAGTCCCTCTCTAAGTAAGTTTATTCCTACTAAAACATCAAAAACGCCTAAACGTAAATCTCGAATGATCTCTGTACGCTCTACAGTTTTGATGTCACTGTGAAGATATTTTACTTTTACTTTCTTTCTTGAAAAATAATCTGTTAAATCTTCCGCGCTTTTTTTAGTGAGCGTGGTGACTAGCACACGGTGCTTTTTCTCAACCCTTTTATAAACTTCGACCAATAAATCATCCAATTGATTTTTAGCAGGCTTCACATGAACCACCGGATCTATCAAACCAGTCGGTCTAATGATCTGTTCTACAATACTACCTTCACTTTTTTCGACTTCGTAATTTCCAGGAGTAGCGGACACATAAATCGTTTTAGCCGTAAGTTCTTCAAATTCTTGGAAGTTAAGCGGACGATTATCCAAAGCTGATGGCAATCTAAAACCATGCTCTACTAAAGTGGTTTTTCTTGCTCTATCCCCACGGTACATGCCACCAATCTGTGGAACGGTGACATGGCTTTCATCAATAAAAGTTATAAAATCTTTAGAAAAATATTCTAGTAATGTAGGCGGCGCCATACCTGCCGGTCGACCCGTCATGTGTCTAGAGTAGTTTTCAATTCCAGGACAAAAACCCATCTCTTCTAAAATTTCAATATCATGGTAGGTGCGTTTTTCTAGACGCTCAGCTTCGGCGTAACGTAGATCTTTTTTTAAAAAATCTAGGCGCTCGCGCAGTTCATCTTGAATTTGTTTGACTGCTATTTTTATGCGTTCTTGGGAAGTCACATAATGGCTGGCAGGATAAATGGAAACGAAGTCCACGTCAGACTTAACAACCCCACGAATAGGATCAACCCAACAGATGCGCTCGATAAAATCACCAAAAAATTCAACACGTAAAACATCGTCTTCTTCATACGATGGATGAATTTCCACTAAATCCCCGCGCACTCGAAAAGTCCCACGGTGGAAATCCACATCACTTCTTGAATATTGAATTCGAACTAATTCCCGTAAAAAATCATCACGCTTCATTTTGGAATTGGCTTGGATTTGAATCATCATGTCTTCATAAGATTCAGGGGAACCCAAACCGTAGATGCAAGATACGGAACTTACAATGATCACGTCTCTGCGGTCGAACAAAGAGCGAGTGGCGGAATGTCTCATGCGGTCAATGTGTTCGTTAATTGCAGAATCTTTTTCGATGAAGGTATCCGTTGACGGTATATAAGCTTCAGGTTGGTAATAATCGTAGTAACTTACAAAATATTCGACTGCGTTGTCTGGAAAGAATTCTTTAAATTCCGAATACAATTGCGCCGCTAAGGTTTTATTAGGTGCTAAAATTAAAGCCGGCACATTTAAGGTTTGAATCACATTGGCCATAGTGAAGGTTTTTCCAGAACCTGTAACACCCAAAAGGGTCTGATGATTTAAACCCTGCTCGAAGCCTGTTAGAATCTGTTCGATGGCCCTAGGTTGATCACCTGCAGGACTAAAATCTGTTTTTAGCTTAAAGGCCTTCGAGCTTTGATTTTTCATTTTTATTCCCATGATCAACTTATATACTTTTTTTTTAAACAAGTCTCATTTTTAGATTAAATGGCTTTAAATTAAGATCTAGACGGAGTGATGCCGATAACAAACATGACTTTTTGAAAATTTTAGCACATTCTTAAAACAGAGTTTAATCTTAAAAAGTTTAACGTGACGTCATTAAAGAGAAGGCATCACGATGACAGAAGTAAACTAAACCGAAGTAAAAAAAATTTTAGGAAACTAAATGAAATTTAAAAAATCTTTTTTACTTTTTACCCTGGTGATGGGCTTTTTATTAGGCACTAAGTCCTTCGCCATCAATGGTTTTATGGGTGAAGATAATCGCATAGAAGTGAAAGAATTAACTGACATTTTAAAAACGAGATCTCAAAGCATAGTCACTGTTGTGCGCCGTCATGAGAACAACCATGTCGCAGGCGGCGGTTTTAAGTTTAATATTGAAAATGCGAATCCTTTGGATCTAAAAATCTGTGAGGATCAAAGATTTTCTTCGCAGGCTAGGCCTTCCGAAGTTGTGTGTGGTGGCATTTTAATTTCTGGAGATTTAATTTTGACTGCACAAAACTGCATTCAAGAAGGAAGCGATTGCACTTCTGATTATTCATTTATTTTTGGTTACACCGAGGGGCAATCCGAGTTCAACCCCAGAGACGTGTATCATTGCCAGGAAGTGATTTGGCAAAAAAACAGCAATGGTGTTAAAGCGGCCATTGTTCGATTAGATCGGCCCGTGAATGCACGAATCCCTGTTCCATTAAATTTAGAAACGCCAATCCTAGAAAACCAGAACGTAGTTTTGATTGGGCCCCACGCCAAACTTCCACTTAAATCTTCAACGGGTCAGGTGAGGTACGTTGCTAGTGAACCAGCTCTTAGTTCAGCTGCAGTAGGCACAGACTTAGATTGTCATATCAACGATCACGGAAGTGCCGTTTTAAACCCCGAAGGTCAACTTCTAGGTGTCTTAAGTGCTACTCATGAATTAGGTGTTAATGTAGCCCTTAAAGAAGCTTTACCGCCCAATACCGAACCCGTAACGATAATGGAGTCCCCGACTGAATCGGCGACTTCTCCCCAAACAGCGCTTGCGACCACATTACCCCTATCGGAACCTTCATCTGAACTCGAAGGCGAACAGACAGTAGATCCGGCTTCTAAAGACCCTTCCCTAGAGCCCACAAAGGAACTTGCCAACCTTGAGCCACCCTTAACCACAGATGGAGATTCGTCGAGCGGGTTGGATAAGACCGTTATAATTTCTGATGCATCTCGAATTGAGACACAAGCTGGGGACACTCTTAATGTGGGCTCCGCAAATATAGTTAATCCCGATCCAAACTTAAACGTTGAAGCCACCAAATCCTGCGTCACTTGGACATCGCCCACTGATGTCATAGACCGAAGTTTGTATCAGCCCGTGAATGATTCAAAAATGATAAATTCAACTTTTATCCCTAGAGGATGTACATTTACCCCAATCAGTTCTTTCATTGATGAGGTTTCTACTTTTTTACCTCAGTACAAGCGAATAATTCGAACGCCGACTGCCAGCCAATAATCAAAATATGAATTAACATTTCAAATTCAAAGGTTTTTTGTGGGCATTAATTTAAAGCGGCTAAATGCTCAGCATCGCTTGTGTATAAACATAAACAATTTACAGTTTGCATTTATTCTCAAATTGAAACTCTTTTGGATAAAAAGCACGATCCTGGCTCAAAACTAGGGCATGTTGATACGCCTTTTAAAATTATATTTAACTTCCAATCTTAAAAATACCGATAAATACATTAAGAACTTAAGAGCGTCTTAACAAAAGGTTATCTAAAGTTATGGAGCAAAAGTTATGTTAAATCAAAAAGGGTTTTCGATAGCACAAGTTTCGGTGGCTATGGCAATGATGTCCATTATGAGCGTTGGCTTAAGCACGATGATTCAAAACCAGGCTAATACAGTCTATTATTTAGAAGACAAAATGTCGCACCAAAATTTCAAGAAGGAAATTGAAAATTTACTTATGGACACAACTGTCTGTACGGAATCCTTAGAGGATATCCCAATTCCAAGAGCATTGGTCCAAGCACGTCCTAACTCAGGGACTGATTTCGTCATCAAAGACAGCACCGGCACAACAATCTACAACCCTGCTAACAACAATAAAAATAAATTCGATAATTTGAAAATAACAAATATAAAAGTTCAGAATATGGATGTGACTGATCCTGCAGTTGGTGGAAAGGCTTTATTAAAAATTGATGTTGCACGAGAAAGAGGCGCAACGAAACAAGTTTTAAAGAGCATCACTATTGAAAAGAATGTTGCGCTTGACGCAAATTATAAAGTTGTAAGCTGTAGCGGTGGATCTGATTCCGGTGGCTGGGGTGAATGTTTAGAAAACGATGGTGGAACATATTTAGGACGAGCCGGCTTTTCTGGTCCAATTAGAACTCAAGCAAATGTTCCAAGTTCCGCTAAGGCTATAAAAATTTATATACCTGGTGATACTTGCGAGGGTGGTTCTAGTGCAAATGATAATGATTGGAATGGAAGTGTTGCTGCTGCAGAGATTATTATACCTTTAAATGGAAAAGTTATACAGAATGGACAAGCCTTGACTGCAGGCGGAATCGCAAGTTTAGGAGGCAGATTGCAAAATGAAGTCTTTTACAGAGGGGTTAAACTTGCAGAAGTTTCTAGATGTTCTCAAAGTAGTAGTTCCCATAGGACTTTTATACCAAGTTCAAATTTGCCATTCTGCCA
>JANODG010000133.1:0-6456 GCA_031412575.1 Bdellovibrionales bacterium
CTTTTTTGAGTCTTTTTATATTTTTAGTGTTAATTTTTAAGAAGTAAATTATTAGTTTTGATTCCATAGGTTCTTTGAAAACAGAATATTTCATAGATTAAACAATCTAGATTTTAAATGGGCCGTTCATTTTCTAGTTCATTATGGGATCCTTTTATTTGCAATCAACTGATCTAATTTAAAAGAGCTGTTTAGACAGACATTTTTACTTGCCAATAAATTCGATTTCTACATTCGACGAGCTGTCAAACTCCTCAACCAACAGGAGTTTATATGTCCATAAAGAAAAGAAATGAAAACGGTCAAACCGTGTACGACGTTTTTGTAAAAGTCCGAGATAAGTCTGGTCGCCAAAAAGCCAGACGTAAGCTAGGACTTAAATCCGAGCGCGAAGCCTTACGCTTTGAGTTCGATTTAAAAACCGAACTTGAATCCCATATATCTAAAATTTTATGGTCTTCGTGGGTTCAGCAATGTCTAGAACAGTGTCGCCTAGAATACAAATATTCAACGTGGCTAAATTATAAAACCATTTTAGACAAATGGGTAAACCCAAGATGGAGTTCTAGGTTTATCGACGAAATCACAACATCAGACGTACACGATCTTATTTTTAATATCGTTGATGGTGTGTCCTACTGGCACCGAAGAAACATTCTAAAACTTGTTCGTCGTATTTTTATGATGGCGGTGGAAGATGGAGTGCTTGCTAAAAACCCAACTTTAAAAATTAAAGTGAAGGTTCCACAAGCGGTGCAAAAAGTTTTAAACCCCAACGAGATCGAAATCCTTTTAAAAGAAGCCAAAGCTATAAATCATCCTTATTCGGATATTTGGACCTTCGCACTTTTAACTGGAATGAGATCCGGTGAAATGTACGCCCTTAAGTGGTCCGACATAGACTTGGTTTCAAACTTTATTCACGTTACAAAAGCGTGGACCAGTAAAGATGGTTTTGGAACTACGAAGTCAGCTAAAAACCGAGTCGTACCAATATCCACTGAGTGCCGGATTTTTTTAAGCAAGCTTAAACTTAAGCGCGGTCACGAGGAGTTTATATTGCCCCACTTAGAGTCTTGGAACAGAGGCAATCAAGCACAGGAACTTAGAACTTTTTGTGTGGGAATTGGGATCACTTCGGTGAAGTTCCATGACCTTCGTGCCACATTTATAACGCAGCTTTTAAAACAAGGTGTGTCTTTGGCAAGGGTGATGGCCATGGTCGGTCACACAGAGCTTAAAACCACGCAAGGTTATTTAAGACTCTGTGGTCAGGACTTGGCAGGAGCCACGGAAAGCTTAGGCATAAAATTGCCCGAAGAGCCTACCCTTGCTAAAGTTGTAGCGATAAGAAGTCGATTAAAAAGTTAAAGTCACTTTTGGTAACTAGATTAAATTTATGGAATGATTCTTGGGGTTTAGCGGTGACACATCACCCGCCCCATTTTTCTTTCCCCTAATTCCAGGATAGTGTAGACCATTTCGTCTTTGTCTTAAATTTCTTCTAATTTACAAATAACCTCTACATTGATAATCGTTACTTCCGAATTATCCAAATCGCTCGATATGGTGAAATTTGGCCAAGCTTTTAAAGTAGCTCCATCTATAACAGTGGCGCTGTCTCCATCTTGACTATTGAGGCTTGATCCAAGAACTTTTAATGAAGGAGTTCTTACGGCTATTTTGGATATTTTTTCACCATTAAAATCTGCGGCACTCATTGAAATAAATCCCCCCACAAGATGCGACGGAAGATTTAAAACCTTATCTAATTTTATGACTTCTTCAAAATCTGTATCAACGATAACAGAGATTTGATTCATTACACTTTTATAATCAGATCCATTTTGTTCACCCATTCTAACACTGCAGTCAAATTTGGTTTTGACAGGGATACCAGATGCAGGTAACTCAGCGCTAGCGAAATTGGCTATGATAAATATTGTTAAGATTAAAATTGAGATTTTCATAAATTGTTTACTCCCGATTAAATGGTTTACTTTTCTTTGCAAGCTTATGGCCTAAAATTTAATAATCAATTCTTAATTGTATTTAAAGAAGCTTTGCAAGCGCGTTATCTTTTACGCACCGTTCATAAAATTTATTTATTATTTCTTAAAAAGTCGGCAGCCTCAGATTTGCGGGAAGCGCTTGAAAGTTCTGTAACTGCAGTGGGCTGTGGCCAGGCCATTAATTTAAATCTTGATGTTTATAATATTAATCAAAATAACTGTAGATAAACTGAAACAAAAACTTGATTACTTTTAAAAGCACAAACAATTAATTTGAATAACAAAAGCATTTTTATTCTTTTATTTTAAAACAATATATTTGTTGGGAACGCCAATCACTTCGACTACAAAGACACGTCTGAAGGATTATACTCGAAGGACAAAACATTATTTCCAAGCTCTCCCCATGGACCATAACCCCAACAGTACATCTGATTGGAGACTGTTTTTGCACACGTGGAATTTTTTCCAACAAATAATGAATTTACATTAGTAAGCCCTGTGACCGTAACAGGTTCACCAACTTCGAATGCCTCGTTTACAATATCAATTACAGTCGTTAAAGTTTGACCGATTTGTCCTAATCCGTTTGTACCCCAACATTTAACAGTGTTTGTACTTAATAGTGCGCAAGAAAAATCATTACCCGCTTGTACATCTATTGCGTTTGAAATGCCTGTAACTACAGACGCTACAGTTGCATCCACAATGTTTAAGTTGCCCCTTTGTCCCACAAAGGTACTCCCCCAACATTTAATGGTTCCATCATTTATTAAAGCACATGAACTTCGTAATCCTACAGAAACCTTGGTTGCGTTATTCACTCCGGTCACCTGCAAAGGCGTGCTTGAAAATTGATTTGTAAAACTTGAATTTCCTAAAGTTCTAACAGTAGAGCTGTTAAATCCCCAACAGTAAACCAATCCAGAACTAACAGCACACGTTGTGCGGCCACCTTCACTTAAATCTGTCGCATTGGATAACCCAGTCACCGTCACAGGTGTTTGGGAACTTGTGGTTGTTCCATTTCCAAGGTTGCCTACATTGTTATCCCCCCAACATCGGACCGCACCAGTACTAAGAAGGGCACAATTGTGGAATTCACCAACAACTACTTTTGAAACTTGGGTCAGTCCAACTACAGACCCAGGAGTAAGAGTAGGATCTGATGAGGGCATGAAACCTAAAGCCAATTCATCATTTGAGCCCCAACATTTAACGGTCCCGTTTTGTAAACTATAACAGGCGTGACCATATACGGATTCAAGACTTGTAATGTTGGAATCTGTTTGGATCGGATTAAGCGTGCTAGAAAATTCAAATCCTCCGACAAGATCACTTTCTATCCCTAAAACATTAGAAATATTTTCCCCAAGTCCAGAGATGATAGAGACTGAAGATAAACTTAAGACAGATCTATCACCAATGGTTACGAAACTTTCAGAATCATACTGCGGGACTCTAATCGGACCCGTAAAATTAACAGTGGCTTTATTGATTCCAAGTTGACCATATTCGTTGTCCCCCCAACATTTTAGCTCATGCGCTGTTGTTTCGGCGCATGTTGATTTATATTTTGAAAATATAGAAATGATTCCGCTTAGACCTGCTACTGTTCGTGGAAGCGTTGATCTTCCATCTAAGCCCTCTTGGTAAAGTATGTTCTCGTCAACACCTAAGGCTCCACTTTGCCCATCGCCCCAACACCGCACTTGGCCGTTTTGTCTTACAGCACAAGAGTGTCGTTTACCCAACGCAAGATCCACAACATCTGTAAGACCTGAGGTTTCAACAATCCCAAGACCAACGCTTGTAGAGTTACCCTTTAGATAAGTGTCACTGCCCCAACATTTTACACGGTTTAAAGATGTTAAAGCACACCCGTGAAGCTCACCAACAGAGACTTTGACGGCGTCATTAAGATTTAAAACATTTGTTGGCACCAATTTGTCTGTTGTCGTCTCATCACCAAGTTGACCATTATTGTTTCTACCCCAGCACTGTACTGTTTGATTAGAAAGCAGTGCGCAAGTATGATCATATTGCGCTGTAATTTGCGTTGCAGTATTCACCCCTAAAACAATGATGGGTGTGTCTGAGTCTGTGGTTGAGTTATTTCCTAACTGACCATAATTATTTTCACCCCAGCACTTAATTTGACCTGTGCTTAAAAGCGCGCATGCGTGTTGTGATCCCGAAGCAAGCTGTAGCACACCACTTAAATCTGGAACATTCAAAGGACTTGCTGAGGCTGAAGGGCTAATTAGTCCAAGTGCTTGATCACCCCAACAACTTACCGTTTGATCTTCTAAAAGAGCGCAACTAAAACTATCTCCAGAAGTGACTTGTCTAATATTTTCTAAATTTGTTGCGGAAATAAAAGTATTTGACTTGATTCGAGTCTGACTTGCTAAAGCATATCCATTATTGCTTCCAGCGCACTTTAGTCGACCCGATCTTAAGACAACACAAGAATGTAAGAATCCAATTCCGACATTAAGCTTCTGATTAAAATTTGAATTGTTATTAGGACTTAAGTCCCCACCACACGAAACAATTACAGTTGTTGAAAAAATAATTATAAATAAATTTAATATTTTCATCAGAGCCTCACAAATGAAGTCTACTTTAAATTTTTTGTTAAAACTAAAATAATTTAAATCTTCCTAGTCTTAACTCCAGTTCATAAATTTTTACAAAGATCCCGTCGACCCAAACTCGTTTAAAAAATGACCTGACGGGTTAAGCTTAACAACTCGAGCGTTTCCAGAATCAATAATGAAAATGTTAGCTTCTATGCCGTAAAGCCCACCTGTCATAACACTGCCTTGGTTAGAATTCTTGTACCTGACATACCAATAGCAAATAAGCACTCGAATCGTAAAGTTTGTACTTTTTTGTATATCCAGGAACTAGAACTTCTAACTCATTTTCTTCGAGTCGAATTTAGATTTAGCTGTATAACTTCAAGTTATTTAATTTGTCATTAAACGTTGGTATGGGCAAAAATTTGCCTGTGCCATCTAATATAAATATTTGAACTGATTTAACCAGTGCCATTAATTGGTAAAAATAACGTCGAGACTACCTTACTTTATATTTTAATACTTTGATGAAGGTTTCAAATTTGAAATTTTGACATCTTCTTCAAGGATAATTTTAAACCTTAAATAGTTTGATAAAAATCAGCATGTAAAGTGTGAATAAAACTGTATATAAAAATGACAATCTACTTTTTTATTCTCATAATAATACAGATATTTTAGAAACTAATACTCTTTCACAAAATGAAATACATTTATTTTTATTGTACTTTGAATTAGAACCGAAAAGTTTTTAACTTAACTGTCGGGGAATTATGAACAAACTTTACAAATTAATCGTTTTGTTGATTTTGGGAACCTTATTTATAATTTTTCAAAACTGTGGTGGTGATGTTTATTTCAGTGCACCGGCCGAGCTTTCAAGCGAAACACCTCCGGTAGAAATTAATCCCATTCCTCCACCAATAGAAGTTGAACCCACCCCACCTCCAATCACACCAGAACCACAGCCTCCAATTCCGGAGCCCCCAATAGTTGAACAGCCAGTAGGTCCTTTTAGATGGACAAATCCCGCTTGGAATACATGCAACAGAGTTTGCGGTGAAGGTCTTCAAAAACGAACAATTAGTTGTTTTGATCAAGGTCTTGGAAAAAACGTTGGCTCTGAATTCTGCAATCCAAACACAAGACCAATTGCCGAGCGTAATTGCTTTATTGACAATACAAATTGTACCAAATGGATTAGCTCTGTCAGCGATTTTAAAAATATTAATCGTAATGATAGCTATATCTGCCTTAGAAAAGATATTAATTTAAACAATGTCACTATAGATTCAAGTTTTAATAATAATTTAACAAACCAAGTTTTTAATGGATGCGGCCAATCCTTATCAAAAGCTTCAATCCGAAGACAATCACTTTTTGGAATGGCACAAAATTCTGAAATAATAAATCTTGTAGTTGATGATCCCTCTATTGAAATTTACATACCTAATAACATACGCACCACGGAGACAATTTACGTTGGTGGCCTTTTAAGTTTCGCACAAGGAGTAAAATTCAAAAATATTGAAATGAACTTTAAAAGAATCGGTCTTATTCAAACAACTGGGCCTGAAGCTAACTACTGCGGTGCTATGCTTGGGTCAGGCAGGAATTTAGAATTTGATAATATTAAAATAACTGGCGATAGCTTTACAATTAAATGTATGTATTCTGGGGGCCTTGCTGGCTATGTTAGGTCAGATGATAAAATTGTCAAAATGAGTAATATAGATTTTTCCATAAAAAATTTAAGATACCATGGAAGCTTTACTGAAAATAGTTCTGCAAATTTAGGTGGTATCGTAGGTTACATTGATCGTGATCCACAGGGGACAACACAACTTACAAATATAAAC
>JANODG010000134.1:0-14066 GCA_031412575.1 Bdellovibrionales bacterium
AGGCCAAAAAATGGACATAGGTAATCGTCGTAAAACCAAAGCGTTTGGGAGCACTCGCTCCTTATTAAAAAATAAAGGTGTCTCAATTGAAGAGATTTACGGGTTTTGGAGCAAAAAGGTGAATTAGATCAAATTTTGAAAGCTTAAATAGAATTACTCTACACCCGTTTCAGAGCTAGATTTTGAGTCTTCAATGGGATCCGTTCCAGAAGGGTAAGTCCCTTTCCCACCGAAACGTACCAGCTCATCCATAAAATTTGAAACAGGGTTAGTTCTTGACCGACCATATTTTTTAAAGATCTCTCCATTAGACAGTGAAACATCAATTCTGTGATCTGTTTCAGGCCATCTTAGACATCCAGAAGGATCTGCTATTGGACGGTTAGGTTTTGTTGAATCTATTATTGTGGCCGTGTGAATGCCTTCTAAAAAATGACCTTCAGAGTTAAATACAGGTCCACCTGACGAGCCCATAACTGCAGCATAGGTGGACATAATAGGACTTGCCTCAGATCTTGGAACATCTGTCGTAAGTCCTTCGCTTATCTTGAGGGGTAATCCAAGAGGTGAGCTGATTAAATACACGGATTCATTTCTTGATATTTCCCCTGATCTTCGCCATCGAACTGGTGTACGACCTTCGACCTTTCGATCTAAGCGCAGGAAGGCTACATCTGAGGAACCCTCAAATTCTTGGGCTAATATTTCTACGCATTTGTACACATTCTCACGAGGTAAGATTGAAGGGGACTTGGTGATCTCTGTGTTGTCTGACATCACAAGTTCATTTTCAAAGTCAAAAATAAAATGAGTTGAATTTCGGCATTGGTCGTCTGTTTCAACACAGTGACCTGCAGTCAAAATTACATTTTCAGAGATCAAAACTCCCGAGCAATCTCCTGGAGCGGGCTGATAGATCAGCAACTGATCAGAACAAAATCCAAGGTCTTTAAGGCTATTGGCCTTATATGAGTAGTTACTTCCGTTACGGACCAAATTATCTGAATGAATCAATGTGACTGTAGCGTTTGCATTAGCTTCTTGAGGGCCAGTTAAATTATAAACTTCATTAAAGCTTTCAGCGGATCTGATTTGAGCTAAGCTAATATTTATCAGAAATGAAATTAGGAAAACTTTAATCACATTCATAAACACGACTCAACAATGAAATTGTTTTAGCGTTTTGAACTTGTGAAATTTGAAATCGATGTCCGATGCAGTGTCCTTGAATTGATTTAATATCTACTTTGTAAGTGCTATTCGGCATTTTTTTAATAAGTTGAACGTAGGCGCCTTCTTGGTCTTGATACTGATTTAAGATCAGTTGGATATCACTTTTACTTTCACCCATGACATTCGAAGTTGGTTTTCTATTTTGGTCTTTTGAATTCACAGCCTTAGATTTTGAAGTTTTTTCTGGAGGTGTTCCTTTTTTAAGAGCTACTCCATGAGATGAAATTGTGAAAAGTAAAAAAGCAGAAAAAAATAATAAGTGGCGCATAAGTCGTCCCCTTTAAAGATTACAACTTTTTGAATCAGATTAGGAATTAAATGAGGAGAATTAAGACCAATGTCTTATTGTAAATTCGGAGCCACAGATAATCGAAGAATAAAACAAGGATTAGGTTTTTTTAGCTTCATAAACTGGACTAAGAGCCCTCTAAAATAAATATGAAAATCCAAATATATATTTAAAAGCGTTAAACTGGTGTTTAGGTCAGGGTTTTTGGTCAAAAAAACAAAACTAGCTTTTGAGAGCTCTAGGAATTAGTTTCTGGATTTTCTGAATGTGTTTTGCTCCAGAAAAGATCGTATCTAGTTGCTTTGTGTTTAGTAGTGAAGAGACTTCTTTATCGTCCATTAGGCTTTCTTTCAGCGACTGACCTTTTTTAAGACCGTGGGCATGTTTTTGAACCAATTTATAGGCGTCTTCACGACTTAAACCTTTTTCTATAAGAGCTAAAAGAACGTGGGATGAAAATAAGTGTCCTGATGACAAGTCCATGTTGGCTTTCATTTGTTCTTTATTCACTTCCAAGCCCTTAATAACAGAGGCCATTCGGTTTAAGGCATAGTCTAAAATAATAAAAGCATCAGGGAATATGACTCGTTCAACGGACGAGTGACTGATGTCGCGCTCGTGCCAAAGGGCGATGTTTTCATGGGCCGAAAGTAAATACCCGCGAAGTAATCTTGCGACCCCAGTGATATTTTCGGCACTGATGGGATTTTTTTTATGAGGCATAGCCGAAGATCCTTTTTGACCTTTTGAAAAGCCTTCGTAGACTTCACTGACTTCAGTGCGCTGTAAGTGTCTAAGTTCAACAGACAAACGTTCTAACCCTGCACCTAACATGGATATCGCAAACATAACTTCGGCGTGACGATCCCTTGGGATCACTTGAGTCGCAATGGTTTCTGGGATTAAATTAAGGTTTTTACAAACCATTTTTTCGACTTCAATGTCTTGGGCCGAATAGGTACCTACCGCACCACTAAGTTTACCAATTTCACACTGTTCGATGGCGGTTTTAAAACGTTTTTCATTTCGTTTAAGTTCCACTAAAAATCCACTTAATTTCATACCGAATGTTGTGGGCTCGGCGTGCATACCGTGGGTGCGCCCGGCACATAAAGTATCTGCATGAGTTTTAATTTGTTCACGAAGGGCCGAATCTAAAGCTTCAATTTTTTTATAAATCAATTTCGAAGCTTCTTTGATTTGAAGACTTACAGCAGTGTCAATAACATCAGAAGATGTCAGTCCGTAGTGAATGTATTTTCCGTTTTCGCCGACGTGTTCGGCCATGTTGGATACAAAAGCGATCACATCGTGTTTTGTCACTTGCTCTAATTCTAAAATGCGGTCCACAGAAAATTTTGATTTTTTCTTAATATCTAAAGCGGCTTTTTTTGGGATCATTCCGACTTCAGCTTGGGCTTCGGCCACTGCAATTTCAACTTTCATCATGGAATTAAATCTTGCCTCTAGACTCCAAACTTTTCCCATTTCTGGAAGCGTGTAACGTTCAATCATTTTAATTTAAGCTCCTGTAATTTATTAAACTTATATTTTATTTCAACTGAAAATTTAGATTTGTTTTGCAGTTGTATTTTGATTCGTCAAATTATTTAAGTTTTCAATCAACTGAGTTTGAAAGATGTATCTAGAATAATTATCTAAACCCAACCATGATTCTGGGGAATCTAAATGTAAATTCATTTTTAAATTTTTTGACTCTTGTCTGTTTTTATAGACTGGCCAAAAGGAAAACAAATCAGATCCCATTCTTAAGTCATCCATTTGAATGTTTTTTAATTCTGGCACAAACTGACCAAGTTTTTCTTCGATCAAAGTTCTAATTTCTGTCTGAAAATTAACTTGCGATAAAGCTTCATAAGACAAACAGGCCCAAACATCAATTTCTTGCTGGCTTCGTTTAATCACAGTAAAAAAGTTTTCACTGTAAACACCGAATTCTGGATCTGATAAAAACATCGAATACGTCGGTAAAAAATTTAAAGCCGTTGGGGTATTCACAACCCCGCGCCATCTGACCCAAAAAGCTTGGGGTGTCACCAATTCTAAACTTGGCGTCAACTGCCCTGAAAACTTATGAAGCTCGTAACTGGTTAATCCTAAAATAAAGTGACTAGCGTGAACTTCTAATTCATCTTGATCGAATCTTAATTTCCAAAGATTCGAATCGAACTCACATCTCCACCATGGGTTAGGCTTTAACACTTCAACACCAGTGTCTGTTAACCATGCCGCACTTTCAACATATCCACGACGGGACGGGTGTCTTAAAACATAATTTGAATTTAATGGAAAATCTGGAATCCCCTCTTCAGTAGCTCGTAAAGACCTTAAGGTTGTTGATCTCCATTGCTTAAAAAAACTTTTTAGCCACAAAGATTTAAATTCATGTTCTGTGGGCTTAATGTTTGGTCTACCGTCTTCTTCAGAAATCCAAACACCTTTTTGGTCCATACGATTTAACATGTATTCGATGTGATCGGATTTAAATTCTAATAAACCTCGCCCTTTAATTCTTAAACTTGGTCCACGATGTAAAAGTTCTGATCTGTCTTGATCTGTGAAACTTTGACTATAACTTCGAGCTACGTGATCTGGAAATATTAATGGAAATGGCCCTTCCCAATCTTCAGCTAATCCCTTTTGAAACAAAGACGTTAAATCCATTAGGGCCACACTGAATCCGGCAGATTTAAGCTGTGACGCCAACCAATGGTTACGCCCGAACACGCTAAAAATTAAGACATCAAATTTTTGAGCCAAATTGAGCTTCTCCTTGAAGAATAAAATCGCAAACCAATTTATGCTCTTTACTATGAACTATGCTTGTGACCTCTTCAAGAGACAAATGGTCGAAGCTTTGAGCTTCAAAAATTTTTTCTTGCATTAAAATCTGTCCTTGATCTACACCTTCGTTCACACGGTGAATGGTGATTCCGATAGCTTTTTTATCCGTGTATGCACGTTCGATACTTTTAAGACCAGGATATGCAGGCAATAAACTGGGATGAAGATTAAATATATTTTTGCTCCAATCGGATAAAAAAGATGCAGGGATGATTTTTAAAAAACCTAACAAAAAAATATGCTGAACTTTAAGATCTTTTAAAAAGTCAGAGAGTTCTTTGTAATCGATAGGTTTTTTTAAGAGGTGGGTTTCTAAACCAAAAGACTTGCCAATTTCAATGCCTTTAGACTTTGCATTATCTGTCACTAAAATCGGAGGGTGAACCCAAGTTTTTGAATACGTCTTTAGAATGGCCTGGAGATTTGACCCTCGTCCTGAAAAAAATAGCGCCCATTGGTTTTGCATAATTTTAGTTTTTAAAATCCCATTCAAGATCAGAGTCTGATTCTTTTTTAACCACTTCGCCTAAATGCCATGATTTAAATCCTGATTCAGCGATGGATTTACTGACAACATCCACATCTTTAGGTTCAACTATCACCACGAATCCAACACCACAGTTTAAGGTCTCATAGAAATCCCTTTTTGTGGTTTTTGTTCGATTAAATACTTCTTTAAAGGCCAGTGGCAAATCCCAAGGGTTCAAAACAACTTTAAGAGATTCATCTAAACACCTAGGAATGTTCGACATTCCACCACCTGTGATATTTGCACAAGCTTGAATACGTAAATTATTAACTTTAAATCTTTCGGTCATTTGGGCATAAAGGTGGGTTGGTTTAAGTAGAATTTCGATCCACTGATCCATGTCTTTTTCAAAAACTTTTCTTAATAGCGAATACCCATTGCTATGAAATCCAGAGGACTCAACAGCAATCAATTGTTGACCTGCTTTGACATTATGTCGGCCCCACATTTTAGGCTTATCAACAACACCTACGGCAAATCCTGCACCATCGAATTGCTTTTCAGAGTATAAACCTGGCATCTCGGCGGTTTCGCCACCTAATAAAAACATGTTAGATTTTAAACAGGCATTTCGAACACCGGTCACAAACGATTTGGCGCGGTCTAAATCTAGTTTGCCACAGGCGTAATAGTCTAAGAAAAATAAAGGCTCAGCGCCCATACAGACCAGGTCATTCACACACATTGCGACTAAGTCTTGACCCAAGCCCTCAATGCGGTTGTACGTTTCGCCAAGTAAAAGTTTAGTGCCTATACCGTCAGTGGAAGCCACTAAACAAGGGTCTTCCATGGATTTAAATTGGGCCCTAAAAACACCTGCAAAGCCGCCTAATCCGTCAATAATTTTATCTTGATGGGGCTGTTTTTTGGGTTGGGTTTCTTTGATCCACTCCACAAAGGCGTCACCCTTTTCGATATCTACACCACTTTTTTTATAGTCCATATTTGGAAAACTAGGTTCTTTCCCCTAATTTTTCAAGTGATTTAAATGATTTATATTTCAAACCAAGGGGACTATTAGTATTTAAAATAAGTTTTTTAAAAAAATCTATTTTAAAAAACCTATCCAACGTGAAGCGGCTTCTTTTTGCTGTTTATATTTTTGAGCTTTTGAGAAATATTTAAGAGCCGTTATTTTATCGTCTTGAAAGTAAGCCGTCATACCTAATCCCAAAACTGCATTGCCCACTTGGTTTTTTAGATTTCCTTTTTTAACAGCCGCTTGAAATGATTTTTCAGCGTTCACCCAATCCTCTTGCTCTAGATACACTTGACCTAGTAGCAGTTCAACAGCACCACTATTTGCCAAAGCACTTGCTTTTTTATAGGCCTCAACAGCTCGGCCATACTCTTTGGCTACAAACCAAAATGAAGCTATAAATTCATAGGCTTTCTGACTTTCAGGAATATCTTTATTTAAAATAGCCTGTTCTAGAACTAAAGCCGCTTTGTAAGGAATTTTTTCCTGACTTAAAAGAGCAGCTCTATTGTTTATGTCTGAACTTGCCGTCACAAAACCCTGCTTATGTGCAAGTTCAAGATATTGCAAAGCTTCAGTGGTTTTTTCTTCTTCGAATAAAACACCTATCAACGTCATCCAATAGTTTTTATTATTTTGTCGTTTTTCTAAAAGTTCTTTTAAAATCTTTTCGGCCTTAGCATACTTTTTTGTTTTCAGATAAACTACAGATGCGAAGTATAACCATGGCTCTTGGGGATTTTCAGATTCACTTAAAGCTTGATTCACATGTTTTTCAGCACTTTTCAAATTTTCTAGTTCGTGTTCAATTGTGCCTAACATGATATGGGCCGCTGGGACTTTATCTGAAGAAACCGCAATATATTTTATCAAAGTGATTTTTGCGGCTTTATAATTTTGGGCCACCAGATGAATTTGAGCCAAAAACATTAAAGCTTCGCACTGCTCAGTATAACTTAATTCACCAATAGCAATGGCTTGAGTGATCGCTTTTTCTGCATCAGCATATTCTTTCATACTCATGAAGGCTTGAGTTTTTAATATTAAGGCTTTGGCTTTTTCATAACCTGTCGAACTTGGACGGGTTACTACTGGCTCGACTAATTCTAAAGCACGACCAAAATTTCCAGAAGCTAAATATCTTTGAGCACGTTCAAATCTTTTTGTAGTTGATAAGGAATACGATTGAGGGACTTTAAGAAGCCATTTCTTTTTTAAGGCCTCGGCTTCAGTTTTAATTATATCTACTTCGTCTTCGGAAACTTGGTGTTTTGAAATATCAATTTTTTTATCTTTTTTAAAACCTGAATCCGATTTTTCATTTTTCTGAGTTAAGAATTCAACATCTTTCACTGATTTTTTAACAGCGGCAAAAACTGGATCACCTAAAAAACTAAATATTGAAAAAATCAAAAGGAAGCTATTCATTAGTTCGCCCCTGAATAATCACCGAAATTAAATTTATACTGACTGCCACGCACAGCTACAGCCTTCCCATCAATCATCTTTGGTTTAAAACGCCACTGCTGTATGGCACGCATACAGTTTTGATCAAAAACATTAGAAGGATTTGCATCGACCACTTGAATGTTTTCAGTTTGACCAAACGCATTCACGTCATATCTTAAAACAATACTTCCTTTAATACCTTCAACACGGGCCTGATTTGGTGGTTCACATTTCACCCGAACAAGTGGTGTTAATCCCCCTGCGCCTTCGACACCTGGACCGCCGCCGCCAATACCGACTCCACTGCCAGAAGCTGCAGACTGTGCAGATCCAGCAATTGCAAATCCACCGACAACTATCCCAGGACCAGCAGCGCCCGGAGACATAGACACATCAAAGGTTCTTCCCGTTGGCGGGGCCGCATTCGCAGCATTGTTCATGGCAGATTCAGCCATGGCCTGCGGCTGACTTACCGCAATAGGTGGTGTTGGTGTTTGATCTAAAGAGGCGTCTTGTTTTTTAGGCTTAAACTTTTCTACAGGAGCAGAGGTAGATTCTCTGTAGGTTCTTAAAAACTCAACGCGAGTAGGATCTTTCATTTTGGCTTTTTGTAAATCAGTAGCTTCAAAAATTAAAAAACCCATAAACACAAATAGACCAACACTCACCACAGGTGAAATCATGTAAGGTAAATAAGGTTTTAATTTTGAAATTTTATGTTTCATTGAGTCCAAAAAAATTTCCTTTCAATTATTTACTGGTTTATTTATTGGTAGAAGCAATAGAAATATCATCCACACCAGCCATTTTAGCTTGGTCCATGACCCTAACTAGAGTGTCGGTATCAGAACCTTTATCGGCCTGAATCACGACACCACCTTCTGGGTTTTCTGCACGCAGTCTTTCAACGTTGGCACGCACTGTACGAATATCAATTTTCTTTTGCTGCATCCAAACATCGTTTTCTTCGGTGATGGCAATCAAAATATAAGCCGCCGGTTTTGCACTTGTGGTTTGCGCCACAGGTCTAGATACCTCAACGCCTGACTCTTTGATAAACGATGTCGATGTGATGAAAAAAATCAAAAGGATCATCACCATATCTAGCATGGGCGCTAAATCAATATGAATTTCTTCTTCAGCCGCGCTGTCTTCTATATTAAATCTAGCCATTGTTTAAAATCTCCGATTTTTTATCTGATCTTTTTTTGCGTAAATCAAATTTAACTAAATAATCATTAATGCTGTGAATGCTTTCTGTAGAGTAATCATTTAAATATTTAACAACCAACATCCCCGTCAGCGCGCCAAGCATTCCCGCCATGGTTGGCACAGTCGCTTTAGAAATTCCACTGGCCATGGACCTAGCGTCGTTGGCACCTGCAATCGCCAAAACGTCAAACACAGAAACCATCCCGGTCACCGTTCCTAATAAACCCATCAACGGACAAACCGCGACCAGAACTTTGATCAAAGAAAAATTCTTAGTCACTTTTGACTTAATGGTCGCAATTTCTTTAGTGATGATGGCTTCGAATAAAAATTTATTCGGAGCACTGACGTGATCTATAGATTCTTTAAATTTTTCAAAGTCATTTTTAAAATAGAATTTAAAATAAAAATATTTATCCGAAATTAAATAACACAAAAACAAATACAATCCAAAAAACAGCATCAAAACGATACCGCCTTTTTCGAATACGCTAATAAATGCATCTGCTGCTGTTAGAAAAAATCCACTCATACTTTTTTAAAATTCCTTTTTATTTTTTTACAACTTTTTCAGCCAGAAGACCGGCCAACTGTTCATTTAAAAAGATCATAGAACGCGTGTATTTTCCATTCACGTAGCTGTAAGCAATCATAAGTGGAATTGCACAAATTAAACCTTGTGAAGTCGCAACTAAGGCATGGGAAATACCACCCGCCATCAACTTCGGATCACCTGTTCCAAAAATTGTAATCGCTTGGAACGTCATAATCATACCTGTTACAGTTCCAAGTAGACCAATTAAAGGTCCAAGGCCAGCAAAGGTCTTAATAGTGCTGATTCCACGCTGAAAGTCAGGCTTCACATGTAAGATGACTTCTGTCAGTTTCAATTCAATGACTTCGGGTTCGCTATGTTTGTACTTATTAAAAGTTTCAATCAAAGCGCCTAATGGATTTTTCGGATCTGGCTTATCAAAGTTTTTCAATTGATCTTGCATTAGTCTTTCTTGTTTTCTGTAAAAATATATTCTTTCTGCAGTCACCGCAAAACCAATCAACATTAAAACTGTGATCACGTAACCAATCAATCCACCGTGCTGGAATCTTTCAAAAAACGTAGGAACTTGAATTAAGGTTTCAAGCAATGCCCCTTTTGACGGATCAAAAGACACATTTGCGATTTTTCCATTTTCCGCATTGGCAAACTTTGGTAAAGATCTTGTAAAACCCCAACCTGGTTGTTTGGCATACTCTTCAAGACTGTTAGTTGTTGGCTGATAGCTTAAAAAATTTCGTCCGGTAAATAAACTAAAAGCCCCTAAACGAGTGACTTCTTGCTCGGCAGAATGTCCATCAACACTTGTGACAGCAGATTTAAAGGTCGGAGTTTGTGACTGTAAAGTTATTTCTTCATGAAACACATACCAAAAATTTTCAAGTTGATTGTAATCTGGCAAATCCGGAGACAGAGATAAAATCTTTAATTGTTCTAGTCGTTTTGGCTGTTGGGCTGATGTTGGTGAATTTTGAACTTGTGCTAAAAAGTCTGTCGCCATTTGTCTGACGACTCCATAAAGTTCTCCAAAAGCACCCATGACGTTTTCTTTATTCTCGTTAAGCTCTTTTAATTTTTTTTCTTGAGCTTCATAAGTTTTATTTAAAGCGTTTCCAATGACTTCAAGCTCTTTCAGTTCTTTTCTGGAATCGGCCAGCATCTGCGCTTGTTTATTTTTATTTTGCAGAAATTCAGCTTCTCTTTCTTTCCATAAGGCTGACTCTTCACTGCGTTCATTCATCACTTTACCTAGTAAGGATTCTAATTGAGTGTTTGCAAATGAAGTTGACGTTAAAAAAGTTAAGGAAATTCCAGTAAGAAAAACAATATTCAAGACGATTGATTTTATGATTTGAGATTTCATTATTGGACCTCGGATTTTTCTGACGCTTTAGTGGACTTTTTAGCAATATCAATATTTTTAATTACGGGAACAGTTAACAAACTTGGTGAAGCTTGCTTCATGGCCATTTTAACAGCCTTACCAACCAAGACACGTTGAGAAGAATCTAATTCTATCCAGCCTGGTTTTTTTAAGTCCCAGATACCACCCCGCTTTCCGTCTTTAGTTAAATAGTAAAGTCCAATACGACCAACTTTTAAAAAATCCGCAGACACTTTATTTCCATCAATATCAACAGAGTCTTTATAAGCTTCTAAGGTTTGACCATATTCACTTTCTATTAAATACGCTTCAAGAACTTTGCGGTATTTTTCTGAAACAGAAACTCCTGAAGTCACAAACAACTCTTTTAAGTCGGCCATGCGTTTTGCACGTTCTTCTTTAAAAAATGGCAAATCATAATTAACGAACTCTGTTAACGAATCTTTCATTCTAGCCATCAAAGGCGTAATTTGTCGGGTTGTATCTTTGATATTTTCAACGTCTTCATTGATTTTAACCATTTCTTTTTTTTGGCCTTCGATCAAATCACGAACTTGCTGATTATAGATTTTGCTATTTTCAATGGCTTTTAACACCTGACGGTATTCGTCTCGTATAGCCTGAGTTTCGTCAGACAGTTGGTCCACTTTCACTTGCGAGTCTTTGGCATTTTTAAGATTAGTTTTTTGCTCGGCACTTATGTTTTTAACACTTGAATCTTTGGAAGATTCATTGGCAAAAACTTCGGAAGTCATCGTCAGGAAAAAAACAGATGACAAGATTAGTGACGACAATAGAAAGGTCGGCACAAAAAATGCGATTGGATTTTGTTTGTGCAAAGATATTTTATTTTCTGACATACTTTTATTCCTTTTTTTTTAAAACGTATATTTAACATTACTGTAAACCAAAGGCCCTGTTTCCGAATATAATGCTGTTTCGATAGGAGCCTGAGGGTTGGTTTCGTCTAAGGGTGGCGTTGTGCCTAAAAAGTTTTGCACACCGACAACAAAGACAAATTTATCTAAACCTGAATAATTATAAGCTAAGTCGAATCTGTGATATCTATCAATAAAGCCCGACTTAACTGCATTGAGAAACTTATCCGTAGATACGACAGTCACACCTAAACTGTGACCGGCTATCTTATAAGTGACATTAAAGTTATTACGCCATCTGTTGACCCAACGTTCTTTAGCCCAATCCCGATCCGGTAGACCAGGGAAGACCGATAATATATCCCATAAGCGATAAGAAAACATTTCGCCAATATGAAGGCTGCCGACCGGCATCGACAAAATGTAACCCATTTCAAAATCAAGTCCCGAGGTTTGTCTTTGAGATAAATCTTGGGTAGGTGCTACGATTGGATTTGTGGGATCAAGATAACCGTTGATATCACGGTTCATATCAATGCCGAAATCTTCTGGATTGATTCCTGCAACTTCTGCTCGGGTCACATCTTCAAGAGTGCTATCCCCAGGAGTCCAAGCTATCCCTTTTTGATTTACGGACCAAAAATCAAGACTCATGTCAAAGTTGGTTGTAGGGCTATAAACAAGTCCGGTGTTGTAAGAAAAAGATTTAATTTCACTTAAGTTTTCATTCCCAGAAGAAAGCACACGGTACTGTTTCGGTGAACAAGAATCAGCACTGCCATCAGCATCACAAGCCACAAAATCAATAAATCTTCTAAAACTGTCACTAGAGGATTGGTATAAAACCGCAAGTTCAGGGGCTTTAAAACCAGTACCTACGGTTGATCTCCACATTAAATCTTTAGTGATCTTGTATCTAAAACCTAATTTTGGATTAAAGGTGTCTCCAAAGTCACTGAATTTATCATAACGACCAGCTAAGAATAAATCGAACTTCGATGTGACGTTGGTTTCAACCTGCGCATAAGTGCTTAAGAAAAATCTATCCGCAGATCCGCTTGACCCTGCACCAGATAATATTTCACCATTTTCTGAAGCTGCATCCACTTTAGTTTCGTAATCACGAAACACATAAGATTCACCAAGAGTTAAAACCATAGGGCGACCAAAAATTTCTAACATCTCGCCCTCAAATCTTAAGTCAGCCATGTAGAAGTTTGCAATTTCCATGGCCCAAGGTTCGTAATAGGCCGAAGACAAATCACCTCGGGAACCAGCAGGCGCAAAAGGTTGAAACCCATTAGGCGGAGGTTGTGATAATAAACCTTCGAGCTCTGAAACTATAGAGTTTCCTTCGCTTGTATCTTTCTTCCGCTCATGAGCATAAGTGACAGCAAACTTTCCAGTCCATGTGTCTAAAAAATCCCACTTAATCCCAGTTGTAATATTATAAAAATCTTCACGTTGAAAATTGTTTCGATTACCAAGCTCTAAAGTTCTATACTGAACTTGCATATCTGTACCAGGAGTATGATTAGGCAATCCATAAGTGTCGGCAACCGCACCAGGCACAACAAAACTACCAGGCGTTGGTGCAAAAACATAAGACGCATTAAGTGAACTGTAAATTAAATCTAAAAACACTGAAGTTCGATCGTTCAACTTATGTTCAACCCGTCCATATCCTGAATACTGTTCAAGTAGAGGAAGTGTTGTTGAAAAATCCGCAGTATTAATTGTACAAAAAGTTCCTTGAGGTGTGGTTAGCAAACGATCCGCAGGACATAGAGGATCGGCATTCCAAGTCGTTGAGCCCACATCGCGATAAGATCCTGGTGAGCCTATCGTACTAATTGAATTGTCTGACCATTTACGATCTCTTGAATAAATACTATTGTTTCGTCTAAAACTTAAAGAATAAATAATATTAGTTTTTGATGTGCTTTTTCCACCTAAAATATTAAAATCATAACGCTCACCACCGCCTAGATGTGTGGCCGTCGCCCCACCGCTGACTGTCAAATCATTGTAGGAGTCATGAGTGATGATATTCATCACCCCACCAATCGCATCAGATCCGTAAATGCTTGATAAATCATCTTTAATAATTTTGATGTCTTTAATCATTCCCACTGGGATTCGGTTAATGTTGACGGTGTCATAGCCAGCAATCGGGGCCATACGCATTCCGTTAATGAGCACCAAAGTATTTCCAGAACCTAAGCCCCTTAAATCCACTTCAGAAAGACCGGCGCGAGTTGTTCCAGAAGCTTCACGCTCTGAACCTGTCGAAGAAATTGGTGAATCCCTTAACATATCCGAAACTGAGTTATAACCAGAATTAGTGATGGCCTCGCCAGAAATGCTCATCTCTGGTGAAGCGCCTGTGATATCTAATTTTTTTAATCTAGACGATACAACTTGTTCTTCTTCGACTAAAGCATCTGAATCTTGAACGTTTTGAGTTTTTTTGGGATTTTGGCTTTCCAACTGGTCATTTCGTTTTTCCGGATCTTGTTCGCCTGAAATTTTTGGTTCAGTATTTGTTTCGGCTTCAGTATCAACGTCAGTTTTAGTGTCGGATTCAGTTTCAGCGGTCGATTCAGACTCAATGACGGGTGTAGAGGGGTTTATTTTTTTTTCTTCAACATTGGCAAAGGAGATTCTGAAGAAAAAATTCGAAATAAAAACG